>JBGSUV010000151.1:0-5655 GCA_041753315.1 Pirellulaceae bacterium | reverse complement strand
GCTTGCCCTGTTGCTGGCCTCAACCCATTGTGCGACGTCTGCGTTTGCGCAAAGCGGAACCCGTGGCGGTTACTCGTCGCCCGCTGCCTCGTCGCCGGCTTTTCCATCAGGCAGCTATCGAAGCAGTCAGCCAATTGGCGGCTACTATCAAGGCTCGAGCGTTAGATCACTTTCGAGTGGCACTTACGCTCCAGGACAGACTTGTGCCAATGGTAGCTGTTCGGCACGTAGCGCTGCGGCTCCAGTTGTGTCATCAGCCGCGCCGATCATGAACCACTCGACCTATCCGGTAACTCAGTATCCGGTTGTCATGGGTTCGAGCATGACGAGTTCAGCGCAACCAATCTATAACGCGTACTACCCGGCACAGAGCTCAACTTCGTATTCGCCCTACACCGTGCATTACGGTTCAACACAAGCCTTTTCATCGACACCGATAAGCAGTTGCTCCGGTACGGTCACGAGCCGAAGTTGCCGATAAAGAAGAAGGCATGATTGGATTCGGCTGAAAGGACTCAGCCGAGCTGCCGTTTGACCGCCTCTTCGAGCCGAGCTTTCGTCGCAGGTGGCAGAGCAGCTGAGGCAATGTCGGCCTGATCCAGAAGACCTTTTGAGCCACGGACGCGTTTGCGGAGTTCGATGATGTTGGAACGGAACCGTCGGCACATGCCGCACATCATGATGTGAAGCCAGAGCTCCATGCGCTGACGAACCGATATCTTTCGTTCCAAAGAATCGGAGATCAGTTTGGTCATGTCTTTGCAGTTGAGCATATTAGGCCTCCCCCATCGCCCATCTCGCACGAATGCACTCAGCAAGGCGAAGCCTAGCTCGATGCATGAGCACCCATAAGTTTGTTGAACTTACACCGAGTTCCTTACACAAATCTTCTGGATTTCGCTCATTTAGCTCGCGACCAACGAAAACAGCAGCTTGATTCGGCGGCAGGCCCTTCAGGCAACGCTTCAGTATTCCCATGAATTCCGATTGTTCAAGGGAGTCCAGCCTAAGCGGGTCAGCTGCCCGCGCCGTCTCGGACCAATGACCGTTTTTATCAAAAAGCGTGTCGAGGATCGGATCAACATCGCCGGTTGCCGTGTTCACTCGAGCTGATTGCCGCTGCCGATCCACGACTTTTTTCTTCAAAATTCCCATCAGCCACGGGCCGACATCACTTTCCGGAGGAAAATGGCTCAAGTTCTTCAGCCCGCCGAGAAGTGCTTCTTGAACGGCATCTTCGGCCGCATCCGCGTTCTTCAGTCGCGACATCGCGTATGCGTAGAGGGTTTCTCCGTGTTCGGATACCCATTTGCTAGGGTCTAGCTTTGGTAACTGCTCTTGCATTTGCGATCGTCACCTGGAGAACCGGGACTGGTCACTCAACCCGCCGTTTTGGACCATATGGTCCCAAATGTAGCAGAAACGAAGAGTTCGCTCCATACTGGATTTGGTTTACACCGTTCTTCGGGGTTCCAGTCAATCATGAAGAAAATGCCTAAGTTCTCGGAAAACTCGGATTTTTGTATTAAACCGAGGTAGTGCTGACATTCAATCAGTAAGGTTATGCGTGCCAAAAGCGATCGAGAATCGAATCCGTCGCTAATTCATCTATCCCAGACGTTTTTCTTGACTGATATCGACCACGAAAAAGCCGAACGATTTGTCGCTCATTTGCAGCCCATCCAGCGCCAACTGGAGTTGTTCTGTTTTCGTGCGCTCAATCGACGTGAAGATGTTCAGGACACGTTGCAGGCTGCGATTGCAAATGCATACCGCGATTTTGATCTCTACGCAGAGGGCACAAACTTTCGTGCTTGGATCTACCGGTATGTGACGTTTGAATCGCTGAACCGTAATCGAGCGAACCAAAAATTGGCGGTGCCATTCGACCAGCGGGAATTAAACGAGCTTGCTTCCCACCACATCGATCATTTTCACTGGGAGTCGTTGATGGACTCGCCGCGAGAACTGCTTGACCACTTCGACGAGTGTGTCGCACATCAGCTTGTAATGCTTGATGAGACTTCGCGTCGAGTCCTGCTGCTGCGAGCGATCGGCGAGTTTAAGTACCGGGAGATTGCCGAGATTCTCGACATTCCGATCGGAACGGTTATGGGGCTCTTAGCACGTGCGAGAGTCGAACTTCGACAAGGCCTCGCTTCATTTATTCAACAAAATGGCTTCGCAAAGCGAGGCGACACAGCATGAAGAACGTTGGCAACATGGACTGCAAGCAGGTTCGTTCGCATTGGAGTATTTTCCATGACTCCGAGGGAGACGCCGAGATTCACTTCGGTATCGAGCAACATCTGGAGTGCTGCGAGCAATGCCGAAAGTGGTTTGATGGTCAAGAACGAATTGAGCGCAGCCTGACAACAGCACTAAACCAATCCGATTCCGGCAACGAATCGCTCGTCAACTGGGATCAGGTTCTTACGGAATCCGGAGTGGTCCTGAGTAAGCCTTCTCCGAAAATTGGTCGGCGCGTATCCCGATCGCTGATCACGCTCGTCGCAATCGCGGCATCGCTCTTAGTCTTCATTTCATTTTGGGTTTTGCAATCCGGATCGAATGAGAACATTCCGTCGCTTTTGCAAGAGTCGATTGCAGTTCACCGATTTGTGGCCACGGGAAGTTTGCGTCCGGATTTCGAGAGCACATCGGACATTGAAGTAGATCGTTATCTCGTTCGCCGCGTTAGCTTTCCGGTCCGATGCCCACCTCGAAAGGACTCAGGGTTCGAAGTGAACGGAGCGGGAATGTACCAACTCGATGGACAAGCCGTCGCTTATGTCGTCGGCTCCGTCGACTCACAGCCGATCTCCGTCTTCGTATTACCCAAAGATCAACTGGAGCTGATCCCAAATGAGAAGCGTCCCAAGATGGAACGACAGGCTCAGTTTCAGACGACGCCAGAGTGGCTGATAGCGTATGCCGTCATCGACAATAACTTGGTTCTTGTTGTGGGAAATGCAACTCAAGCGAAGTTAGAAAAAGTGCTCTCATCTTATGGTACTTATCCGCATGAGTCATAACATAGGTCCAATAACAAGTATGAGTCCACATCGAGTTGGTCTCCGTTTCCTAGGTTGCTGCTTCCTGCTCGCTTTGGTCGCGCGACAGTCGACAGCGCAAGATCGCCTTATTGACCATTTCCCCGAGTCCGCTGCCTCTGGGTGCATGGCATGTCATGGAGAGATCGAGCCAATTCGCGAGATTGGCTCCGAAATGCTGAATCAGATCATGCAACGCGGGAAAGAGCTAGGCGACCCAGCCGGTTGCGTCGTGTGCCACAACGGCGACCCGAAAGAACGAACCGACAAGGCCATCGCTCACGGTGGCGAGAACTTCTTTGCTGATCCAGGAAGCCCTTGGGTTAACGCGGAGACCTGTGGGCAGTGTCACAAGGAGCAAGTCGACGTCCAGTGGCACAGCTTGATGATGACCGAAGCCGGCAAAATCCAAGGTGTTTGCTGGGCCTTTGGTTCGCTCACGGGTTACAAGCATCAATACGGTAACTATGCCGTTGAGAACCCTAAGGACAAAAGCAAGCGACTTGGGACAAGTGAATATCGTGAGTACATGGAACGACTCACCAAGCTTGAGCCCAACGTGTTCGTCGATAAGCACGATCCGCTTCCGGAAGCTTTGCGAGTCGATGAACTTCACCGACTGAATGACGATCCGTCTCTTGCTGCTTACACATACATCAGGCAAGAATGCCAGCGGTGTCATCACGCCGTTAAGGGGCGCGAGGTTCGAGGCGACTTTCGTGGAATGGGGTGCTCTTCATGCCACGTTCCTTATGGTAACGAAGGTTTCTATGAGGGCCGCGACGTATCGCTTCCTAAGGACAAACAAGGCCATGCGCTGGTCCATAGCATTCAAGGAACCCGCGAAACGAAAGTGACGGTAAACAACTTGAGCTATCACGGAATGCCCGTCGAGACCTGCACGACCTGTCACGACCGTGGAAAACGCATCGGTGTATCCTTCCAGGGCCTAATGGAGTCACCTTTCGCCGCTCCCTACACCGAGGAAGGCAAAGACCAGCCAGCCTTGCACACCAAGCACTACATCGCCATGGAGCAAGATATCCATTATCAAAAGGGGATGACCTGCCAAGACTGCCACACTTCGATTGACGTTCACGGCGACGGGTTTCTTGCTGCGGCGAATCTCGCAGCCGTTCAAATCGAATGCTCTGACTGCCATGGCACCGTGGACAAACTCCCTTGGGAGCTTCCGCTTGGATTCATGGACGAGTTCGCTGAGTTTTTTGCCAAAGGTCCTGGAAGACGGCTCGCCCAGTCTCAATTACCTCACACTTGGGCCGGCACACTCCATGATAAGAAGGACGGGTTTTTGCTGACCGCACGTGGCAACCCCTACGAGAACGTCGTGAAGGATGGCAAAGAGATCATCGTGCACACCGCAGCCGGAAAAGACATCCGCATGAAGCCGTTGAAGGTACTCGCCGAAGAGAAGAAGATCAGCGAGCGAGGAATGGTTTCGATGCAGGGCGTGGCGAAACATATGGAGCGGATGGAGTGCTACAGTTGCCATTCGAGCTGGACGCCTCAATGCTACGGCTGCCACGTGAAAGTCGATTTTACGCAAAAAGAAAAGTGCCCTGAGGCTTCCAAATCACTGTCGGCCTTTGACTGGGTTGCTGCAGGTCGCAAGCACGCTGAGCCAGAGTATCGCACAGATCGTGGTGAATCGGGTTACGACACGATCATTCCCGGAAAGATCACAGAGCAGCGTAGTTACGAACGCTGGGAAGAACCGATGCTCGGCATCAACGGTGAAGGCCGCGTGACGCCGCTGGCACCAGGCTGCCAAGTTTCGGTGACGCTGATTGGAGAAGACGGAAAGACGTTGCTCTCTAATCATATTTTCAAAACGATGGCCGACAGCGAGGGTGGCGGCGCGGACGGGCAACTTTCAATTGACATGAGCCCGACTCAGCCGCACACGATGACGAAAAATGCTCGTACTTGCGAATCGTGCCACGCTTCCTCTAAAGCACTAGGGCTAGGTATTGGTTCTACTCGGCCTTGGAATCAAGAGCACTTTGTCGATCTTGAGACGGTAGACGGACAGATTCTCTCCAAGAACGCGCAGCCACAGATGGCCGCTATTGAAAACCTCGATCACGACTGGTCGCAAATCGTCGACAAGGACGGGAAACAGTTAGCTACCGTCGGCCACCATTTTCAGCTGTCCCGAGCATTCAACAAATCCGAACTCGAGCACATGAGCCGAGAGGGAACATGCATCGCTTGCCACAAGGAGATCCCCGCAAACTCGGCAGCCATCAATTTGCTGCACCACGTTGCTAAGTACACCGGCCAGATTCCGAAAACCGCCGACCAACACAACTCGCTGCTCCACAAGATCACTCTACTGGCCGCCTGGACGCAAGTTATTATTCCTTTTGGAGCTCTGCTCGGTGGCTTCATTTGGTATGTTTGGCGAAGGCGGAGGAAGCGTCCGAATGTCGCTACCGGCTATGCAAAGCCGTGAAGACAACTCCGAGGAGAATCGCGTGGAGGATTGCCACCACGATCAGGCCTAAACTTAAGCGAATTCGAATCGTATCGTTGATCATGGTGATTACAGAACCTCATAACTTTGGTAAGGCAGTGAACT
>JBGSUV010000150.1:0-13105 GCA_041753315.1 Pirellulaceae bacterium | reverse complement strand
GCTTTGAGTGGCTGCTTGAACGTGGCAAAGTGCTGGCTCTCCCCTACGGTGTGTCGTGTCCTTGTCGATCAACGCAGCAACACTACACCCCAATTCAATGCCAGGTCGGAAGAAAAACGATGCCGACTATGTACGCTTACGCCAAAGCTACGACAACTGCAGCCGCACGAGTAAATACGTCAGCCGAAATGCGATTGATACCACTGACATCGACAATGCTAGGAATCATCACGATATCGCTGATGTCGACGTAAGCGCTAACATCTTTCCCAGCCATTGTGGAGACCATAACCTTCGGAAACCCCAACGGAAGAGCGCGCATCGCGGCGGTTGCGATCGAAGTACCTCCCGATCCACCCAAGGCGATGATTCCGTCAATTCTGCCTTGATGAACAAGGCGTTTTACGAAATGCGGTACCGCGTTCGCCATTCTGCCTATGGCTTGGCCGCGATCCAACGCGGACGCTAACATCGGTTGAGTATTCTTGGGAGCATCCGCGGCCTCAGCTTCTAAGACGTGATCCCGCGTAAAAGCGGGTGCCACTGTCGGTGGACCATTGGTTCCGACATCGATCAACAATGCTTGATGACCAGCTTTCCGTATGCAGTCGGCCACAAAGGAGTGTTCGTCACCTTTGGTATCCAGCGTCCCTAACACGGCAATCGTCAGCATGGTTCATAGTTCCAGCGAAGTGAACTTGCAAATCTCTTGCGTCATCGCGATCTCCGTGGGCAGTCGCTCCATTGAACTCGCACCGTAAAAACCATCAATACCACGGCACGTTGCAAACATCGTCGCTGCATCGGCAGGCGTAGCAATCGGACCTCCATGGCAGAGAACGAGCACGTCGTTTCGAATCGACTTGCAGGTATCAATGATCGCTTGGACTTCCGGCACGCATTCGGACAGTGTTCTTGACGTCTTGGCTCCAATCGCACCACTGGTCGTTAACCCCATGTGCGCGACGATAATGTCAGCACCAGCTTCGGTCATCAGCCTGGCTTCCTGTGTATTAAAAACATAGGGAGTCGTCAGCAGGTCCAACCCGCGGGCAGCAGCAATGCAGTCGACTTCCAACGAGTAGCTCATGCCGGTCTCTTCCAGATTTTGCCGGAACAGACCATCGATCAAGCCGACTGTCGGGAAATTCTGAATTCCCGCAAATCCCATGTCGCGCAGCTCTGCCAAAAAGGAATCTCGCAACATAAATGGATCGGTAGCACACACACCAGCCAAAACGGGCGTTTCTTTGACGATCGTTAAGACTTCGTGCGCCATCTCCTTAACAATCGCATTGGCATTTCCATACGGCATCAAGCCGGCCAGCGATCCTCGACCAGCCATGCGGAAACGTCCGGAGTTATAGATCACGATCAAATCAACGCCACCTGCCTCTTCACACTTTGCGGAGATGCCTGTTCCAGCACCTGCACCTATGATCGGCCGTTTGCCAGCTACCTTGTGTCGCAATCGATTTAAGACAGCCGCCCTGACACTCCCCGCTACGGAACTGTCGACTGGGCGCGTAACTACTTGTGCTGCTGGGATAGGTTCTGCTGGCATTAGGTGTCCCTAGACTCGTTCCCTGTGACGTTGTCATCCCAAGACCATTGAGAGCGGTCTAATTGTAATTAGTTGCTGATAGCAGGTTGCTGCTTTGCAACGTCAATTCTACTACGGTCCGTCAGTATTTCGATATGGCCAGATTGCACATCGAAAATCGAACCGACAATAGCAACTTTTCCTTCCTCGACGAGTCGACGAATGGTGGGACTAAGTTCTATCACCTGTTCGGCTGATCGCAGCACATGCCGCTTAGAAACGTCATCCATGACTTGTTGTTGTTCAGCTTCAGGGAGTTGCGAAAAAGTTCGCAGTGCTGGTCTATCAATCGAAAGCGCAATATCGGCCAGCACCGAATCCAAATTGTCGCAGCCAGCCAGTTCTTCCTGCTTTCCAAGCGAGAGAGACTGTTCAATTGCAGCTTTGACCAAGCGGCTACCAGTGTGTCCCATGACAAGAATGAGTTTGACTCCTTCGAGACAAGCGAACTCCAAGCCACCCACGGCGCGCGGTCCAACAACGTTACCTGGCATGCGGACAACGTAGGCATCACCCAAGCCCAAGTCGAATATCAACTCCGCAGGTGTACGTGAATCGATGCCCGTAAAGATAGCGACCATGGGACGAGGCAGATCGCCGTTTGAATCCCCTTGGCGTCTCAAGTCACGATCCAAGGGATGCCCCTCCGCGAACCTACGATTGCCTTCCAGAAGCACCTCCAGTACCTGTGCGGGTGTCAACTGTTCGCGCAGTTCCTGAGGTGCAAAGTCGACGGTTTCGATCGAATCTTTCAACAAGTACTTGTCGCGGAAGCCTAGTAAGCCAACCTGGATATCGTAAACAGGAGCCGTAACGTTTTTGAATTCGCGAATTAGGCTCAAAATATCAGGGTCGATGTAATCTGTACGGCGCGCGTCCAATAGCACTCGCGTCCCACGTGGTGCTTCGCGGAGTGCGTTTTCTAATGCTGCGCGGTTTAAGAAGCTCACTTGATTTGCAAGTTCGATGTGCAGCACCTCTCCACCCAGATGCTTTTCGCGTATGCGGCGTATCGGTCGTCGTAGATTGCTGTTGAGGATGAAGACTAAACTGATCGCCAGCCCGATCAAGATCCCAATCAAGAGGTCAGTCAGAACGATCGACACCAAGGTCACAAGGAAAGGCACAAATTGGTATCTTCCTTCTGACCACATTTGTTTGAATAACATCGGGCTTGCCAACTTGTATCCCGTAAGCAACAAAATAGCGGCAAGACATGAAAGGGGGATTGTGTTGATAAGGTTCGGTAGAATTGCGACACAAACTAGCAGTAACACACCATGAAAAATTGCTGAGATTTTCGACTCCGCTCCAGCGTTGATATTGACCGATCCGCGGATAATGACCGAGGTCATCGGAATGCCACCGATCATTCCCGAGGCCATATTGCCGACACCTTGAGCCCACAGTTCGCGACTTGGCGGCGAAAGTCGCTGTTTTTTATCGAGCTTGTCGACCGCATCCAAGTTCAATAGGGTCTCGAGAGATGCCACCACGGCAATGGTGATCGCAGCGACATAGACGGCGGGGTTAAGGATTTGCGAAAAGTCGGGAAAGGTGAGAAACCCTATGAACTCTCTTGGGCTGTTGGCAACGGGTACCTGCACCAAGTGGCTCGACTCGATCACCCACGGCGTTCCGAAGCGTGTGAATAACTGGCCGAGAGCGATCCCGAGGATGACGACAATCAGCGGAGCAGGCACCAGCGACTTTTTGAGCGGTTTAAAACGGTCCCAAAAGATCAGCAGGGCGAGTGAAAGCAAGCCGATCACCACCGCCCCTTGGTGAATCTCTCCTTCAAAGACTTTCGCGAATTCACTGAAAGTGTTTTCATGATCAGGTTGGTTGAATGACATCTCACCTTCTGGGTCCTGATCATGGCCAAGCAAATGCGGGATTTGCTTCAAAATCAAGATCACACCAATGGCAGCCAACAACCCTTTGATGACGCTCGAAGGGAAAAACGCTGAAAGCGCCCCCGCCTTAATCACGCCCAAAATGATTTGCAAAAAACCACCAATGACCAATGCCAAAAGAAATGTATCGAATGACCCTAAGCCGGAAATTTGAGCTGCCACGATAGCAGTTAATCCAGCCGCAGGACCACTCACACTGGTGTGAGAGCCGCTGAGAATTCCCACGAGTATTCCACCAACAATGCCGGCGATTAGCCCCGAAAAAAGCGGGGCGCCAGAAGCCAGAGCGATGCCCAGGCAAAGCGGCAGCGCTACTAAAAAAACGATAAGTCCAGCAACGAAGTCCTTGAAGAGAGATCGCGCGTCAAACTGTGTCGTGCTTGTTGTCATATCTTGTTCTGTGGCTTGAAAAATCGATTGTGGGTGTCGCAACGTCGAGGTGGTTGAAGTGCATTGAGGTATAGCGTAAACCTCTACACTTGAGCTCGAACACCGCGGAGTGGTAACGGATTTGCCGCCAAAGCTGTGTCACCGAGCTTTTCAAATTCTGTAGTGACCGAGTCGTATTGGTAGATCTGGCCGCTTGCCATATCAAAGTACCAGCCATAGGTATGCAATTCGCCAGTTGCAAGCCGTGCTGCGACGCAGGGATGCGTACTCAGATTGTTGAGCTGCACAAGAACGTTTTGCTCGGTTGCTGCTACCGCCAACTTGCTACCAGTGAGTGTCTTGTACTTCTGCTTCACGATCCGCCGTGTTGCTTCGGCATGCTCGCACCAGGCTTTGACACTCGGCAGATCTTCAATTCCTTCACGCGAAATCAAAGCTTTCATGGCGCCACACTCGGAGTGGCCGCAGACAATGATATTGCGAACCTCCAGAACTTCGACCGCATATTCGATCGTCGCTGCCTCACCACCAATCACTGATCCATGGGGCGGTATGAGGTTACCCGCATTGCGCAGCAAGAAGAGATCGCCCGGCTCGGTTTGCGTGATCAAATTGGGATGCACTCGCGAATCTGCACAGGTAATAAATAATGCAATCGGCTTCTGCTGCTTGTTAGCCAGCTTCTTGTAGAACTCCTTGTTCTTTGGATACTCTTCACGTAGAAACTTTGCAGCACCAGACAAAATTCGTTCCATTTTTCACCATTAATATATATTGTTGGTCATCGCGTAACATGAAGTAACGCGCGACGTTCTGAAATGACATGAACGTTTGAGCAGACTTGCGGATGGTCCCACAGTGAACTCGTTCAAATGAGCTCAGATGGACCGACTATTTGATCAATTGACTGCACACTGCACCCGAGCTGTACGGTGAATGGCGAAATAAACTTGTGGCAAGTTAAAGCGATTTCAATCACCCAGAAAATAGCGCGCATCAAGGTTCGTCGCTAACGGTGATTTGATTCCAGAACGCGTTTCAGCAACGCAGGTGAGCACCGCAACCATTGCGGTACTGATGCTCAAATACAATTAAGCACCCACTATGGATTTGCACAGCACGTTGAGTACGTCGAACCACAAGTCTTTGCGCAATAGCACACAATCTGGCAGGACGTTTTCCTTTTCGTTCCCCCGTACAAACGTGCTTTCCAGTTTCTTCAGGCAATTCGTTCGACGTTGGGCTGTCACTGGACTCCTGCTGAACTGGAACTTCTTCCGAGGGCGATTCAACCGGCCCCATCGGTTCGAGACCTTGAGCTTGCAGGGAGCTCATCGACACCAATGCAACGCGCAAACTACCCTCGACCGACACCGTCATACAAACCAGCAAGAGCAACGGTCGCAGCCATAGCTGCGCGGTTGCCATCGATTGGCTAGTAGTGCGGTGGGACATCGGATACCAAATATACTTGAAGTTACGCGAATTCTCGATATCGGCTCGCCTAGCGTAGCTTAACGTTGTCAAAGCTCAACTTGGATCGAGAAGTCCTCTTAATATTAACAGTGATCTCAATCCAAAACAACTTGGATATGCTCCAGGCTCGACCAGTTTAACCCACAACTTTACACCTTGCTCGATGCGAGGGCAGCCTGCGCGACGCAACACCACACCGGACGAAAGCAGACCAAATAACCTTAAATGGCTCATTTTGCCAACGAACCGCAGTGATGCAAAAGGGGGGAGGCAGTGTGAAGGATAGTCCCCAATCGCTTCAGAATATAGGCTGTGTGTGTCGAGCGATTGTCCCCAATATTGTCCCCAATCACTTCCGCAGCGATTGAGGACAATCGTTCCACCGTGCAATCCCTTTCGAAGACCAGGGCTCGCGGGACTCGTAGCCTCGTCCTCTACCATGATTCTTAATATTGTAAAGAACAAAAGAAGCATTCATTAAACTGACTATTCAGGTTCACTGCGCTGTTTGAAAGTGTCAGCCGCTGCGATGTTGCCTGAATCCGCCTTAGCTTTGGCGAGAAATTCATCAATGCAGGGAGGACAGCAGAAGTAGTAGGTGTCTCCAGCAATAATCCAACTGCACTCTGGGTTTGCCTTGGTCTTTGTTATGGGACATATCCAATCGCCATCCACCGGACTGGGATCGTGCTTGGGGATAAATCCCGCATACTTTTCAGCAGCCGTGGTTCGGCCATTGGCTTCTATGTCTTCTTCGGTGTAGCTGCCACCACTGATCAGATAAAGCGTTTGTGCTAAATCGTGCGTCGTCCCTTTGGGCATGGCCAGGTGCTGTTCGTGTGCGAATCGAAAGCGAAGCAAGTAACGGCCGTCGTCAATGCGCAAGCCGGCAACGGTCAGCGAAAAATCGGTAACGGAGTTACCCGCCAGGTAGTCTTCGGGGAGTTTTCCGGTAAACCGACTCGTCTTCCCAGCGTTGTCGCCGGCATTAGGGGCGGGTTGCAACAAGATTGCCCGCGACCTGGTCTCACCAATAACTTTGGCGTAAGCGGTCAATTGTTGGATGGGGACCTCGCCAATTTGCGTCAGATCTTCTCCGAGTACAAAGAGATCGATCGAACCGTCATCCTCAATAATCATCTCCGCGTGATACTTGTCGTCACCAAAACTTGCTATCACCCCTCCCATTGTTTCTACGTCATGCAAGTGGTCCACATCAACCTGCCCATCAACATCCCGTTGAATTGCGTCCAGTTCGTCAGAGGCCGACCGATCAACGATCGGAACGCCATCTGTGCTGTAACGATTGCAGCCGACGAATAGTATCGCCACTAAAGCGATCGTGAGTCGTATGTATTCACTGAGTTTATTCACTATAGATGTGTGCGTCAGTCCGTTGGGAATCTCGACAGCGGTGGTACGCGGTTTGCTAATGCGTGATTCGTTAATGTTAGCCGTCGCACGGTTTCATAGAAAACCGTTTGGTGCCCATTCAATCATGGGATGCCGCTGGAGGCAAGCGATTGATCTCGTTCGCATATTGCGCGCCACAGAGAAATTCTTTGGTACAGATTAGCTGGACAGCGCCACTTGGCAAGCTGGGTAGCCACCGTCGCCAGACGGTGGATGCGATAGTTAACGTTTTCCACCGCTTGGCAGCGGGTGGCTACGAAAACTTCAGGACGCCATATTGCCCAGGCTACCAAGTGGCGCTGTCCAATTAGATATACAGGACTTGCATGGAACGTCGAAACGCATTAATCGCTTTGGTATGTGGAGGTTCGGCCATCGCAGGCGGCGTGGTGGGCGTTCCGGCGGCCATTTATGCCCTGTCGACGACAAAACGCGAGGGGCAGTTGTGGCGCGATATTGGTCCCGTGGAGGAGTTTGAACTGGGGCGGATTGTCCCGGCCAAGGTCCAACGGGATACTCAAGCGACCAAGCATCAAGTTGTCGAAGCTGGCATCTATGTATGGCGCAAGACGACGGAGGAGATCATCGTCTTTTCACGCAGTTGCACCGACCTCGGCTGCCCCGTGACATTCGATGCAGGTAGCCGTTGCTTTTTCTGTCCATGCCATGGCGGCATTTTTGATCAACACGGCGAGCGCATGGCAGGGCCACCTGACCGTCCGCTTTATCGATACGCAAACCGCATCCAGCTCGGAATTCTTCAGGTCGATCTTCACTCCGTGCCGCCCATGATTTGAAAGTAGAGTTGCATGGCGTTTGAACGCTCCCAACGCATAGCCACTCAACTGGGTCTCGTTAGAATCTGGCAGTGGACCCAAGATCGCTTCGCGCTCAATCGGATTTGGCAACATATTCTCGATCGCCGTGTCGCCAAGGGTGCCTGGTATTTTGGTGACGGAGCTACACTCTTTTTCCTTTTTACCGTGCTCTTTGCGACCGGCGGCGCGATGGCGCTGGGCTATTCTGCCTCGCCTGATCAAGCGTACGAAAGCATTCAGCGCATCACGTTTCAGGATCATTTGGGATGGTTTATCCGTGGTCTGCACTATTGGTCGGCCGGTCTAATGGTCGTGATGCTCTTCTTCCATCTTTTCCGGCAAATCCTCGTTGGCGGTTACAAGTCGCCACGCGAGGCGACTTGGTTGATCGGAGTGTTGCTGTTTTTTGGAGTGATTACGATGTCGCTCCTTGGCTACATCCTGCGATGGGATGAGCGCGGGATCTACGCTCTGCGGGTTATGCTGAATATGGCATACCGTGTACCGTCCATCGGTGAGTACTTGGTAACGATCATACAGGGAGGTCGCGAAATTGGTGCACCTACGCTCAGTCGAATATATGCGGCTCATGTCATCATTGGGCCTATTTTGCTCGTTACGTTGATCGGCTACCACCTCTATCTAGTCATTGTCCACAGCGTTACCTCACCCACCGAGCGAAAGAGGCCGGTCGCGAGCGGCGCTGAGCAAAAAGCAGTCTATAAGCAGGACGCTCAGAGCGTCGAGCGCGGCGAGGACTTCTTTCCTGATACGGCTGCGAAATCAGGCCTGATGGCCCTGCTCATCTTCATCCTTGCGATCGCTCTGACGTTCGTTTTTGGAGGTGGACAGCTCTATTCACCAGCCAATCTTCACGAGTCATCCTATCCGATGGAAGAGTGGTGGTGGTCTTGGTTCAGCTCGCTTGCTGCATGGTTACCTCCCAGTTTTGCAAACCTTTTTTATGTAGGATTTCCGCTGACCGTGTTCGCTCTCCTGGTGCTTCTTCCATTCTTGGAACGAACGCCCTATCGCGGGATACGCAACCGCCCGATTGCGACACTATTTGTTGTTTCATGCGTCGTGGGTCTATTTGGTCTGAGTTCCCTGCGCATTCAATCCAACTGGACAGCTTGGCCAAGTGACACGCCTCCTCCTGTTCCGGTCGGATTGACACTTCCTCCAAATGCTGAAAAAGGAAGATTGTTATTCGCAGAATTCGGCTGCAACTCGTGCCATGCAATCGATGGACATGGACCAAGCTTTGCACCCGATCTGGCAGCACTTCCCCACACCATGTCGCATCGAGAGTTGCGCAATTACATCCTCCAGCCACCAACCGGTATCGCGATGCCGGCGTACGTCGGTCGCCTCACCGAAGAGCAACTTTCCCAGTTGGTCGACTTTGTGCTTGTCGTTCAAATCTCGCGACGATGAGCACGCTTGTCCGACGCAGCAATTCAAAAGCAGCAATGTTTAAGCCCACTTTGCGCCAAAAAGAAAATTAAATTTGTGGAATCGAACAACCGGACTAACATGCTGAATCTTCTTTTGCGATCGGTTAGCTTGTTGATTGCAGCAAGCCTGATACTTATCACTGGATGCCGGGGTGATAAAATGCAGTCAGCACTTCATCCATCGGGACCAGCAGCAGAAGCCGTGGCACGCTTGTGGTGGATACTACGCTTGGTTTTGGGTGGTTATTCCATCGCGGTTTTTGTGCTGACAGCTGTCGCAATTTTTAGTAGGCCGAGCAAACGCACACGCGTCAAACAATGGGGAAGGAACTTTATCTTAGTTGGTGGAGTGCTGCTGCCTGCCATCATTCTAGTGCCATTGCTACTCTATTCTGTGACTGCTACCGGCGCTCTCCGTATGCGGGAGAGTGGCTTGACAATTCGCGTTGTTGGACATCGCTGGTGGTGGGAAGTCGAATATCCGGAGCAAGGTATTGTTACAGCGAACGAAATAGTCATTCCTGCCGGCGAACCAGTGAGGCTGGAGATGACCGCCAGCGATGTGATCCATAGTTTTTGGGTTCCACAGTTGCATGGCAAAACCGACATGCTTCCTGGGTTGATAACGGTGTCGTGGCTGGAGGCAGAGAATCCCGGCATTTATCGCGGCCAGTGTGCGGAATACTGTGGCCTGCAACACGCGCATATGGCATTTCAGGTCATCGCATTACCGCCCGATCAATTTGTCGATTGGCTTAACACCCGCAGCCGTTCCGATGCAACGGCCGACCCACCAACTTCTCAGACCGAACAGCAGGTTGGAGAGCGAGCCTTCTTTCAACATGGATGTGCTGTGTGCCATGCGATTGATGGGACCCTGGCTGTAGGCGACGCAGGCCCCGACTTGACTTTAATTGGTGAACGCCAGACTTTGGCTGCCGCTACCCTACCCTTAACTCGCGACAATTTGACGGCATGGTTAATCGATCCGCAAGCGTTTAAGCCTGGAGTCAAGATGCCGCCCACGCATGCGCCGTTAGAGGACATTCAAGCCATCGTTGAATATTTGATGCAATTAAAAGGTGGAGGAGTGAACGTTGAATCCACCCCATAACATTCCAGTGACCGATCCAAGCGTAAACGCCGCACGGGCCATTGACCAACAATTTGTTAACACCTGGGAATCTCCCACCGGGTTAATGGGTTGGATATCGGAAGTCAACAATCGCCCGCTCGGCGTGCGATTTATGGTCACCGCCTTTGTCTTCTTTCTCATTGGTGGTGTGCTTGCTCTGTTGATGCGCATTCAGTTGGCCGTGTCTGACAATACATTCCTTGGTCCAGAGCTCTACAACCAGCTCTTCACCATGCACGGTTCAACGATGATGTATCTGTTTTCCGTCCCGTTCTTGGAAGGTCTAGCGCTCTATGTACTTCCACTGATGATCGGCTCAAGGGATGTTGCGTTTCCGCGTCTGACGGCGTTTGGCTACTGGACTTACCTATTTGGCGGCATCGTCTTCTACTTCAGTTTTATTATTGGCACAGTGCCCGACGCTGGCTGGTTTGCTTACACGCCCTTGGCGGGCAGTAAATACTCCGGCCTGGCAACTGATTTCTGGGCACTGGGACTGAGCCTGGTTGAAATCTCCGGCATCGTGGCAGGTGTTGAAATTGTGGTGACCATTCTCAAACTGCGCGCGCCGGGAATGACCTTGGCTCGAATGCCACTTTTTGCGTGGGCCATGTTGGCAGCAGGCTTGATGAGTCTATTTGCCTTCACCACGCTACTGATTGCGACGCTCATGTTAGAGCTCGACCGCACCGCAGGCACGCAGTTTTTCAATCCCGACGCGGGTGGAACCAGCTTGCTGTGGCAACACCTGTTTTGGTTCTTTGGTCATCCTGAAGTCTATATCATATTCTTGCCCGCCACTGGCATCGTTTCGATGGTCGTTACCACTTTCAGCCGTAGATTGTTGGGATATAAATTCATTGCGGTCGCGATACTGGTAACAGCTTTTGTGAGCTTTGGTTTGTGGGTCCACCACATGTACACGACGGGCCTACCGGAGCTGTCACTTAACTTCTTTGCGGCGGCCAGCCTGATGATCGCCCTTGCCAGCGGTGCCCAGGTCTTTGCTTGGATTGCAACGTTGTGGGGACAGCAACCGTCGCTTTCTACGCCGATGCTGTTTGTGCTTGGCTTTCTGTTCATCTTTGTGTTAGGTGGCATGTCGGGAGTGATGATTGCGATTGTACCTTTCGACTGGCAAGTGCATGACACTTACTTTATTGTCGCCCATTTTCACTACGTGCTCATCGGCGGAGCTGTTTTTCCATTTATGGCCGGCCTGTACTACTGGATACCCAAGTTCACTGGGCGGATGCTCAATCCCCTCCTTGGACATTCAACTTTTTGGTTGGCCTTTATCGGATTCAACCTGACCTTCTTTCCGATGCACATCATGGGACTCTTAGGTCTGCCGCGGCGCGTCTACACATATCCAGCCCTGCTCGAACTCGATCTCTACAACCTCATTGCAACCGTCGGCGCATTTGTGTTTGGTGCAGCCTACGTGGTGTTTATCGTCGATCTGATACTCAGCTATTTTTTCGGCAAGGTTGCCGATGACAATCCATGGGCAGGAGACTCGTTGGAATGGAGCGTCAGTTCGCCGCCTCCGACCTATGCCTTCCTGGCGCCTCCGGTCGTGCGCAGTCGACACCCTCTTTGGCACTCAAGTGTCACCGCTATGGAAGATGCAGAAGCGATTTGTGAAGCGTTGCGTGGCAAGCCACGTGCCTGGCGGGCAACGTTGAACACCGACGCAATTAGTGCGCAACCACAGTCGATTCAATATTTACCTGGACCGAGCTGCTACCCGTTGGTGGCTGCGACTGGTCTGTTAATCGTCTTCATCGCGATCCTGAGCAAGGTCTATCTAGTGGCGATCGTCGGACTGGCGCTAGCCATTTTGGGATTTGCTTATTGGCTAGCACCCAACCAAAAGGTTCTGGAAACCCTTCGCACAAGCGAACTTGCGATACAAACCAAATTGCCGATCATCGTTACCGGCAGTCGTTCTGCGGTCTGGTGCGGCGTGGTCTGCTACCTTGCCATTTTAGGTTCGGCACTCGCAGCAATAACCTACGCGTACTTCTACATTCGACTCTATTCCGCTGAGTGGCCGCAGGCGGGCATTGCGGAACCAGCGTTTTTTTGGTTCGCGATTGCTTACGGCCTATTGGCTCTCTCTGGAGGCGCACTCTATGTCGCCAACTGGTCGTTTCGGCGTGGACGCGCTACCGGAACTCAGTTCGGTTTGACCGCAACATGGGTGCTGGGTGTCGCTTATATGGGCAGCCAGCTGTACGCGTTGGCTGATTATGGCATTTCAGCCCGTGAGACTGCATACGGTTCAAGCTTCTATCTTTTGAGTGGTTATCCATGGGTGCTCGCACTCGTCGGATTAGCGTTCGTGGGACATGGACAAGTGAGAGTCTGGAACGAGTTGAACGATCGCGAAGGTGCGATGGCATTGAACATGCAAATCATTTCATTGCTCTGGTACTTTGTGGTGTTTGCAGGACTTGCCGTATTTGCCGTTCTCGTTTTTAGTGTCTGAGCAAAGAACAATTGTGACTTAACCAATGAAACATGCAGTCGGGAGTGCGAGGCTCCTGCCGAGCTTTTTCGGGCAACGAGCCAACGTTCACAAGCCAAAAAGCGTACGGCCCTTTGCTTGTGAACGGCAGACGGCGGTATCAATGAAACATGCAGCCGGGAGTGCGAGGCTCCTGCCGAGCTTTTGCGGGCAACGAGCTGACGTTCACAAGCCAAAAAGTGTACGGCCCCTTGCTTGTGAACGGCAGACGGCGTTCGGACATGGCTCCGCAGGAGCGTCGCCCTGGGATTATGAATCTTTGCCATTCAAGGTTAAATTGGATTGTCACGTTTTTGTTGCGCGTTTTGAGCCTAAACCGAGAATCAGTTTCCTTGCAGATTGTAGCGTTTGGCCAATCGCTTTC
>JBGSUV010000149.1:0-1821 GCA_041753315.1 Pirellulaceae bacterium | reverse complement strand
CTCGTCCACTGCGCTGGTTGGCTGTGCCCTGGTAGCTACCAGTCATGCTTCCGCTGGGGCAAGCCCGAAGACGGTGAGCGGTGGAAGGTGGACGATCAAAGCTTGGCGTCATGATAAATTTGCCCGGCAAGCGCTAACCATGCTACACTACAACGGTGGCGGGATCGATGCGGCACAAGCTCGATTGCCACCGTCCGCGGTCAGAACAACGTCGCGAACGGCAGTGGTAACCGCAGTCGCGGGGGATTGGGTTGCTGTGCAAAGTTGATCAGCCACCGCGGGGCGACGATGAAATTTGCTCGAACCTATTCCAGACTGTACAATCCACGGTATGAATACAGCATCTACTTTACCGATCGAGAATCTGTCCATCGCGGATAAACTGTTGTTGATGGAACGACTTTGGGCTGAACTCTCGCGACGCCCGGGGGATATTCCGTCCCCCGATTGGCATGGTGACGTTCTAGCAGAACGAGAAGCGGCAGTTCGCGAGGGAAGAACGGCATTTGTCGACTGGGACGACGCAAAAAAACGCCTTCGTGAGCGATTCAAATGAAAATTCGGCTCCTGCCCGAAGCCGAACGCGACATCGAACTTGGAGCGGATTTCTACGAATCTCAGAGTCCGGGTCTAGGGTCATACTTCAACGATTCCATTGCGACCGATATCGACTCGCTCAAGACGTATGGCGGCATCCACGAACAATATCGTGGATATTTTTGATCGCTGTCGAAACGCTTTCCGTTCACGATCTACTACAAGCTGAATGGCGAATGGGTGGATGTGTACGCCATCTTGGATGCACGGCAGGATCCGAGTCGTATTGACGCCATGCCCGAATCGCCGCGAACCAAGCAATGAACGCGAGAGCCGGAGCCGCGCTCATTTTGCTAAATAGTCTTACCCCGGCACCACGTTATCGCCAGCGTTTCGTCGAGGAACTTGCAAATGAATTCTAAGACCTTTATTGCTGCAATCTTGGTGACGAGCGCGTCCATTGTTGCTTTAACTCCTTCGGATGCTTTTGCAATCTGCGGCGGTTCTGCGGCATTCGCAGCGCTCATCGGCATACAGATAACCAGGAACTCCGCAATGAATCGGCGTATTTTCGTTGGAGCCTTAGGTGGCGCTCTCATCGGATGGGTTTCACCTTACGTTATCATGTGGGCTGTGATTGCATACGTGTCAGTTACAGGTGAAGACCTCATGCCCGTACCAAACTAGTTCATCAGCGTTGCAGGCTTTATCGAATGGCTCAAGGAAAACTGGTGCTGGTTCTGGTAGACTCAAGAGACGAGAAAGCTCGGAGTGTTGACGCGTAAACTCTATTTCGATCGGAAGCCGACGGATGCTGCCTTATGAAAGTGGAAGGGAACCTAAAGCTGTTTGTAAGACTTTGGACAGCGAATTGCTTATTGAGAGTCTTGGGAACGACATCTGAGAATTCGTTTTATCCAAAGTCGGCTAGCTTGCTGCGAAGGTCTCCGTTAAGTCGTCACACAAGTCGGTTGGACCTAAGTGCGACAGCGGCGGAAGTTCGTCAGCAAGCTGGACGAACAATAAAAAACAGAGCGTAATTCGGGGAGCGGGGAAAGCTGCAATTGAGCGTGCTTGGCCGAAAAACTGACCCAAAAATACCAGCCAAACAACTACTCGCTTACGAGTAGTTTGAGATAACTGCTCGTCCACTGCGCTGGTTGGCTGTGCCCTGGTAGCTACCAGTCATGCTTCCGCTGGGGCAAGCCCGAAGACGGTGAGCGGTGGAAGGTGGACGATCAAAGCTTGGCGTCATGATAAATTTGCCCGGCAAGCGCTAACCAT
>JBGSUV010000148.1:0-48692 GCA_041753315.1 Pirellulaceae bacterium | reverse complement strand
CTCGTCCACTGCGCTGGTTGGCTGTGCCCTGGTAGCTACCAGTCATGCTTCCGCTGGGGCAAGCCCGAAGACGGTGAGCGGTGGAAGGTGGACGATCAAAGCTTGGCGTCATGATAAATTTGCCCGGCAAGCGCTAACCATTCAACCGATATCGCGGTGGCTGATCAACTTCGGCTCGCTTGAGGCTCGCCGCGCTCACCCGGGGCTAACGATGTGTCGCCACTTTGTGGCTGGACTATCGGGTTGGAAAGTTGGTGGTCGTGGTACGTGTGCGAAGTCTGGAAGACCTTGAACAGCAAGCTTCGTGGTCATTATCAGTACTATGGGATCAATGGCAATTGGCCTAGTCTGATCAAGTACCAACAAGCGGCGAAGCGATTCGCCTACCGCTGGTTATGTCGTCGCAGCCAGAAAGGCCGAGCGCAAAGTGGCTTCAGCCTTGCAACGGTAGACAAGTGATAGCTGGGAGCCGGATGCGTTAACTGCGCACGCTCAACGAAAAAAAATGGGCGGTTCTGAGAGGGTGCGGACACTCAATTGAGCAAGGCTGATATAATGTGGCACCGCCGGGCAACCAGCGGCAAACAGAGAAAACAAACCTCATGCCTAAACTCGAGAGAATCCAAACTACTCGCCGCCAGCACGCGATCGGCCGTTTTTGAAATGGAACATCTCTAGCGCGTGCCGCGTGATGGCCAGCGTTATCCGGTTTTTCAGAGAATCATCCGCTATTGCTTCGGGGCTTCTCTCTGGCGATAATTGGGAAGCGGGTGCAAACAAAATGAGTAGTACACCAGACGTAAGCATTCGAGACAAAGTGGCGGAAACGATAAAGACGTTGCCCGACGATGCGTCGTGGGACGATGTCATGTATTGAATCTACGTCCGACAAAAGATCGAAAACGGACCTAAGGACGTGACAGATGGCAATACCGTCTCGGTTGCTGATGTCAGGAAATGTTTCGGCCTGCCAGAATGATGCGTGTCGAATGGACTCGTAGTGCGATCCAGGATCTCGCTGGAATCCACCTTTACATAGCTCAAGACTCCCCTCATTACGCAATTTCTGTGGTTGATCGGTTGACCAACAGAACCAAGCAGATTTTTGCATTTCCTTTCTTTGGAGAACATTTCCTTTCACTGGAGAAATGGTACCCGAGTCCAACATAGAAAAATCGTTGAAGTAATCGAATACTCTTATCGTTTGATCTACTTGGTGGAGAACGAATCGATATACGTCCTCGCCGTGATAAATGGCGCGCTACCGCTGCCTGATTCTCCGCCGCTCAATGCCGGATAACCAAGCGTGCAACGAAGTCGCCGGGCCAGCCCAACTTGCAAAAAAAACGAGACTCGGCGACGTGCTGATCGCCAGCGTTCTGTCTACATAGAAGCGATTCAGCCCGTTGTAATTCCTACACCTATTAATTGAAGGATCGAACCGATGCCACGAAGCAGGCTCCTATTCTTGGGTATCCTCACGTCAGTCCTGTTCACCCTGACGGCCCAAGCTGCTTTCGTTATCATTGTTCGGCTTAGTTCAGCGTCGGTACCATTCTCATCTAAATACCCTGAGCACGCACAAAAACTAGTGCGGGCGGCGCTGAAGACGGAAGGCTGCAAGTTTATTGATGGTTTCACCTCAGTGCAAAGCAGCACGATACACTTCGCTGGTGACACGCAGTCCATCAATGAATTGCTGAAAAGTCTTGCCAGCTGCCCAGGCGTAACTGTTACCGTTTCGTTTGCGACCATCGAGAATGAATGTGATTGGCGCATTGTTCATGACACGAAGTCGAACACGTTTTGCGTCGTCTTAAACTTAAGCTCGGACCTGATTAAGCTCGATGAGCTGGCCATTCCACCGGTTGTCGGCCCCGAATTGGTACCATAGCACCAAACCAGGACAGAACCATGCCGTGCACACGGAGGAAGGCAACACGCGTTTACAAATGGAAAATCCAATCGACGTCCCCGGTGACGGCGGCCGTACTGCCAAGATTACGATGCTATCGTTATCGCAATTCAAATCTCCTACGTGGCTGTCGCTCTTAGTGTGGACCGGGATGCTCGGTTGGCTCAACACGCCAAGAACTATTTCGATTGAAGACTTCGGCTCAATAGACAATTTAACAGGCACGCTTACAATTCAGATCGATGGTTACCACTACGGAATGCCGCCCGTAGTTACACCAACATCGGAATTTGAAACTGGTTGGCCACGGACTTATTTAAAGCAGAAACTCGCGTTTCCGAGCTTTGTGCTCCAAAACAATTGCAACTTCTTAAAACTCTTTCAGAACTTGGTCCTCGCAGGTATCGTTCTGCTTTCTTTGATTTGGCTAACACAAAAAATCGGCGTTCCCAAACTAAGGGACTACTTTATTCTATTGACTATCGCCGCGATACTCATAGCCATCGGCAATAGTGTGGACTTGGATCGAAATCGTTCGCATTTGGAAACAACGATCCAATTGGCTTGCATCGTCCCAGTCCCCATCACGATACTCCTTTATGTCACGTCTCTACTCAGGAAATGGCAGTACCATGCGTGCAACCGAGACGCGGTAGCCAAACGTTTAGAACTAGAAGATCAACCGCCGAAAACGGCTGATCGGAATCGTTCTGTGTAGCAAATAGCAAGATGAACCATATAATCAAGTATCCGATACGCGCGCTGATGGTTTGCCTCATGTTGATGTTCGTTTGCGTGTATGGGCTTCCCTTGAAGCCTTCGATCGAAGCAACCTATAGCGTCGGCGTCACGAAAAACAGTCGCATCGCCATCGTGTCAGCCGGCATTGACCGACGATTAACTCTATGGAACGAATCTGGATCAGCACCATACCCAATCAATCCTGTGGAACAGACCGTTTCGTCGAAGACGATTCGCATTTGGGGAATACGTTACGACGCGATAAGCTGGCCGGGACGTCGACTACGGCTTTTCGAAATTTCCATGATTTATCCGATACTTGCCATTGGGGTCGTATGGATCGGTGTCTTTCGCAAGCCATGGCTTACCCGTTTAATGAAGAAACACAGAACAAAGCAATCCACCGCAGCCCGCGACGGTGGCTTGGGGCGGATTGAATGTGACTGAAAATTGTACACCGACTTTCAGCATCACCGGTTGAGTCGCCAGTTTTACAAATGACTCCCGCCCCATAACCCTCGGACTTACATGCATTCTTTCTGTGACGAAGTGAGACCTACATGGGAGTGACAAATGGCTTTCTGCGGCTTTCGAGCGAAGAGTTCGCGTCTCTCGAGAAGGACCCTTCCGCATTTGAACAACGCTGTCGGCAGTACAACCATCCTGATTATCTTGATATGGACAAGGCAGGCTATGAACTCTTGTTCATCCTAGTTCCTTCACTTGTTGATCTGGAGAATCCAGATGCAGAATCTCCCGTGCCCGCAATTGCCCAAGTTCTGAGCGGTGGCACCGTGGTTCACAAAGATATTGATCTTGGCTACGGCCCCGCCCAGCGCGTTCCCGATGAAGCAATGCAAGCGTCTTTAAATGAGTTCAAACGCCTCGATTACAGTGAGTGCTACGCCATGGCATCGACCGAGCTGATGTCCGATTTGTTGCTAATCGAGATGGATGAAGAAGTATTTCGAGAATATCATTGGGCATACTTGCAGGCACTTGGGCAGTTCATTCAGGAGGCTTTTGAACGTGACATGGTGGTTCTCCGGTACTAATGTAATCGTCACAGAACCAAGCGTTGGACTCGGAGCAGTCGTTCGCGTCGTTTCTGAAGTCTTGCGTTGAGTCAACTGCTCGGGCTCGTTGAACCCAGTCGTTACGCTCCCAGGAACAATTCCGCTTCTATGGTATCACGGGCATGGAACATTCTGACTCTCTGGAGATTCCCCTTGGAAGCACTGCAGATGAGCGACTTTTCTCGTTAATCATTTGTGCGGTTTCTGCGTTTGGCGGGTCGTTCTCCGTTTTTGCATTCGAAGCTTGGGGTTCAGGTGACGCTTGGGACCAGATGTCCATCTGCGTTTATCTGTGCTTTTCGTCCGTGTTTGTGCTTTTTGGGCTTATCCTAGTTCCACGAACTTTGCTTGCACCAAGACCGCTTGTTCTCTCTTGGGACCTTTCTAGTCTTACGTTTGACACCGGTCGTCCAGGTTTGTTGTATCTCAGTGACCGATTTGAACACCGTCCGCAATTGGTTTATTCCGCAATATTTCAGAGAAGAAAGATTATTCGGATCACTATGCACGAATTGAAAACAGGCGAGTGCAGCATACTAATGCCGAGCGACTGTCTGACGGTTACAATCACATGTTCGGGGGCTCAAACAAATTTTGGATGGGCTGCCCCATATCATGACAGAATTTTGCTCCGTGAAACAATCAAAACATGGCTCAAAATGAACGTAACCAAGCGTTGAACCGAAGTCGCGCGGTGGCCAGTCGACTTTGCACAACGAGTTATACGCTGCCGCTGCCGCTGCCGCTGCCGTTCGGCGACGGAGGCGAGCTGCGGTGAGTAACAAATGAGCGCAGCGTTCGTGATCGGAGATGACGTATTCTGGGGTACCAACGGTGCCGTCGAGGCGTATGCTGAAGCATTGGCCGGACAGGCCGCTGCCCGGCTAGGTCCCGCTCATCCGCTGGCGGTTCATTTTCAGGAGGAGCGAAACGGATTTTACGGCGGTAAGTTTATGTTCCTCGATCAGTGGCTCGCCGACGCCGCCGGCCGAGAGCTGTTCCTAGTGCTGCTAGACGCAGCCACGGAGCAATTGTTGCAGGATGGGGCGTTCACCGAGTACGGCCACGAGTGGGTCGCAACGGTGATGGCTGACTTGCGTATGCGGGTGGCTGGCGAATAAAGAGACGCCGATCAATACCATGCACGGAAGTGGCGGTAGTGCCCGCTCAACTAATCAAAGTCAATTCGCGCCACCCCGTGATGTCGACCGTTATCTGGCAGGACTCAATGAACGCCCCGATGACTTTGTGTTTGCATTCACGGTCCCGCTATTGACACAGCCGAATACGATAGCAGCGGCGGACGAGCTGTGGTGATGGCGAGCAACTGGCGGCTGACCGAATCCGCCACGGGAGTGATGTTGGCCAGCTGGGATGTGGTGGACTCGGTCAACATCAGCGGCTAGTTTGACATAACTGCTCGTCCACTGCGCTGTTGGTTGCATCCTGGTAGCTACCAGTCATGCTTCCGCCGGGGCAAGCCCGAAAACGGTGAGCGGCAGAGGATGGAAGGTAGACGATCAAGGCTTGTCGTCGCGATAAATTTGCTGGGCAAACTCTATCTATGCTACACTACATCTTTGGGTTCGTTACGCCACAAGCTCGATTGCCACGTCCGCGGTGAGAACACTGTTTTGCACCGAATGCATGGTGGCCAATCAACTAACTTTGCACAGCACTCAATTCCCCGTGACTGCGGTTACCACTGACGTTCTGCCAATGAACACAAATCGCGAAGCGTTCGATACTAGATTTGATATGCTGTGCTGCCAATTGTATGCTGAAGGAATATGGTCACCTTCGACAGTAAAGGGCTGTACACCGTCCGAAATTGCTTTGATCGAAAAGACTTACAACTTGCGTTTGCCGCACTCGTATGTGACGATGATGACAGAAATCGGTTGGAATGCTGGACGGTTTACGACCTTGGGCGAATACGAGTTCGATTTCAATGTTGCATTGTCTCGGTTAACAAAAGAGCGACAGTATGCGGCGTTGGATGGAAAACTGAAGGAACTTGACGCAATATTGTCTCCCAGCGGTTTTGTGTTTTTGCATCGTCTGGGTGACTATCATCTTTTCTTCAACTGCGATGGAACCGACGATCCTGAGATTCGGTATTACTTTTCCTCGGATTTGAGCCACGGATTTGCTTATGCTTCCGTGATCGATATGCTAAACGGTCTGGCTGATTACTGCAGAAGCATCAAATATTGGTGACTTAGGACTGAAGGACAAAAGCAATGACGTCCTAGTAGTGAAATAGCGAATCTGATGGAAATTGAACCGCTGCAGATACTGTTGAAGTTCGATACGGGCTGAGCCATGTAGAGTTAGGACAGGCGATTATTGAGAAGTGTTCTGAGTTCAAAATGAATTGGCGTCTTGTACGAAATTGGTGTGCAATTCTCGCAGGCATCGGAATCAGTGCGATTTTCGCAGTGGCATGGTTCGTTGGCGGCGCTTTGGTTGCACCCGCAAACAGAATCATCGGTAATCCGCCTACTGACTTTCCTGCTACCGCTGTCCGAATTGAATCAGGCTCCGGGGCAACGCTTGCTGGCTGGCATCTTTCTATTCCAAACTCCAGCACCACCGCCATCCTTTTGCACCCGATCCGCGGCGACCGTCGCTCCATGCTTTCACGCGCGAAACTGTTGCGTGCAAATGGTTATTCGACACTGTTGATTGACCTTCAGTCTCACGGGGAATCGGTTGGCCAGCGCATCACTATGGGTCACCTTGAAAAACACGACGTTAATGCTGCGGTTGAATTCGTTCGCAATCTCGACTCCAATCAAAAAATTGCCATCGTCGGGCGTTCCTTAGGCGGTGCGGCAACCATTTTCGCAAATCCTGAAGTTGATGTGATTGTATTGGAATCGGTTTACCCAACGGTCACTGAGGCCATTCACAATCGGATACAAATGCGAATGGGATTCCTGCATCACATCGTTGCGCCACTGTTGCTTGTCCAATTGAATCCTCGACTTGGAATTTCGCCAGACCAGCTCTGTCCAATTAATGGACTGAGTCAAATTAAATGTCCGATCCTCATTGCATCAGGGGATTGCGATGAACATACGACTATTGATGAAACCAAACGGATATTCGAGATCGCCAACGAACCAAAAGAACTTGTGATATTCAATGCCGCTGAGCACGTCGATCTGCTTGCCCACGATCCATCGAAATACGAAAATGAAATCGTCGGGTATGTTAACCGGATCATTGGTGAGCGTATTCGCAGGGCCGAATAAGCCACATAACAAATAACTAAACGCGAGTTGCGGATCGCGCGTTTACAAATGGTGAGTCACTTGGTCGCAGCGGCGTGATTTCAGGCGTTCACAAATCACATTGAGGTGACATGAGTTGGGTCAAAGAAGCTCTCTCGTCTTTAGAGGCCGGTAGGATGGCGAAGGTGCGACCGATTGGTGGCTCTATGCGAGGGCGAATTGAAAGTAGGCAACTCGTAACTATGGGTTCCATCGCGGCAAGAGAGGGTTGTGCGCTGTTGCGTACGCAAGAGACGTGACGAGGTCAATGCGGTTCGTCGATCAAGCCGACGAGATCACCGATCGTCCGATGGGCCTCGATCGGATGTCTCAGAGGTTGGTCAGCGAGGATGCGGTAATGGTTCTGCCGCCCCACCTTGATTCGCTCCAGGAAGCCCTCTTCTTCCAGGTCGCTGGTAATCCGCTGCACCGCTCGCTCGGTTATCCCCACAAGGGCCGCGACTTCTCGTAGCACGATCGATGGATTGCGGGACAAGAGAATCAGTACGTGCGAATGGTTGGTCAAGAAAGTCCAGCGTCCCCCAGAGTGCTCTACACGAGGCTCCACTTCTTTTGCTTCAGGCAGGGTACCGGGGGGGGAGGCGACTGCCTTTGATGGGCGCGATGCAGCTGGCCGATTGGCTGCGCCCGCCGCTGTTGTGCGTTGGTGACCTGTTTTCTTCATGTCGATACCCAACTTAAAAAAGCTGTCCAGGCCCGGATGCAGTACCCACCACGGCGAAGATCGCACCAAGAACCCGCGCATCGGAATTTTAGCGGAAAAGTACGAACAATCAATCACGAAAACAGTTTCACATCCCGTTCTGGAGGGGGGCTCAAGTCTGCGGGCCAAGCTGCCGAATAATTATTTGCGACATGCAATTGACGAAACGAATGTCGGGTAATAATATTCGCGATATCAAATGCTTCTATTGCCTGCCTGCACTTCGTTGACGAAGGGGAATTTCGATGTTGCTGCTGTATTCCTTGCTTGTGGCGTCCCCGCCGCTCCTACTGCTTGCAGCTGGAATGATTTCAAGCCGTTGGGCCAATCGCCACGTTTGTGCGATGCGGAATGCTGCCGTAACGCTGTTGGCCACGGCCTGCGGCCTTTCGGTGACGGCCACAGCCACGCTGGTGCTGTACGGACCATTGGACGTCGCATTGTTGGCGGTGTCATGGCCGCTCCCGCTGAACGCAGGGGTGTACTTCGACAGCCTTACGGCGGTGATGTTACTGTTGATCAGTTTCATCGGTCTGATCATCGCGCGGTACTCGGTGCGTTACCTCGATGGTGAAGCCTCGCAGGGCCGCTTCATACGATGGATGATGTTTACGCTCGGCGCGGTCTTGTTGATGGTCGTGTCACGAAACCTGGTGATGTTCACGGCGGCCTGGATGCTGACCAGCTTCGGACTGCACCAGTTGCTGACTCATTACGCTGATCGACCCTGGGCCATCTGGGCGGCTAGGAAAAAGTTCCTCATCAGTCGTTTGGGTGACATGTTCCTGATCGCGGCGCTGGCGTTAACGTACTACTGCTGCGGCAGTTTCGACTACAGCGACGTATTCGCTCGCGTTCAGCAATTGGGGCCGAGAACGGACGGCAGCGGCTGGCTTGTGTCGCTGATTGGCATGCTGTACGTCCTGGGAGCGATGACCAAGTCCGCACAGTTCCCGTTCCATAGCTGGCTGCCGGACACCATGGAGACGCCCACTCCGGTATCGGCACTGATGCACGCCGGAGTCATCAACGCCGGCGGTTTCTTGATTATTCGACTCAGTCCCTTGGTTTCGCAGTCCCATCTGGCGTTGGACTTCCTGGCGCTGGTTGGTGCATTCACCGCGTTGTTTGGTGGCGTCGTGATGCTGACACAAACAAGCATCAAGCGATCGCTGGCCTACTCCACTATTGCCCAGATGGGATTCATGATGCTGCAGTGCGGGCTGGGCGCGTTTTCCGCTGCACTGTTACATATCGTTGCGCACTCGTTGTACAAAGCCCACGCCTTCCTCAGTTCGGGCAGCGTTCTAGAATCAGCGGCGCGTCTGAGAACAAAAGCTCCACCCGCTTGGCGACCTGGCTTTTCCGTCGCCGCCTTACTGGCCGCATTCACCGTTGCTCTCGGGCTGGCGGGCAGCACGGTGTGGCTGGTGGGGATCGACGTGGCGGCGAAACCGGGTGCGGTAATCCTGGGTCTGATCCTTACCATGGCGTTGACGCAACTCGTGTGGCAGGCATTAAAGACAGGTTCCTGGCGATTGGCGGCGCAAGGAATCGCGGCGGCTGGATTGGTCAGTTGGGGCTACATCGCCGCCTACGTGTGGATGGACCAAGTGTTGGCCTCGTCCGTCTCCCATCAGCTTGTCGCGCCATCGCCGTTCGATGCCGCCATGATCGGGGTGGTTGCAACAGGGTTCGTCGGCGTGTTTGCGCTGCAGGCAGTCGGTGGTCCGCTTTCGCAGCTGTCGACAGTTAAGTCCCTGTATGTACATGCCGCGAACGGATTTTACCTGGACATTCCGGCGCGGCGTGTGACGGCTCGTTTCTGGGGGCGCACCACGCCCACGCCATGATGTCACAGATTTAAGACCGGCCATTAAGCCCATCTCACCTTAAGCAGGAGTAACAACATGTTGGAGTTCGCATTGATGGAAGAAGCTACCGAGGCAACGGAATTGGCCCCAGCTGTCACGAACGACCCGCCTTCCGAAAATCTCGATCTGGCACAAACGCTGGCAGACATCCAAGCGATCGTGCCACCGCTCTGGCCCCTGAAAGACTATGTGGCGGTGAATCCCTTTTTGGGGCTAGCGCGGCATAAGTTCCTTGGCGCCCGACAAATGCTGTGCGAAGTGCGGGATTGCGATCTGTTGCCTTCTGGCAACTACTTCCGCACACTGTTTGCACGAGGCGAGATTTCGCGCGCCGACATTGACTGTGCGTATCGGCAGTGTGCTCAGGAGTATCCCGGCCTATACGCCAAATTGGATGCGGAACAAATTGCGAACCAGATCGAAAGCGGCGAGCCTGCGCGGACATGCGGGGAGCGCCGGTATCACACCATTTCCGAGATCGTCGATCAGCAGCAGGAGGGCTGTTGGACCAGTCATATCCTGAACGACATCACACGACACTGCGCAGCGCACTACGACGAGGGCCAGGCCAGTTGGCCGAATCCGTGGGCCAGGTTGCCGCTGTATGAGGCTTGGCGCCAAGCGGCCCAGCTGAGCTATAGAATGGACACTTTGGGGATCAAAGGTTTCCGAAGCCTTGTCGCCCGGCTGCCGGCGACACCCCTGGACGCGATCGCCTGGTTGCTGCGCGAACTTGCGGTTCCCGTGACTCACTGGCGGTCCTTCCTGCTGTGCGAGATGTACTCCATGGCCGGCTGGGCTTCCTTCGTGAAGTATCGAGTCCGCGAGGCCGAGTTGGCGGGGCATCAAGACGATGACCTGATGGGCTTGCTGGCAATCCGCCTGGCATATGACCTGGCGCTGGCCCAGAATCATGCATACGACTTGCCGAGTCCGCATGACCTGTATCCGGCGGATGGCGATTCGCCGGAGTTGATTGGGCAGGCAGCGATTGCCCCGCCGGCAGAAGTGCTCGTCCGCTACGCCTTGCAAGTTGCCACGGAAGCAGCGCATCGACGAAAGTTAAGTGGGCTACTGGCCTCGCGGGGCGCCGCGGGGCAGCCGACAGGTCGCAAACTGGCGCAGATGATTTTCTGTATTGACGTGCGATCCGAAGTGATGCGTCGCCACCTGGAAGCGATCAGCGACGCCGTCGAGACCTTTGGGTTTGCGGGATTTTTCGGGATGGCGCTCGAGTACGTTCCGCTTGGTGAATCCGGCGGTGCGGCACAGTGTCCCGTGTTGCTAGCGCCCGGGTTTCGTGTCCACGAGCGACCGCATGGGGCCAACGAAGCGGCACAATCCCTGGCGGTAAGTCGACGCGGGACGCACCGCACGGGGCGAAGACTATGGAAGTCGTTTCAGACTTCAGCAGTTTCGTGTTTCTCGTTTGTCGAATCGTTTGGACTTATGTACTTCGTCAAGCTGTTGACCGACTCGCTGAGGTTGACGCGGCCCGTGGCGGCTGCCGAGCGGGACGGCTTGCCGTGGGGTTGCACTTCGCCCCTCGGCCTCGACGTCCACTCACCGGGAGCAACCGAGTTGTCGCCCAAGAAGAAGATCGACCTGGCCGAAGGCATGCTGCGCAACCTGGGCTTGACGGAAGGTTTTGCTCGCATCGTCGCTGTGTGCGGACACGCTGCGGAAGTTGTCAACAATCCCTACAAGGCCGGCTTGGACTGCGGCGCTTGTGGCGGACATTCGGGCGAGCCGAATGCTCGCGTCGCGGCCGCGTTGCTGAACGATGGTCAGGTCCGCGCGGGCCTGGCGGATCGTGGGATTCACCTTCCCGAGGACACCTGGTTCGTACCAGGAGTTCACAACACCACCACGGACGAAATTCGGCTGTTGGATACAGCCGGCTTGCCCAGCACGCATGCGGCGGAGTTCGCTCAGTTGCAGGACTGGATTCGAGAGGGCGGGCAGCGGTGCCGCCTGGAGCGGAGCGCACGATTGGGGCCTTCGACCGCCGACGATATCTTACGACGCGGCCGTGACTGGTCGGAGGTGCGTCCTGAGTGGGGGCTGGCGGGGAACGCCGCATTCATTATCGCGCCACGTTCTCGAACCGCGGGGCTGGACCTGGGCGGCCGCACATTCATGCACAGCTACGATTATCGGAAGGATGCTGAGCTGAAGGTACTGGAATTGATCATGACTGCACCGATGATCGTAACCAGTTGGATTAACTTGCAGTACTACGCATCGGCTGTGGACAACCGGGCCTTTGGCAGCGGCAACAAAGTGATCCACAACGTGGTCGGCCAGTTGGGCGTGCTGTTGGGCAACGGCGGGGACTTGATGACCGGCCTGCCCTGGCAATCCGTGCACGACGGCCGGCGATATCAACACGAGCCGCTGCGGCTGCTGGTCGTGATCGAAGCCCCGCGCGATGCAGTGCGGCGAATCATCGACAAGCATGCACTCGTTCGCGACCTGGTCACCAACGGATGGCTGTCGCTGTCGGTACTTGAAGCCGGCCATTTCTATCGCTGGAATTCCGACAACCAGTGGGAAAGGGAGTCTCTGGCGCGGAATTCGCGCCAGGCCGGCGCCGAACTCGCGACCGTTGGCGACGGCAAACTGGAAACGCAAGGAGCCTCGCTATGAGTATTGGCGCCAGCCCCCGTGCGGTGGACATCGTTAGCGCGCCGCGAATGACGCACCTGCGCCAATTGGAAGCGGAGAGCATCCACATCATGCGTGAGGTGGCCGAGGTGTTCGAGAACCCTGTACTGCTTTATTCGATCGGCAAAGATTCCAGCGTCATGCTGCATCTGGCCCGTAAGGCCTTTTATCCACAGGAGCCTCCATTTCCGCTGTTGCACATCGATTCCACATGGGAATTCCGGGAGATGATCGAGTTCCGCGACAACTATGTCCGTAAGGAACTCGGCATGGAAGTGCTGGTGCAGATCAACGAAGAAGGTGTGCGAGCCGGAGTGAACCCCTTCGATTACAGCAGCCGCGTCTACACCGACATCATGAGAACGCAGCCACTGAAGCAGGCGCTCGACAAGTACCGGTTTGATGCGGCGTTGGGCGGTGGCCGACGCGACGAAGAACGTTCCCGCGCCAAAGAGCGGGTCTTCTCCTTTCGCGACCGACATCATCGCTGGGACCCCAAAAACCAACGCCCCGAACTGTGGGACCTGTATAACACCTGGGTGCATCGGGGAGAGAGTATTCGTGTGTTTCCCCTCTCGAACTGGACCGAGTTGGACGTTTGGCAGTACATCCTACTGGAAAGCATACCGCTTGTTCCGCTCTATTTCGCCGCCCAGCGGCCGATCGTGGAGCGTGCCGGCGATTGGATCATGGTCGATGACGATCGGATGCGTCTGCGCGAGGGCGAACAACCGATGCCTCAACTCGTTCGCTTCCGCACGCTGGGGTGCTATCCGGTCACTGGCGCGGTCGGATCGCGCGCCAGCAGCGTACTGGAGATCGTGCACGAACTGCTGACAACGCGCTGCTCCGAGCGACAGGGGCGTGCGATCGATCGTGACGAAGAGGCCGCAATGGAGCGCAAGAAGCGGGAGGGATACTTCTGAAGGCTATCCGCCCAAGTTTCGCTCTGGCTCGACTCGCATCCCGCTAAACGACAAACGACTTCCACGAGAACGCAAACATGACAACAACATCGTTACCCACGACGCTTGCCGACACGGCGGGCTTTCTGGCAGCACAGGAGCAGAAAGACCTGCTCCGGTTTATCACTTGCGGCAGCGTCGACGATGGGAAGAGCACCCTCATCGGTCGTCTGCTGCTGGAGACGGGCGCGGTGTACGAAGACCAAGTGGCGGCGCTGCGAGAGGATTCGGCAAGACACGGCACGACTGACCTGTCAATCGATCCCGCGCTGCTGATGGATGGTCTGGAAGACGAACGCCAGCAAGGCATTACGATCGATGTTGCATACCGGTATTTCCAAACGCCCAAGCGGAAGTTCATCATCGCCGACAGTCCCGGTCACGAGCAATACACGCGGAACATGGCGACGGCTGCTTCGACAGCTCAATTGGCGATCATTCTGGTGGATGCCCGGAAGGGAATCCTGGTTCAAACTCGGAGACACAGCTTTATCGCGTCGCTGCTGGGGGTGCGAAGTCTGGTCTTGGCGGTTAACAAGATGGACCTGGTCGACTACAGCCGCTCCGTCTTCGAGCGGGTTTGCGAGGAGTTTCGCGCGTTCGCGGGCCAGTTGGACGCTTCCGAAATTCATTATCTGCCGCTCTCGGGGCTGAGCGGAGACAACGTTAGCTGCCGCAGTGACAAGCTGGCTTGGTACGACGGCCCGCCGCTGCTTGAAGTCCTCGAGCATGTCTGTGTCGACTGCGATGACAACGTGCGAGAGTTTCGGTTTCCGGTCCAGCGCGTGAGTCGCCCGGACGCCAACTTCCGCGGCTACAGCGGAACCGTCGTAACTGGCTCGGTGCAGGTGGGCGACCCCATGATGGTTTTGCCAGGCCGGCAGCAGAGCCGCGTTCGTTCGATCGTCACCTTTGACGGCGATGTGCCGCGCGCCACGTCCGGTTCCGCAGTGACACTGACCCTGGAAGACGAGATCGATGTCACGCGAGGCGACATGATCACGCATCCCGATCAGTTGCCCCAAGTTGGGCAGCGCTTCGACGCGGCACTGGTGTGGATGTCGCAACAGCCGCTGGTTCCGGGCAAGTCGTATTGGTTCAAGCACACCACTCGCCGCGCGACCGCCGAGATCGAGGAAGTCTCGCATCGCATCGACGTGAACACATTCAATCGCGTCGAAACCAGTTCGCTCAAGCTCAACGAGATCGGGCACTGCCGTGTCATGGTTCATGCTCCGATCGCGTTTGATCCCTATCGCCGCAATCGGCGGACGGGAGCCTTCATCTTGGTTGACCGCGTCACGCACGAGACCGTTGCGGCCGGAATGATTGTCGACTCGCGGATCGATGTGCGGGAAGGGAGTCATTGGAATTGCGCATTGCAGAGTCGCCAACTACAGTTCACGCCCAGTCGCGTCACCGCGGAACAACGCCGCGAGCGTTACGGCCATCCCGCCGTGACGATCCTGTTGACCGGCCTAAGCGGCGCGGGCAAGACCACGCTGGCATTTGCTTTGGAAGAGAAGTTGTTTGCCGCTGGTCACGCGGTGACGGTGCTGGATGGACAAAATCTACGACACGGGATCAGCCGAGACTTGGGCTTTTCGTCCGACGAGCGGTCTGAGAACCTGCGCCGTGCCGCGGAACTTTGCCGTTTGATCAACGACGCCGGAATGATTTGTATCGCGGCGTTCGTCGCTCCCGACGCCGCGATCCGCGCCAAGGCGCGCCAGGTCGTCGGTTCAGATCGTCTGTTGCATATTCATCTTTCCGCACCACTGGTCGTCTGCCGTGACCGTGATACCTCGGGACGATATCTGGCGGCGGACCGTGGCGAAATTGTGAACTTTCCCGGAATCACGGCTCCTTACCAACAACCGGCGGATGCAGATCTCGTCATTCCAACAGACCAATGGACCATCGCCCGTTGTCTGGAAGTGATCGAGCCGTTGATTCTCTCGCGAGTCAGTAGCGGGGCAAACCGTCCCGCGGATGTTTTGTGAACGAACTTAGAAGGCTACCATTTCAGGAGAAATTATTGTGTTTACGACCCTAAAAAATGCCGAGTGTGAACAGAGTTTTGAGAGTCTACAACAGCAGGCCAGCCAGCTGCGTGACGACGACGTGCCCCGAAGCCTGTGGATCACCTGCACGGACCTCGTCATGGATCGTGCCCTGGAACGAGTCCGGGAGGCCGTCCCAGCCATCGTACTGCGGCGTTTCGGCAACGAGGTACCGGCGGATGAGACGGAATTCTGTAATGAACTTTCGGCCGTGAATTATGCCATCGAACAGTTGGGTGTGCAAGAAATCGTCGTCTGTGGACACTCGCTCTGCTCCGGAATCCCAGCCGCGGGACACGACGTTCTGTCTTCGTGTCGCTGGCACGACATGGATGGTCTGCGGCAGGGCGTCCGCCAGCGAGAAGCAATGAACGATCGCTCGCGAGAGCATGTGGTTCGTCAGTTACGCGTGCTGGAAGAATATCCGTCGGTGACGCGCGCGATGCGCTGGGGGAGGCTCCAGGTCCACGGATTTTTCTATCTCGCCGAAAGCGGCCTTTTCACTCGCTTCGATCCGCTGCACGGCCATTTCGTGACGGTCGAGGAATAGTTAACTACCCCCAGGTGGCTCATCTGGCCGTCATTCGCCTGGAAAAATCGCTACACTTAAGGGACAATCGACAACGTTCAATGTATGTTCTATCTGTGGGGCAGCCCCAGCTAATCTTCAACACAATGTAAGGCCTTGTCGTGCCGGCCTCTATAGCGTAATTCATTCGTTATGCGACTAGAATCCTCAAATGGACAATCCGTACTCAACGCCATCCCTTGAAACATCAGTCGACACAGCGGGTGCGGTGTCGCCGTCTGCAGCTTCGACTAGTCTTTTTTCAATTGCAAGACCGACCTTTCTGGCATGGGAACGTTTGCGGATGGTATTCATCGTGATGCTGGGGTTGCTTACCTTGCTCCTCGCAGGGCCCAACCTGACAAAACTGCGTACACTTGTAATGATTGCTGAGGGTGCAATCGTTGCCAACTTGTGCTACTTCGCTGGTCCAATCACCGAAACGTACGTGCGTTGGCTTGGTTATGAACGCAAGTGGGTGCGTTGGTTCCTTTTCGTCGGCGGTACGATGTTAACAGGGATACTCGCGATCGTTACGATGGCGTCCATGTTCTTGCCCGATCAAGACTAGTGCTGCGTCCACAGTGAGTTCGAGTTTGTTACCACCAACGTTCTCCATTCAAGATAGCCATGCAATTTATTGGACGATGGATAAGCTACTTGACGGATTGCGAATATCCGCCACCTCACGAATTAGTTGGTGAGCTCGATCCGCAAATTCGCGCATCGATAGTTGAATATCTGAGAAGCGGCCATCAACTGCATTTGTTTCGCGGATATTCTACATGTCTGTTCTCTTGCGGTCACGAAGAGGTTCATGCGATGTGCACCGATGGCACGTGGGTCTGGCCGCTCGATTATGCCCATTACGTCGAAGTGCATGGTGTCTTGGTTCCGCCCGATTTCTGCAATTCGGTTCTTAACTCGTCGATATTGCAAGAGTTTGATGTCAATTGGCAGTCGCAAGAACACGATCTCACGTTTTGGCGAGAATGGTGTGAACAGAATGCAGACAGAAGTTTTCGTTCAAGACTCTCGACAGCTCTGGTGGACGCAAAGAGGCGACTTAGCGAATTGGTATTGCAGAAGACAGACGAACTAGAACGTGAATGCGGACTATCGAGTGCGACTTGCCATTGGTCAGGTTGCACACAGCAAGCTCTTTTGGGCAAAGCACTTTGTGCGCGGTGTATACTCAAGGGAAACGAGTCCGCGTTTGGTTCACATCTATTGGATGTCCGAACTGCATTGAATGACTAACATACGGATGCACCCAAAATGCCGGAAATCGCGTTTGAATAGTGGAGAGATCATCGTAGCGATTTGGACGCGTACTGCGAAACGTTTTCCTTATTTATGTTTGCGTGATTGTTGGATGGATGTTTGGCGATCCGATGACTCGTGGATCATATGATCATGAAGGCGGGCTAGAAACAAGCCGCGGCGGGGAGCCAATGAGGGTGAAAGATGCATCTATCTGAGAAACTATTTTGGTTGCTATTTGCGGCATACGTTCTGGGAGTTTTTCTCGGCATTGGAAGCCGTTTAATTTACGCCGAAGACGATTTGCTATTGCCTGTCATACCGTCGTCATTAGCAATTACGTTCGTGCACATTTACGCCGCGGTGGATGACCGCCACGACGTAGTCTACGATTTGTGGTGCGCATTGTTGATTTGGATTTATTTTCCGCTGTGCGTTGCATTCGGCTTTTTTGACTGCGCTATGGGAATTGAGGAAGGTATCGTTCGATTGTCCAACTTCAGCTTACAACCATTTTCGCTCATTGTACTTCTCGGCGAAAGTCTTCTCATTTTGCTAACAGTTAAAATCACGATCGACTTTCTTCGCGCTCGAGCAGTCGATCGTGAGACTTCTGTGCTGACTTTCTGGAAAAGAAGTTGTTTAGTACAATTGTTGTTTGGGCCGTTAGTCGTTTTTGGTTTTTTGAACGCTTCTTAGACATGTGCTGAACCAGAGAGTGGACCCAAGATCGCGAGCCGGTCCTCAAATAGGTGCGACTTGCAGCGAATGGGAGAGAGCGATTTAGAGGCCGCGTTTGGGCAAGTCCATCGGCTGACAGATTGCAGTACTGACATTTTTGGTGCTGGGCAATCGTCGAAAGCAGTGTTCGAAATGTTCGCCACGCTTAACTCACCAGGAGCATATCATCGACACCAATCATGCATGTCCGAAATGTTCAAGCCCGATGGAGCAAGGATTGATTCTGGACCGTAGTCTAATCTCAGCTGTTCCTAGTTATTGGGTTCCAGGCGAGTGGACTGAACCCAAGATTGACTTGAACGTGGAACGATACATGGCGCGACTTGGGGAAGCGTTTTCTCGCTTGGCGGATCGAAAAACTCGCACTTCGATCGGCATCCGCATTCAGACTTTTCGATGTACTCAATGCGGCTTCCTGGAGTCATATGCACGCGGCGAAGCTGACACCGATGCGGACTGAATACTAGCGAGGGTGGGGATGCGTGAGAAACGGCGAGATGCTGAACCTCGATGACTCCTGTCGCAAAAATGGAGCAACGCCCTACAATCTTAGGCTCCAGCATCTCTTTCCATTCGAAGTACTACCAACGCAGTTGAGGTGATTTGTGATTATCGGTGTTCCGGCAGAAGTAAAACAGGACGAATATCGTGTCGCCATGCTTCCCGTTGGTGTGGAAATCTTGACGTCGCAGGGGCATCGAGTGGTCGTGGAGGCGGGCGCGGGGCTTGGCTCGGGCTTGGCAGACCATGCCTATTTACAGGCTGGTGCCGAGTTGGTTTCTAGCTTGAAGGAAGTCTATGCCGCTGCGGACTTGATTGTCAAAGTCAAGGAACCGCAGGCTGAAGAATTCGCGCATATTCGCCCAGGTCAAACGCTTTTCACCTATTTTCACTTCGCTGCAAGTCGCGAGTTAACTGAGGCCATGGTCCAGAGTGGATGTAACTGCCTTGCATACGAAACGCTCGAGGACGATCGTGGGAGACTTTCGCTATTGACGCCGATGAGTGAAGTTGCCGGACGGATGAGCATCCAGGAGGGAGCCAAGTATCTTGAGCGGCCACAAATGGGGCGTGGTATTTTGCTGGGAGGAGTTCCCGGTGTTGCACCCGCTCATATCACCGTTCTTGGCGGTGGCGTGGTTGGTGCCAACGCGGCAAAAATCGCAGCGGGTTTCCAAGCGGACGTGGCAATCCTGGATGTCAATATGGATCGCCTTCGGTATTTGGATGATGTGATGCCGCCCAATGTCAACGTGCTCTTCAGTGACCGACATATCATTCGTGATCAACTCAAACTGGCCGACTTAGTCATCGGGTCGGTGTTAATTCCCGGTGCAAAGGCTCCGCACCTGGTCAAAAGAGAGGACTTGAAGTTGATGAAGCCAGGTTCCGTTATTATTGACGTGGCCATCGATCAAGGTGGTTGTTTTGAGACTAGCCGACCAACGACGCACAAGGAACCAACCTATATCGTCGATGATGTGCTTCATTACTGCGTTACCAATATGCCTGGTGCCGTGGGGAGAACTAGCACCTTTGCACTGTGCAATGTAACGTTGCCGTGGGTTGTCAAAATCGCGAATGCGGGTGTCATGGATGCCACCCACGCGTCGCGACCATTGCGAACGGCAGCCAACATCGTCGCCGGCAAAGTCACCAATTTGGCCGTGGCACAAACATTTGACTTGCCCTATTGTGAACTGAACTAACCAATGCCTTCCTTCCCGGCACTGAGAGGACGACCCGATCGACTGAGCATTTAGTCTCTCCGACGAAATTCAAACGCTGCGTTGAATTGGGGCGGGGAGCGTATGCCTTTCAGGACCGGAAGCTAAAACGCGGCGACCTGCTCACTCCAAGCGAAATCGACAACTGGAAAGCTCACATGGTGATCGATTCGCGGTGCAAAGATCTGCTTCGCCGTGATTGCATCGCCAAAAGAAATTCCCAGCCCACGACCAGTGGCAACTGCGGAAGAGTTCGGAGAGACTTTGTTAAGTTTGCCAATCGCATCTTGGATGTTCACGTCAGCGATATCCGGAGGCAAATAGCAGACCATTCTGCCGAATTGCTGTTGATGCAAGAGCCGAATGGCGTGAACGCCAAATTGTGATGCCAGTAGTCGATCGAACGCGGTTGGCCCACCACCGCGCTGCAAATGTCCGAGCACCGTGGCTCGGGTTTCTGCGCCGGTTCGTTCCGCTATTTCGCTTGCCACCACTTGACCAACACCGCCCAGTCGAGTCTGACGATCTTCCTGCCTCCGTTCCTGAAGGATCCGGTTACCGCATGGCAACTCGGCACCCTCAGCCACGACGATAATTGAAAAATTCTTCCCAGCGGTTTTGCGGAGGGCGATATGGCGGCAGATGTTTTCAAAGTTCCACGGCAACTCTGGCAACAAAATTACGTCTGCACCGCCGGCAATCCCTGCATGAAGAGCGATCCAACCAGCGTGGCGCCCCATCACTTCCAAGACCATGACGCGTTGATGGCTGGCGGCGGTCGTGTGTAACCGGTCGAGTGCATCGGTAGCACAGGCAACGGCGGAATCAAAACCAAATGTAAAAGCAGTGGCCGACAGATCGTTATCGATCGTTTTGGGTACGCCAACTACGTTAATCCCTGATTCATGAAATTGCTGTGCAACGGCCAGTGAACCATCGCCGCCAACGCAGACGATTCCCTGGAGATTTAAATCTTGCACCGTCTTTTTTACAGCGTTGATCAGGCTGGGATCTAGCTCCACGCGTGTGCATTCGTCCTTGACCGCACAGAAGCGACCTTTGTTGGTCGAGCCGAGAATCGTACCGCCTTGCACCAAAATTCCGGAGATGTTTTGCGATGTGAGCGACTGTACCTGCAGCGACGCTCCAGCAGTGCTCGGCACCAGACCTTCGTAACCGCTGTGGATACCGACGACTTCGTAGCCGAGTTGCTCGGCGCATTTGACCGCGCCACGTATAACGGCATTGAGACCTGGGCAGTCACCACCGCTGGTCAGAATTCCGACTGCGGGTTTCGAGCGTAGTTGCGACATCGAGCGGGCGCCTTATTAATGCAACAATCGTTGTAATCATGATAAGCGGCCCAAGGTTCGACGGAATGAGAGACGCTCTTGTAAGCATAGGTCGTGCGCAGTGATGCGTAACGCATGGCGCCAAAATTCTATTGTTCTGTATGCATGGAACCTGCCGCAGGAGCGTGTAATCTGGAACATCCGTGCACCGGCTTTGCCATCCGTGCTACAAAATCGCGTGCGGGTCCAACGAATCGAAGGAGACCTCGAATGACAAGCGACTGTAAAACGTCACTTTGAACATCAACTTGAACTCGGGCTCAGAACCTGAGGCAGGAGCGGCGAGGATGGGTGGGTTTAAGTTCGAGTTCGATTTTAGGTTTAAGTTTGCTCCCAAACTTCAACTTCAGCGTCATGAACAGAACCTACCGCAGAGCAAGCTGCTGCCTAGAACAATGTGCGAATGCGGCTCAACCTATGCACTTTGCCGTGCCCCTTCGCACGAGTCTGCATCGCGCTCCGTCGTGCTCGATAGCTAGCATTGGCCGTCGTTTGGGTGTAAAGCATTCTGTTGGGTGGTAGCAGCATGCCGCCGCCGAGCGTTTAAAGCGGAAATTTGATGCAATCGCTATTCACTGTGCAAACTGATCTTCCTTTAAGAGCCATTTATGTGGTCTAAAGCGTCTTACTGGAATGCACTTTGCCGTATTTCATACTTGCAGCCGTTGCTGCTCGCTTGGTGTGCTGCGTTGTGTGCTATCAGAATTGAGCGCAGACGCGCTTCGACTTGAGTGAACAACATTGTTATATGCCAACGATCGGGCAGTGATGGCTATGCGTCGCACAGCAACTCCAACTAGAAACGAACTAGTGAGTCGGAGGGCCCAAACCATGATTTTATCGCTACGAAAACCGACCGTTAGTGTGCGGCGACTCAAAATTACTCGGACCAGTAATTGGATCCAGGAGCAAGTAGTCCAGTTGTTGCGGGCCAGTCCATACCGGGAACTTGCGGGGACGGTTTGTCGCGTGCTTCGAGGGGTCGTGATACTCGAAGGTGACGTCAGTTCCTACTACATGAAGCAGCTCGCACAGACCGTTGCACGTCGCGTACCGGGTGTGTTGCGGATTGTTAACCACATTCATGTTCGCACATTGGAAGAGCAACGCGAGTTTGCGGCGCAACAGAAACAATGGCACCATGTCGGTCGATTGAATGACGGGCGTCCTCGCTCGGTTTAAACTGAGCGTCGATCAGAGCCCGACATAGTGCTTGAGTCACTTGTGTCGGGCTCTTTTTCAACCGGTGGCTTTTCTGGCGGCCCGCCGACGATTTGCTCTGGTTTGAGGTGTTTTTCAAGATCGCGGAGCATCATCCCGAGCGGTTCACGTTCGTATTTGAAATCGTCAAAAACAAAACGTCTGGGAGCGCCCTGTTCCTGATACCAGGCTTTGGCGATGCCCTTGCTTGCCCAGCGTTTTTTGTCCAATTGCGTTACTTTGTCGAAGTCCAGCGTTTGTCCCCAACTGGTGGTTAGACCCGTGTCGGTGGCTTCAACCCATGTGCCGCGGGTTCGCATATAGAACAGAAGTGCTGGAGCACCAACGATGAGTGAGAGGGTCGCCCAGATGTATTGGCCAAAAATGTCATCTTCTATCTCTTCCGCTGTTTTTTCGGGCGGACTGCTGGGCCAATCATTTTCTGCGGTGATTCTCTTCCATTCGGCTTGTTTTTCCGCACCGTCGAGTTTTGCAAGTTCATCATAACGACTCGCATATTTGAGTTTTGATGGGTATCCAATAAAACCGTCGTAAGCGAACCAGGATGCTGCAAACAAACATCCCCCTGCCAACAGCAGGTATCGCATGCCATAGTTTTTTTGGAAGTTTGCGCGTAGTGCCATGTTAAAGTCACCTAACCAAGAAGTTGTACGCCAGATTCAATATTTTGCTTGTACGGTCGCGAAAGGACTAGTCCCGATAATCGGCGAGAAATCCAAGGCCTCGACCCAGCTGAGTTTGGCAAACCAACTTGGCAAAAACGAGCATCCACACCATTAAGCGAGGCTGGGCGTGAAGGCAGGCTTTGAGTTCATTGCGGATCACTCCAATATCAGCTTTGCCCGACAATATATTTTGCTCACGATAGACGATTGGCCAAGCGCAATTCCACACGCGCGCCATCCAGGGCGAAAAATTGTGCGATTGTCGATGGAATTCTCGATGCAACGGGGCCAAGAGTGGCGAACAGCCGGACCAGGGTTGGTCAGGGCTCGACAAAGTGCTTTGCACCGCTTTTTTGGAGAGTACTTTGTCATTGGCATCCGCGATACTCATCATCAATCGATCTTCGATTTCCGATAGTGACGGTCTTCCGACCATGGGAGAATCGTCATATGACACCGTTATCCAATCAACTTGTTGAAATCGAACCGCCCACTTTTTCATGTCCCATTCAGCCGTGCAGGGCAAGTGGAGGGTGGAGGCATTTTGCACAGTGCCCACGTTTACGGCATGCTGCAACCGGACCGCTTCTTTGCGTACGAGTCCAGCCCAATCCCCGCTAGTCACTTCGGCGGACATTCCGAACTTGCCAGGAACGACTCCTAAAGCACCTAGCCATGTTTCGTAGCTGCGTTGGCTGAGTTCTTGCTCTTCGCGTCGTTCGTACATGAAGATGTCTTCGCGATCAAACACCCAAGTTGGTTGATTGATTGGCAAGAGCCAAATCATGTCGGACATGCATTCGGTCTCGGCAAACGTCCACAGCGACTTTGCGGCTTCCTCGCGATCAACTTCTGGCAGGTTTTTGCTCAAGCGATCGACCAATTCAAGCTTTGGCTTGATTGTGCGCGCCAGCGGATGTTCTGCGGCTAACGTGAGCGCCTGTATCCAGCTTTGTGTAAATGGGTTGGAAATAGAAAGCGAAGCCGATTCAGGCATAAGTCAATATCACTTGGAGTTGAATATGGGGCAAATTGCGTTTCAATTGCAGAGCGACGGTTAAATAGCAGATTACGTTTGCGACTGCTAGGGCCTATGTTCCCTACCGTTTACATTGCGACCCGAAAAAACAAAGTAAGTCGTAGTGGATCTGCCAAAGAACTTTTTACAAAGTTGTCGTAGTCGATCTTGCCAAAGCTCCCTTTGCTGCAGGACCTTACTTTAACAAGGTCCACTACCCTAAATTATAACTTTGACGCAGCACAAGCGGTTAACTAGACATCCTAGCGGTTTCCGAGGCAATAGAGCACTTCTTGGCGTTCACCGGATTGGTCCAGGTGCGCAACGCGATGGAAAATCTGGCTGTTGACAATCGTGGGCGTGGCAAATACTTGATCGCCCAGTTTGTTTTTGGCAATTTTCTTGAAACTATCAGGTTGAGCAGCAAAAACGAAGAATTCACCCGACTCATTGGTTGCGTATACTTGATCACCAACGAGAACTGGAGAGGAGGAAAAGTTGCCGCCCAACCGCGACTTCCACTTTTCTTCTCCGGTGGCTGCGCTCCAACAAAAAGCGATCCCTTCGTCGAGCACTCCATAGAGATAGCCATCGCGAATTAGGAGCGAAGGCACATACAAACGGGAACTATTTTCCCACACGAGAGTGTTTGATCCATCGGCGCGAACAGCCGAGACATGGTTCTTTGGATAGCCACCACTTGTGTAAATTAACTGGCCGTCGGTTACAGTAGAAGTGACGCACTCTGTCGTGGCACCCTCTGTTTCCCAAACGACTTCACCCGTCGATGGATCGTAGCTGACCACCAGGTCGCACCCGGTGAGGATCAGTTGATCGCGCCCATCAGCGTGAACCAATACGGGTGATGAGTAGTTGGGCTTGGAGGGTCGCGTTTGACGCCAGACCACTTCGCCGGTGCTACGATCGAGTGCGGCAACGGCTCCTCCCAGCTTATTGTCCGAGGTGACGATGACCATGTCTTTGTAGAGCGCTGGAGAAGCACCATATCCTTGGTGGACCTCGTAAGCCGAGACGCTGGTTTGCCAAAGTTGATTGCCATCGAGGTCCAAGGCTGTGGTGATGAGCGCGTCGCTATTGGGGAAATTCACGAAGACTCGCTGGCCGTCACAAGCGGGCGTGCAGGAGGCGGCGGAAGCTTTGCTATTTTTCCACATGCCGCCTGTTTCATGGACTACTTTGTTCCATTTAGTCTCTCCTGTGCCGCGATCCACGCAGACAACCGATTGGGAGCCCGACGTTTCGTCAGCGGTGACGAGAAAGACTTTGTCTCCAAAAACCGTTGGCGAGCCATGTCCGCGACCTGGCAAATTGACTTTCCACAAAACATTTTCGGATTCGCTAAACTGAGTCGGCGGCGACTGTTCGGCCGGCGCCGTTCCGTTGCGATTTGGCCCGCGCCACCACGGCCAATCCCCCGCGTCCACCTTGAAACCATCCGCTACGCGCTGCTGATCGGGTTCGTCCCCTTGGGCTTCCGACGCCAGATGGAAACTTGCCGCACAGATAATTACTGCGTTACAAAGTAGCATTCGACCAACAACCATCGTCAATCGACTTATAGGATTCCGCATATTCGCACCATGGTTCAGTTATTGAGGCTGGCAGACGGCGTTGCATATTGGCAAGTCGTTTGTCCAACTGGGGAAGCGTGAAGCATATAGTAACTGAAAACCGACGAATGTGCCTTCCCTCAACTGACTGTTTGAGCCGACCGCAAACGTTCCCGCCCATACCACGAGCCAATCCCCTTCTTCCTCTGAGGTGCAACGTGTCAACTCGAATTCGCAAACTCCTAGGCCCGAAGCGTTTCTGGTCCGTCGCCGTATACCTACTGTTGCTCAGCTTTTCCGTTACCGCGTTATCGCAAACAACGACCAGTGATGCGCTTCCCGGAACACAATTGCTTGTTGATCTGCCTTCCGATCCGGCTGCTGCAATGGTAGCTGGAATCGATCGATTCGCCCTGCGCCAAATTGAAAAATCCAGAACGAATCGTTCGCAATTCTGGCAGGAGTCGAGCAGTAAAGCGGAGAACATTCAGTTCTTGAAGACGCGGCTTGGTATGGGGGATTCACCAGATGTTGCGACAGCTTCTGAAACCTCACCGACAAAAAACAGTGGTGTGTTGTATGAACAGACGAGTCTATTTGCCAACGACCAGGTACGCGTCGAAGCCATTCGCTGGGCGATCAGTGGGCATCCCGCACCTCAGCTCAGCAACGCCGTGTCGTTGTGGGGCGAAGGCCTTTTGGTACGCCGCGTACAGGACAGTCTCACCCACCGCGCGGCGATGGCAAGTAAAAAACTGGCGATTGTGATCCCCGATGCGGATGAACTGCCCGAAGCGATTTGCGGGCTAACTCCCGGTTTGGGAGCCAATCGAGCGGGGCCGCTAATTGTGCAACAGCTGCTCGAAAGTGGTTACTCGGTGGCAATTCCACAGCTTGCGAATCGCGCAACGATCCGCCACGGTAACGCCGAGATGTCGCATCGCGAGTATTTGCACCGTGCGGCGTTCGAGTTAGGGCGATCCTTGGTCGGGTACGAAGTGCTGGGCGTGCAGCGGTTGATCGATGAATTTGCGAGCACAGAGACAATCGTCATTGGATTCGGAGAAGGTGGAATGGTCGCCCTGCTAAGTGGCGCGATTGACGAGCGAATCAATACCACGGTTTGTTGCGGCTATTTTGGTCCACGTGAATCGATGTGGCGCGAGCCACTTTGTCGAAATCTGTACGGCGTACTTGAACGATTCGGAGACGCAGAACTTGCCGCGATGATTGCTCCGCGCAAGTTGCTTATCAGTACCACACCACACGTGGTCGTCTCACGTTCAACTCCTGGAGCAGCGCCGGCCCAATGGCAGTCGCCAAGTCGATCGGAGGTCGAAGCTGAGTTTGAGTGCATGCAAGACTTTGCTGAGAAGTCGCTGGGAGCTGAGCTGGGTTTCGCACACCTGTTTGATCCATCCGACGACGATTCGCTCGATATGGCATCGCTATTCGACCGGCTCGGATTGAGCGGCGATACCAAATCGCTCGAACGCTGGCAACTTGATCCAAGCGTGGATGACCAAGCCCTCATGGCGGAACGCGCCAAAACACGCATGGAGCGGTTGATTGACAATATCGATGCTCATACGCAGGCCGTGCTCGAAGAATGTGAATACGCGCGCGTCCGATTCATCAACTTGGGATTGCCGCGCGATGACCGAGCCGATGCACTCAATGTCGTCGATACATCGACCTCCGAAGCTTATGAAAAGTCGACGGCACGGTATCGACAGCTATTCGTGGAAGATGTTATTGGGAAAGTTGATGCGCCCCTGCTGGACGCAAATCCGCGCACGCGAAAGCAGATGAGCGGAGCGGGGTGGACCGGTTACGACGTTGTGCTGGATGTATTTGATGACGTTTTCACCTATGGCGTGCTACTTTTACCAGATGACTTGCAGGCCGGAGAGCGTCGTCCGGTAGTCGTCTGTCAACATGGATTGGAGGGGCGGCCGCAAGACACGATTGTGGGGGATCACGATGCCTATCACGATTTTGCAGCTCGGTTGGCCAGTCGCGGGTTTATCGTCTTCGCGCCACAGAATCCTTACATTGGACAGGATGCGTTTCGGACGTTACAGCGAAAGTTAAATCCACTTGGCACGTCCCTGTTTTCGATCATCGGACCACAGCATCAACAGATGTTGAATTGGCTTTCAACGCTTCCACAGGTTGACCCCGAGCGAATTGCATTTTATGGATTGTCGTACGGCGGAAAGTCAGCGATGCGGCTGCCTGCGATGTTGCCGCAATACTGCTTGTCCATCTGTAGTGCTGATTTTAACGATTGGGTTTGGAAAAATGCATCCTCGCGTTCACCTTACAGTTATGTTGGAACAGGTGAATATGAGATATTTGAATACGACTTGGGGCATACGTTCAACTACGCGGAGATGGCCGCGTTGATTGCACCTCGCCCGTTTATGGTCGAGCGCGGGCATTTTGATGGAGTTGCACCTGATGATCGGGTAGCCAAGGAGTTTGCGCGAGTGCGATTTCTTTATGCAGCTCGGCTGAAGCTGGCGGATCGCTGCGAAATTGAGTGGTTTGACGGCCCGCACACGATCAACGGCAAGGGTTCGTTTGATTTTCTGCACAAGCACCTCCGCTGGCCAGTCCCGAAGGAGTAGTGTGGTACAGTCCCAGCAACTTGGCTGGAATTCTCTGATTGTTCTTCATTGCGATGGTTGCCTAAAACTGTGTACAAAACAATTGAGGACAATTGTTCTACATTGCGATGGTTGCCTAAAGCTGTGTACAAAACAATTGAGGACAATTGTTCTAAATTGCGATGGTTGCCTAAAGCTGGGTACAAAACAATTGCAGACAACTGTTCTACATTGTCGTGAACGGTTACGAAGATTTTAATTTGCGCGGCCCATTGGCTGTGGCCACTTCGGAAAGCAGTTGAGACCAAAACATGAAATCATTGGCCATTGTGCTGAGTTTTCTGACGAATCCATCGCGCCGGCGAAACTTTCAGGCATTGGGCAAATTGCTGCTCGTCTTTTTGATTTTGGTGTCGGTCTTTACGACGATCTTTCATTACCTTATGCGTTTGGAGGGCCAAGAGCATTCATGGGCCGCCGGTTTGTATTGGGTTTTTGTAGTCATGTCGACTTTAGGCTTTGGCGACATCACTTTTCACTCGGATATAGGTCGGCTGTTTTCGGTGGTCGTGCTGCTATCCGGTACGGTGTTCATGTTGGTGTTGCTGCCCTTCATGTTCATTCAGTTCTTTTATGTGCCGTGGATGGAGGAGCAGGCGGCAGCCCGTGCTCCTCGGCAACTTTCCAGTAAGTTCACCAAGCACGTAATACTGACGAGTCTGGGTTCGGTGGAACTCTCGCTTATTCGGATGTTAAAGCGCGCCAACATTCCATACGTGGTGCTGGTTGGGGAGCTTGTGGATGCCCTCAAGATGTACGACGAGGGAATTTCCGTGATGCTCGGCGCGGTTGACGACCGCAATACTTACTTAAATGCGAGAGCCGAGCATGCTTCGCTCGTGGTTGCGACACTACGCGATACCACGAATACGAACATTGCGTTCACAGTCCGCGAAATTTCTAGTGAAGTAACCATTGCCGCCACGGCTTCGTCGAGTGCTTCGGTCGATATACTCGAGTTGGCAGGTTGCAACCAAGTCCTGCAACTTGGCGAAATGCTTGGTCGAGTTCTCTCGCGTCGCGTGCTGCTACGGAATGCCAGAAGTCATGTGGTTGGTGAGTTTGGCGATGTACTGATTGCAGAGGCGGCGGTTGCAGGTACTCCGCTCGTGGGACGCACGTTGCGCGATATTCGGTTGGCGGAGCACGCTCGCGTCAATGTGGTAGGCGTTTGGGACCGAGGGCATTTTCAGCTGGCGGGGCCGGACACCAAGCTCGAGCAGAGTTCTGTACTTTTGCTTTCAGGAAGTCGCCAAGATTTGCTCGAATACGACGAGCTGTTTTGTCTGTACGGAGTTACAGGTGAACCCGTGGTGATCATCGGTGGTGGAAGAGTTGGTCGCTCAGCAGCCAAAGCACTGACCCAACACGGTGTCGACTATCGACTGGTCGAGAAAAATCCGGAGCGGATCCGCGAGCCCGAAAAATACATTTGTGGCGATGCGGCAGAGCTAGAAGTGTTGCAACGGGCAGGCATTATGAAATGTTCATCTGTCGTGATCACCACGCACGACGATGACGTCAACGTCTATCTGGCCATCTATTGCCGCCGTCTTCGACCCGATGTTCAAATACTAGTGCGCGCCAACCAAGATAAAAACGTCTCGACGCTGCATCGAGCCGGCGCTGACTTTGCCATGTCATACGCTTCGACGGGTGCCAGTAGCCTATTTAACGTGCTTAAGCGAGGCAAGCTTCTATTTTTGGCGGAAGGTCTGGACGTCTTCAATGTGCAAGTTCCCGCGTCGCTCGTTGGTCGCTCACTAGCCGAATGCAAGTTTCGACAATCAACAGGTTGCAACGTGGTCGCTATCGAACGGGACTCGATCATGGATGCAAATCCCGATCCCCACCGCGCACTCGAATCAGATGATTACCTGGTTGTGGTTGGCGACAGCGAATCCGAAGCACGTTTCTACAATGAGGTTCAGTAGAGGCATTCACGGTCGTTGCTAAGAAACGTCTATTGGAAAATTCCAAAGTTGCCCAAAAGCCACCACAAAATGATGAAAATGAGGATGGTCGAAAAGCAACCTCCGCCAAGTTTCCATGCGCCCGCACCGGCCACTAGTCCTCGAAGTACTTTACTCATGCCTTGATAATCCTTAGGGTTGCTTGAAGTTCGCGTCGCTTTTTTTAGAAGCGTACGTGACGGTCCGTTTTTACTCCTAGAAGCAACCTGCGTGCCGGATTCAGGGGAATTTTGGAGGCGGAGCATTTTGGGAGAAGTAGCGGAGCCAACTTGCCACGATCGCTCCGCGAATGTCGCCCTGTTGTTCGTACTCAGTGATCGTCGAACCCCAATAAAAGCTAACCCAGCCATCCACAAACGGCTTCGAGCCCAGAATGAACTTGTCCACCTCTTCGATCGTGGCCTCGAGTGGAAAGATCTCTTCGATGACGAGTGGTTTTCCAATCTCATAGACACGGAGCGCTTCGAGCGCCTCGTCAACTTTGCCAGTCTTTGGATAAAAGTGGACGCTGACAAAATCCAGTGGTTCACCGACCGTCGGTGCATAAAACAGCGGCTTCGCGCCTTTGAACACATGTGCCCAGGGTATAACTCCGACCGTGAGCATATGCTGCGAGTCAACCTTGCGGATCGCATCCGTCAATTTTTTCACCCAATGTGCAGCGACCTCTTCGCGTGTTCGCTCGCCCAGTTCCAGTGCAATGCGTTGTACAAACAACTTGCCCCCCAGTTCGCCGGCAAGCCACTCGGTTTCCACCTTTGTGCCGGGCAAAATCGGTTCGTTCATTAAATCAAAACAAAACAGGGCAGGACTTTGGTGACAGACCGTCGCTATGGCTTGCCAGAAAGTGGCTTGCGCATCCCAACGCTGCTCTTCGTCCAACAGGTCGTACCAAGGGGGAACGTCTTTTCGATGGTAACAACCCAAACCGGTGATGTTCAGGTAGAGTCCCGTTGACTCCGCCAAGTCAACCAACTTCGCCAATTGTTCAAGGTTCTTTGCATCAGGTTCCGAGGGGGAGTTCATGAATTTACCAAACTGCAGGTGAATGCGTACGACATTCGCCCCGAGCAATTTGATTTCCTCAAAGTCAGCTTGCACGGTTTCCCATTCGTCCCGCCAATAGTCTTCGATGAGTCGGCCCTGTTCGTCATGGTCGTAGTTCACACCCCATGCGACAAATTTCTTGCCTGTTTGGGCTCCCACAAAACTTCGACCATCGTCAGCAACGCGAATTGCCTCCAGTTCCTGGCGCGAGCTGTTCACGTCCGTCTGGGCCAAGGCAGCCGAAGAAAAGCAGAGGGAAGGGAAGACCGCCATTACAATGGTCGACAAGTTCGCTTGAAATAATGTGTATGATGAATACATGGGTCTAAAAGTGCGTTTATGCTCGCTGTGTGGTGCTGTCGGGTGGAATGCGACATGGTAGCATAGATCGATCGAACTCTTCGGGAAAAATGATGGCACAATCAACAACCACTCAAGACCTACTCCCGCCGCGCTTATTGGCGCGACTGGAACGCATGGAATTGGTCAGTCGCAAAGTATTTCGCGGGCGATTGAAAGGGGAGCGACGCAGTCGTCGAAAGGGGCAAAGTGTGGAATTTGCCGATTTTCGAAACTACGTTCCCGGAGATGATTTGCGATTTGTCGATTGGAACCTGTACGCGCGACTCGACAAATTGTTTCTGAAACTGTTCCTTGAAGAAGAGGATCTGCACGTCTATTTTCTAGTTGATGCCAGCCCATCGATGGACTTTGGTGCGCCGACCAAGTTTTTTACCGCCAAGCAGGTGGCCGCGTCGCTTGGATTTGTTGGCATGTGTCGTGGCGATCGTGTCAAGATTGAGTTTTTGGGAGCCCAGAACAAGTCCAGCCCTTTGTTGCGGGGGCGTTCACAACTGTGGCGGATGACCGATTTTGTTCAGTCGGTCCAGCCAAACGAGGTTTTCAGTTTGACCGAAGCGGTCAAACGATTTTGTTTGCGAAATACGGGGCGGGGCATTGTTGTATTGTTGAGCGATTTGATGGACAAGCAAGGCTACGAGTCGGCGCTGCGGCTGTTGGTTGCTCAGCAGATGGATGTGTTCGTATTGCAGATTCTATCGCCGGAAGAAATGAACCCCGAGTTAGCTGGCGACTTGAAATTGGTCGACTGTGAAGACGATGACGAGGCGGAGATTTCCGTTAGCAACGCAGTCATCAAGCGTTACAAGGCGACGTTGGCAGCCTACGTAGATCAAGCCAGGCGATTTTGTTCGCAACGTGGAATGACCTATTTATTGGCGCGCAGCGATCAAGGCGCCGAAGTGCTCGTTGGACAATACCTGCGCGAACGTGGGCTGGTGCGGTGATCCTCTGCGGACATGAGAAAGTGTATCTATGAGCTTGATTAATATGCTTAGTTGGTGGCAGTGGCTTATCATGGCTGCCGTTCCACCGCTAATCGTGATGCTCTACTTCTTAAAACTCCGGCGGCAGCCCGTCTCGGTGCCAAGTACCTATCTTTGGAAGCGGACGATTGAAGACCTGCACGTGAATAGCATTTGGCAGCGCCTGCGCAAGAACATTTTGTTGTTACTGCAATTGTTGACCGTCTTGGCACTCATCTTAGCTTGTTTGAGTCCCGGTTATCGTGGCAATGAAACACTGGGCGCTCGTTCCATTCTTCTGATTGATAACTCGTGCAGTATGCAGGCGACCGATACCGGAAAAACGCGATTGGCGGAAGCTCGCGAGCAAGCGTACACGATGATCGATGCCCTGGGAAACGATGATGTCGCGATGGTCATTGCCTTTAATGATCGTGCCGATGTGAAGCAAGGCTTCACGTCGGACAAGAAACGACTGCGGGCCGCCGTGGCCGCGATTACTCCCACCAACCGGACAACCGATTTAAACGAGGCGATGCGGGCTGCGTCGGGATTGGCCAATCCAGGCCGAACTAGTCAGATCGAGGACTTGAATGATATTCAGGTGGCCGAAGCGATGCCGGCCAAAATCTACATTCTGAGTGATGGTGGATTTGGCGTACCTCAGATGGACTTGGGGAATCTGACGGCAGAATACATTCCGATTGGGTCGCAGACTGCCAATAATTCGGCCATCGTTGCATTTACTGTCGAACGCAACTTGGAGAAGGCCAATCGAGTAGAAGCTTATGCGCGACTGCAGAATTTTGGCGCGGTTGCGGTCAGCGCTAAAGTGACTTTGACGCTTGATGGAAGGCTCGTCGATGCTGATCAAGTGGATATTGAAGCGCTGTCGAGCACTGGAGTGAACTTCGATTTAAACGAAGTGGCCGAAGGGGAATTCAAATTGGAATTGGAACTCGACGACGACCTCGCGTCTGACAATGTGGCATTCGCTGGGCTTGATCCAGCGAGGCAGTTGGATGTGGTGCTCGTCACGGCAGGCAACACGGCACTCGAAGCGGCGTTGGCGACCGAGCAGGCTTCGCAATTATCGCAAGTGCGGACACTGGCCCCAGAAGCGTTGACCACCAACGACTATCTGCAGTTGGCTGCAGCCAGCACGGTCGATTTATTCGTATTTGATCAGTGTGCGCCCGAACAAATGCCGTTGGCCAATACTCTCTTTATTGGCAGTGTTCCGCCCGGCGATGCCTGGAAGATGGGAGAATCGACAGGACCACTTTTTGTCATCGATACCAACCGTTCGCATCCGTTGATGCAATACCTCGATATGGGGTCGGTGCGAATTGTCGAAGGAAATGCGTTGACAATGCCTGCTGGTGCAACTGAGTTGTTAAGAACCAATGAAGGAATCATGATGGCCGTCGCTCCGCGTGAAGCATATCAAGATGCGGTGTTAGGGATTTCGTTGTTCCATGCCACTGAAAATGGAATTGCGCCCAACACGAACTGGCCCATCAAACCTAGCTTCCCTGTATTTGTCTTCAATTCGCTGGAGTACTTGGGTGGCGCGGTCGGCACTGCGGGTTCAAAGACGATCAAGCCGGGGCAGAACGTCGTCCTGGGGCTTGCCAACCGCTACGACAAAGTGCAGATTACTGCTCCGACGGGAAAGAAAACAACGGTCGAGCGACATGGAGGTCCACAAATCATCTTTACGCAGACCGATCAACTTGGCTTTTACAAAACACAGCCCGTCGACTCGGACCGTCTGCTGCAGCTATTCACCGTGAATCTATTCAGTGAACAAGAAAGTAACATTGTGCCCACCGAGGAGATCACTATCGGAGCGCAAAACGTCGCGGCCACTGGCAAACAAAAGGAGATCGTCCGTATCGAAATTTGGCGATGGCTTTTGGCAGCCGCCTTGCTCATTCTGTCGGTCGAATGGTACTTATACAATCGACGGGTTGCCGTTTGACGTTTTTACGTCAAATTGGTCTAGAATTCGCATTACCGAATATTCCCCAATGCAGGCGTCGTTTTTGGCCGAATTGCAAATTGCGATGCAAGCAGTTTTTAAAGTAAGGAAATGTGCGCCGCCCTTTGGGGGGTGGTCCAATTGATTTTCAGTGGCAGATCGCGAAACTAGGCAAATCCAAGCTTTGCATTTACGAGAATGACAGCAACCTTGCACCGAACGGCGTTGGGTTCAGGATTTTGTGGCACGAAACTACTGCCCGAGTTTAAGGTTCCAATACTACGAAAAGGAGAGCCCGACATGGGTCAACACACGATTGAGTTTTCCGACAGCAATTTTGAACAAGAAGTCTTAAGCGCTAGCGATGGTGTTTTAGTTGATTTTTGGGCTCCGTGGTGTGGTCCTTGCCGTCAGATCGCTCCGCTCATCGATCAGCTTGCAGAGCAGTTTTCTGGCACGGTGAAGATTGGGAAGTTGAACATTGACGAAAACCCATCGGTGACTGGGCAGTACGGCATTCAGAGTATTCCGACGCTTCTGTTGTTTAAGGATGGCGAAGTGGTCGAGCGCTTTGTAGGCATGCCGCCCAAGGCCAAGTTAGAGCAAGCTCTGACGCAAGTCTCAGCATAAGTGATAGGCGTCTGAGCCTTAGCTTTCAACCTCGTTCCGGGGCACCGCCTCGGAACGCTCTGCATGGAGGTTCCGCCTTGGAACCACATTTGATTTTTTAGCACGGATGGCAAAGCCGGTGCACGGATGTTCCAGCTATCAGGCTCCTGTGGTGGGTTCTGTTCATGACGCTAGATTTGAGTTTGTTAGCAAACTTAGACCTAAACTCGAACTTCAACTTAAACCCATTCACCCACCCCGCTCGTGTCTTAGGTTGTGATCTCGAGTTCGAGTTGAAGTTGAAGTTTGCAGCCGCTTGACATTCGTCGGTCTCCTTTAATTCGTTGGAACCGCATTTGATTTTTTAGCACGGATGGCAAAGCCGGTGCACGGATGTTCCAGCTAGTAGGCTCCTGTGGCGGGTTCTGTTCATGACGCTAGATTTGAGTTTGTTAGCAAACTTAAACCTAAACTCGAACTTCAACTTAAACCCATTCACCCACCCCGCTCATACCTCAGCTTGTGACCGTAAGTTGAAGTTCGAGTTCGAGTTGAAGTTGAAGTTTGCAGCCGCTTGACATTCGTCGGTCTACTCTAATTCGTTGGAACCGCATTGGATTTTTTAGCACGGATGGCAAAGCCGGTGCACGGATGTTCCAGCTATCAGGCTCCTGTGGCGGGTTCTGTTCATGACGCTGAAATTGAAGTTTGGAAGCAAACTTAAACCTAAACTCGAACTTCAACTTAAACCCACTCACCCGAGCCGCTCATGCCTCAGGGGTGTGAACTTATCCACGGCGAAGGGCTTCGATGGGATCAAGCTTTGCGGCTTGTCGAGCCGGATAGATGCCGAAGATGATGCCCACGGTCAGCGAAACTCCGGCTGCAATAACGATCGAGCCAAACGTCACCGCTGTCTCCATTCCTGACAGGTAAGACACCAGGGCTGGGGCGGCAAGTCCAACCATTACGCCAATGGTGGTTCCGAAAAGCGACAGCGAGGCTGTTTCAATCAGAAACTGCAAGATAATGTCGGCCTGCTTGGCACCCAAGGCACGGCGGATACCAATCTCGCGAGTGCGTTCGCTAACGGTGGCCAACATGATGTTCATGATGCCTATACCGCCGACTAGCAACGAGATGGCGGCTGTGGCGCCAAGCACAAAATTGAAGATGCGTTGAGTCGCTCGCGCTTGTTCAAGCAGATCGAGTGGAACTGTGATCGCATAATCACTTTTCGGATGGAAGCGTGCCAGTAGGCCATCGAGCGCTGCAGCTGTTGCTTTCACTTGGTAGCGATCGCTGACTTCGACGGTTATTTGGCTCAGTTCCAGTCGCTGTCGCGAAAAACTTCCTTGTTCGCGGCGTTCGATGACATCGCCAATTCGACTGCGATCCGTTGAGAGCGGGATTACGATATCAAGGTTCAAGTCCTGAGCCGAGAGACTCGATCCAACGCCGGCCGAGGGCGTCTTGTAGCCCTGCACACCTACGATGCGAAAGAAATGTTCATTGGCGACTTGGATCGACTTTCCGATTGGAGATGTGCCACGAAATATTTTTTGCGCAATGGTCTCGCCGATGACGCACACATTGGCGCGTTGCTCTAGATCCTGAGGGTCGAGAAAACGCCCACGTGCCAAAGGAATTCGATTTGTATCGAAGTACGTTGGGAAAACTCCGACGAGCCGCGCGTTGATGGAAGCGGCGCCGTAACGCACTTCTTGAGGGAATTCGCGCAGCGGTGTCACGCCTTTGACGGTGACCAGCGTTTCCTGGATCCGACGCAGGTCAGCATAGGTAACACCAAAATTCTCCTCGAAGCTGCTAAAATCTAGGTTGTTGTTGACCGCAACGGGTTTCACGCTTCGAACGATGATATTGTTGACCCCCAGTGCAGCTATTTGTTTTTGCGCCTGTTGGCTGGCTCCTTCAGCGACCGCCAGCATGACGATCACGCTGGCGACGCCAAAGACAAGGCCCAAGACGGTCAACATGGAGCGCAGTTTGTGCATCAGCACGCCGCGCACGGCCATGTTCAGCATGGCTTGGTAATGAACAACGCTCGGCATCAGGAGTCACCTGGCTCCGGGCCGATCTCCGGTTCGGCTTCCGTGGATTGGTCTTTTTCGCGTTCTTTATCTGCAAAGTCGATCAAGCCGCGTTGGTATGCGTCAAGTGCGACGACTTCGCCAACTTCCAGGCCTTCGGTGATTTCGATGAAAGAATGAGTGACGCGTCCGGTTTTTACAATGCGCCGCTCAACCTTGCTACCGGACAAAACGTAGACATATGTCTGTTCAAAGTACTCCGTGATCGCGCCGACGGGAACGCAGATTACGTCGGCATAGCTACCGACCAGGATGTCGACTTCTGCGGTCATGCCTGGTTTGATGGCAAGGTTCTCGGGCAGCTTGTCGATCAGAATCACTGTTTCGTAGTTTTGGACATTGGAGTAGGTACTGGCTGCCATTCCGGCGACGGCAGAAACGGTTCCGGCCAGCTTGGTATCGGAAAATGCATCCAAGCGGATGGTTGCTTTTTGATCTACTTTGATGCGGTCGACGACAGACTCGTGAACGTTGGCTTTGACCTGCATCCGCGTCATATCGGGCAGATAGTAGACGGCGCGACCTGGGTACATTTCCGTCCCCTCGCGAATACGTTCGGAGGCATCGTACCAGCGTTCATTAGCATAGGCGACCGTACCATCCTGTTCTGCGTACAAGGTGCATTTGTTCAACACTTCCTGCAGTTCTGCCAGTTGTTGTTCCACAATGGCGACACCATTCTTGGCGTTTTCAACGGCGGCTTCGCCTTTTTTCACTTCGGCTTCAGCGGTCTTTTCGGCTCGGTCGTGCTTCAGTTCTGCTTCGGCAAGCTTGCCCTGCATTTCGATTAGCTTTTTTTCTTTGTCATAGGTGACCAGTACCAACAGCTTTTGTTTATCGCGCTCGACTTGGAATTGAAACGTATTTTCGCGCAACTGGATTTCGCGGAGTTGTTGTGGAGTACGGTATCCCTTTTTGACCAGGATTTGAACGTTGTTTTTTTCATCGCGCACTTTTTCAAGTGCGGCTTCTGCTTCCTTGATCGCGCGTTCGAGGTCTGCTTTGTCCGCTACGAAGTCGCCCTTTTCGTACTTTTTAAGATCGATGACAGCGATATCGTAGGCAAGTTTGGCCGCGGCGATATTGGTTTCGTTTTCATTGCGTTTGATCTCGAGCGATTGGACCGCTTCGTCGTACTTGCCGCGAGCTTCGTTGACTTCAACTTCTTTTTGCCGGATGAGCACTTCGATCTCATTGGTTTCAAACGCTGCGACTTTATCGCCTGCTTTCACCAGTGAGCCTTCTGGGACGATGAAGGTGATTTTGCTTCGTCCTGGAGTTTCACAGTTTCCATAGACGGTATTTTGGCTCTCGACCGTTCCACGTTCTACGGCGCGATCCTCCAATGTGCGACGTTGAACGGTATAGCTGGAGCCAGCGCTTGAATCGAGCTGTTCCCTACCGACATAGCGACTCATTGCGAAAATGCCGAAGCCGGCAGTCGCTAGCAGCGTGAGCAGAAGTAGCGTGCGAACGAAGAGTTTCATGGGAGGAATTTGCTGGACGTGTGGGCCATTGAGTTTTGCGCGGACGTGAGTTCTGCGAGGAATGTGAGGGTCGGGTTGTTTAGTCGACTCAAAGCAACTGAATGTAGGGGCGACATCGTAACTGCCCGAACTTGAGATCATTTTACTCAAGATCGTGGGGCGCGTGTTCCACTGGCAGCACCGGCGAGCTGGGTGTTGCCTTTGTATCCAAAATTGCACATGCTCTGATAATCGGCTACCATAAAGCGTGCTGACCACTCCATTTCCCACCCCACCGGTCGCCTGCCATGATAACTTCCCGCCTTTGTCGCGACTTTGCGGCCGCGTTGACATTCCTCTGTCTAGCCAACCTCCATGTGGATTTCTGCCTGGCAACAGGGCCATTGCCTCATGCGTTGCCGGATGACGCAGTGGTCGTGCAAGACGAGGAGGGGACTGGAGCGGAGGTTGCCGCAGCGGCGGAGATTGAGTTCTTTGAGAAGCGGATTCGCCCACTTCTGGTGCAGCAGTGTTACGAGTGCCATTCTGCAAAAAGCGACGAACCGGGAGGTTCTCTGTTGCTCGATAGTCCTGCGGGTTGGCTAGCGGGCGGAGACAATGGTCCAGCCGTTGTGCCAGGTGATGTCGAGGAGAGTTTGCTGGTCGAGGCGGTACGCTACCACAACGAAAATTTACAAATGCCTCCAGTAAAACCGTTAGCGGCGGAGGAAGTAGCTTGGCTGGAGCGATGGATCGCGGTAGGTGCTCCCGCACCCGACAAGGTCGAAGCTCAAGCGGGTGACGATCCGTCGGATCCGGTTGCTGGCAAGGAGCATTGGGCTTTCAAGGCGTTGGTTCCAACGGCTCTCCCAGCGGTGCAGGATTCCCACTGGCCGCTCGGGGCGATTGATACTTATGTTCTCGCGCAACTTGAGCAACGAGGGCTGCCGCATGCGGGCGATGCGGATCGTCGCGTTCTTGCCCGCCGCGTCTACGTACAGTTGATAGGGATTCCACCGACCCTGGATGAACTGCATGCGTTCTTGGAGGACGATTCGCCGGATGCCTATGAGCAATTGGTGGATCGTTTGTTAACATCGCCGCGATTTGGCGAGCGGTGGGGCCGCCACTGGCTGGACCTCGCGCGTTATGCCGATTCCAACGGCTTGGATGAAAACTTTCTTTTCCGCGAAGCTTGGCGTTATCGCAATTGGGTCATCGACGCGGTGAATGCGGGTATGCCGTACGATGCGTTTGTGACCATGCAACTTGCCGGTGATTTGTTGCCATACGACACCATTGAACAGCGGGATACCCAGCGCATTGCGGCGGGTTTCATGTTGGTTGGGCCCAAAGTGCTGCTGGGAAACAAAGAAGAAAACCAGCGAATGGAAGTGGCCGACGAGCAGATCGATACCATTGGCCGGGCACTTTTGGGGCAGACACTGGGGTGCGCGCGCTGCCATAATCACAAGTTTGACCCTGTGCCCACCGAGGACTACTACGCGCTGGCTGGCATCATGGCTTCAACCAAGGTGATGGAACGCCGCTACATGCTGGGTGAACAGCGAGTGATGGAACAGTTGATCGGACTGGGCGAAACAGGGCATGAAGTCGACGAAGCTTACGAACAGTACTGGCGCGACCGACCGGCTGTGACTGAGCAAAAGAAGCAGGCAGACGACGCGTTGGCACTATTGAAGCAGAACGATGAAGCTGCTCAGGCCAAACTTGCGGAGTACATCGAGAAGAAGAGCAACGCGCTGGCTGCTGCAGCGAGTGACCTCGCGAAGTCACTCGAAGAACGGACACTGGCCCAACAAGCGCACGTGGATCAACTGCAACAGGTTCTCGCACAGCCGCCGCCCATCCCTCCTCGCGCTATGATCCCGTTCGATGTTGACAAGCCTGCCGACGAACATGTGCGGATTGCTGGAGCGTTTGATCAACTGGGAGAGCAGGTTCCACGCGGTTTCTTGACCGTTTTGACAGATCGTAGTACACCCGAACTTCCAACTTCGACGAGCGGACGGCTTGAATTGGCCCAATGGTTGACAGATGCCGAGCAACGTTCCGGGCAGCTGTCAGCACGCGTATTGGCAAACCGCGTGTGGCACCATCTACTTGGACGCGGTTTGGTGCGTACGGTTGACAATTTTGGCCGGACGGGCGAGATGCCGTCGCACCCAGCGTTGCTCGACCACCTGGCCCGGCGGCTCATCGACTCGGGTTGGTCGTTGAAATCCCTGGTGCGCGAAATTGTATTGAGCCACACATTCCGTATGAGCAGCGAGTACCAATCGGAGTGCCACGCAGTCGACCCAGAAAATCGCTGGTTGTGGCGCGCCAATCGCAGGCGATTGGATCCGGAGTCGTTTCGCGACGCGATGCTCAGCGCAGCGCAAGCGTTGGACGTGAGCCCCATGCTCTCGACGGTCGATTATCTTGGAGATCAGGCGACCGCTGTGGGTTCCAATCCTGTACGACGTCGCACCGATTTCCCGTGTCGAAGCGTCTATTTGCCGGTGATCCGCAACGATCTTCCCGAGTTATTCGAAATCTTCGACTTTGCCAATCCCCATACCACCACGGGAATGCGACCTAATACGACGGTTCCAACGCAAGGATTGTTTATGCTGAATGACGAAGTCGTGATGGACTCTGCCAAATCGACGGCTCAGCGTTTGTTGTCCAGTGCGCCGACGGGCGACCGCGCCGCCAGAATCGATTTGATGTATGAGTTGATCCTTGGTGCAACGCCAACGGACGTCGAGCGAGAAACGTTAGAGCGAGCATTAGCGCAATTTGAAGAAAAATTCAGAACCGAAGGTCACGAAGCGACTGAGCTTGAGGCGTTGGCGTTGGTTTGCCATGCTTTGTTCGCTTCCAGTCGGTTTCAGTTTTTGGAGTAATCGTAATGAGTTGCAATCAGTTCTCCGCGGTCACGAGTCGTCGGTCGATGTTGCAGAACAGTGCCTGTGGCTTTGGAAGCTTGGCGTTGGCAGCCTGGATGTCGCAGAATGGTCAGGCGGTTGTGCCTGGCGGCGTGGAAGCAAACGCGTTTGGTACGGCAACCACATCCGCGGGTCCATTAGCCCCAAAGCAGCCCCATTTTCAACCGCGTGCCAAACGCATTATTTTCCTGTTCATGTGGGGCGGACCTAGCCACGTGGACCTGTTTGACCCCAAACCGTTGCTCAACGAGCGCGCTGGACAACAGCTTGCACCTGAGTCGGTTGGCAGCGACCGCAAACGGCTGGGCGAATTGATGGGCTCTCCGTTTCGCTTTGCGCAACATGGCGAAAGCGGTGTTTGGATCAGTGAGTTGTTCCCTCACCTGGCCAATCATGCCGATCGCTTGTGCGTTGTCCGCTCGATGTATACCGAAGGAAGTGCGCATGGGGAAGCGCTCTTGCGATTGCACACCGGACAGGCCAATTTGGTGCGTCCCAGCGTCGGTGCTTGGGTCAGTTATGGACTTGGCAGCGAAAGTGATAGCCTGCCTGCATACATCACGATTTCGCCACCCAGAGGACATGGAGGCGTACAGAACTACGGCAGCGCTTTTCTACCATCGATCCATCAAGGAACAGCCATTGGTTCAGCGGAAACGCCAATCGCTCAGGCGCGTGTTTCGCATGTCGGCAACTCCCGGTTCGATCGAAATCTCCAGCGTCAACAGTTGGACCTTATTCAGTCACTCAACCAACAGCACTTGCGGTCTGCGGAAGTCGATCAAGGGATCGATGGCTTGATCGCCAATTATGAGCTCGCGTTTCGAATGCAATCGACCATTCCGCAGGTCATGGGATTGGACGACGAAACCGAAGAGACTCTGAAGCTCTATGGGATCAATCAAGAACCAACAAATAATTTTGGACGCCAATGTTTATTAGCTCGTAAATTTGCGGAGTCTGGCGTCCGCTACATTCAAGTCTCCACCGACTACACCTGGGATCATCATCAAAAGCTAAAAGATGGGATCATTGGTGAATCGGCTAGAGTCGATTTGCCTATAGCAGGCCTCTTGACCGACTTGTCGCGACGCGGGCTGCTGGACGATACGCTGATCGTTTGGGGTGCCGAATTTGGAAGAACTCCAATGGTTGAAAACGGGGATGGTCGCAATCATCATCCGCAAGGCTTCACGATGTGGTTGGCCGGCGGCGGTGTTCGCGGTGGTCTGACGTACGGTGCTACCGATGAATTTGGATATCGCCCGGTTGAGAATCCTGTTCACATGCACGACTTGCACGCGACACTGCTTTATGCACTTGGCATGGATCACAAGCGATTGACCTATCGTCATGCTGGTCGCGATTTTCGTTTGACCGATGTCCACGGAAATGTGGTTTCGCAACTGTGGTCCTAAGATTCTCAAGGAGGGTCGTTTTGAAACAAATACTTGCTATTTGGTTTGTGATCAGTTTGCTTTTCGTAACCAACCACGTCGGTGCTCAGGATTGGCCGAAAGAGAGTTGGCCACAATGGGGTGGTCCTGATCGAAACCACAAGAGTCGATCCGATAATCTGCTGCAACAATGGCCGACGGGAGGGCCACCGGTTGCATGGAAGTTTACTAACGCTGGAGTCGGTTATTCGGCGTGCGCAGTGATCGATGGCAAATTGTTTACGATGGGAACGATCGACGGTAACTGCTTTCTGATCTGCCTGGACACAACGGACGGTTCCGAACTATGGCGAACGTCGATAGGAGCTGCATTGCCTGATGGGGCTTATCGGCAGGGTTGGGGAGCGGGGCCGCGTGGTACGCCATCGATTGCGGGTGACCGAGTGATTGCTTTGGATGATGCAGGTAACTTGGCCTGTGTCGATCGCCATACTGGCAAACTCAATTGGCAACTCAATTTGGTTGACGACTTCGATGGTGAACTTCCGAAATGGGGCTACAGCGAATCGCCATTAATCGATGGTGATCGCGTTGTCGTCTGCCCTGGCAACTCTCAATACCTTGTTGCGCTCGACGTGGCCACAGGAAACAAGTTATTTTCCAGCGCCGGATTTGATTACCCGCCACATTATGCCTCGGTTGTCAAGCACGAAGTAGATGGCATTCCCATGTACATCGCGGCCACGGTAGAAGGCTTGGTTGGTTTCTCGGCGAACAACGGTGCAGTGCTGTGGCAAAACATGTCCAGCGGAAATGCAACCGCGACCATTCCCACTCCGATTGTTCAAGGAAAGTTCGTGTACCACACCAGCGCTTATTCTACCGGCTGCGTGTTGATCGAACTATCAGTCAACAATGACAAAGTGGTAGCGCGTGAAGTCTATTTCAATAAAAACATGCAGAATCATCACGGTTCGGTAATTCTCGTGAACAATCTTCTGTTTGGTGTGCGAAAAAGTGGTGGCTGGCTGTGTCAAGATTTTTTGACGGGCGAAATCGTTTGGAGTGAACGCATTAGCGGCGATAGTAGCGCATCGGCAACCTTCGCAGACAATCGCTTTTACATCTACGGGGAAAGCAGCGGTGCTTGTTACCTGGTGGAGCCAAGCAGCCAAGGCTGGATCGAACATGGCAAATTGACTTTGCCTGAGCAAACGAAGTTGGATCGCAAAAGTGGCAAAATCTGGTCTCATCCCGTTGTCGCGGAAGGCAAGCTCTTTCTACGCGACCTGGATTTGATCTATGCGTTTGATATCAGCAAGTGAGTGCGCAAGTGCTGACGCGTCGGGTCGTACTCTATGCATTTAGACAGCGGTGTTGAACCGAGCTGAGAATGGTGCAAGAGGCATGTTGCTGAACCAGGTGTGACAGTTGCGTTTCGGATTCGATAGCGCCTAGTCCAAGCTGTTCGACGGTACCCCGCGGTAGCTCTGAGACGATGTAGACGTGGTAGTCCGTGGTAGCTTCTAATAGAATTGCTGCCGGTAGCGCATCATCCGATTTGTCGTGGGAAAGTTTCTTGGCTATCGCTTCGGCCGTGTGATGGACATCGCTGAGGCGGCGCAAGCCCTTTCCAAGTGATTCGTTCAACTGGGTACAGATCACGATGGAACCGCCGATCGCAGTAAATCGCGTGGCGTTACGAAGTCCACGAGCGACTTCCCGCCAATTCTGTTGTGCTTGGCTGCCATCGAGGAGTGCGACGACAATGTCGCTCAGCCCACATTCGCTGCGCCACAGATTGGCGAACAAACTTTGACTCACTGTTTCGATTTCGTCCGTGAGACCTGAAACAACTGCCGCCACTTGATTTCCCTCGGCAGGAACGACCTGAACGGCCGCCAGCAATCCAAGCCACCAAGCGGCTTGATCCGCCCAGCGTTTGAGTTTCGCGTGGGCTGTCGGATCGTCCAAGCGTGTTAGGTTGTAGAACTCTCCTTGCGTTTCACGATTGGAGAGCAATGGGAAGATTCCATAAGCGCCGAGATAATCAAACGTTTCCGCGTGGCGCGTGCAGACGATTGGGATGACCACGTCGGCGTCAACCAGAGTACGGTTCATATAGATAGGATCGGAATCGTCGTTGGCCGCGACGTAGGAAATGCGCTGCGGATCGTCAGCGTCATGAGCTTCGATCGTCACGCTGGTGGCATCCAGTGGACTTCCTGCAAATTCGCTGCTGACGCCCTCGGCGACGTCACTTACCATCTGAGAGTCATGAGTTGCTAGCACAATCTTGAGGTTCGCAGGCTCAGTCCCCTTGTCGCAAAGCCACCTTGCGATCTGACCCACCACCTTCGCCAACGCGGGCAAGGATGGATCAACCGCCAGTGCCACCACATCGCCAGGTACGATGACTTGATCCAATGCTGGCAAGCCTATGGGAGATTCCAGCGCCGATACAACGGTTGCATGGAGATCCGCAACGCCTAAGACGGGTTTTGCAAAGCTGGTCTTGAGATCAGTGGTTCCAATGACCCAATTGCTGTCGTAGCCAAAGCGAAGGGGGATTGTATCTTGCAAATGGGCCGGCTGTTTTGCTTGCATTGGTAAATCGGTTGAAACGGTAGGTTAGAAGCCACATTGCCGTCGAAACCAAGATTTTGGTACTCAGCGGTAGGAAACAGTTGAGACATATTCTATGCCAAACGCAAATGATCTGGCAGGAGACTTGTCGCCGTCAACTTCGTCCCTACATCTGCGCAAGTTGAAAATGTCGCTTGAGCAAACCATATATGCGATTCGAGCTATCCATGCAGAATGATCCCAACAGAGTGGAGTCAGTGAGTCCAAAGGCGATTCGAGTATCTAAGCCCCGCCACTTGACGGGTCGAACGATTCGTATTCGAACTCTTTTGCTATGCCTTTGGACAACCCTCGGAGTCGTGAGCGGTTGCGATCGTACCGATCAGCTGGCGAAGCCGGGTGCCGTTCAAGGCGGCTCGAAGCTGGTGTTGACCAGTGCCAGTGTGTCACCCAAAAGCGTGATTGAGAGGTGCGTACAGACTTATCAGCGGTTGTCCAGTTATGAGGACAGCGCGTACGTGCGACTCAGTTACCGCCTGAATGGCGAGCCGATGGTTGACCAGGCTCCATTATCGATTGGCTGGGACAAGCAAGGGAAAATAGGACTAAAAGTCTACTCCGTTGTGGCCGGACCGACCGTGGGCACAACGGACAATCGCTGGCGACTACGAATTTCCGATCGCGAGCCCAGTTCGGAATCGACACCATCTCTTGAACGACAAGTAATCAGCCGTGCGTTGCCAGCTTCCGTCAGCTTTGATTGGCTTCTGAGCGACCCACTGGTGGCCGAACAGTTAGCTGCTGGACTGGCTGGGTTTCCCCCACAACTCGACTTGCTCCTCAGTCCTAACCCGTTAAGCGGCCTGGTTGATTCATCCGCCGCGCTCAGCCTATCGGCAAGAGAAATGATTGATGAGCGGCCGTGCGATGTGGTGAGTATTGATCGCGCAGGAGCCGCCTATCGCTTGTGGATCGAGCAAGCGACCGGTCTGTTGCGCCGAGTTCAAATACCGAGTCAAAATTTGGCTTCTGAGATTCAGCACGATCGTCGTGTGAGAGAACTGAGTTTGACCATTGAGATTCCAGAGATACGCGTCAATGTGCCCGTTGAATGGGATCGCTTCTCAGTTCAGGTGCACCCTGGAGATCAACTGGTCACGCACTTTGTCCTGCGGCCCCCAGTCGTCGACACGCTGGGATTGGGCGCTAAGGTTCCGGCGTTTTTCTTGAACAACGCAAGAGGCGAGAGCGTCTATCGCTCGACCGATAACGCGGCGCGCAAGGCGACAGTGTTGATCTGGTTGGCGGATCACCCAGCTTGCCGACTGGCTGCCGAGCAGATCACCGCAGTGAAGAAGCGGATTGAATCGACGAACTTGCGCGATGCTATCGAATTTGTGAGCGTCTGGGCGGAGCCAAACGCGCCAGCCGGACAGAGCTTTTCAACACTCGCAGACGCCTGGGGACTGCCTGGCGTATTAACCGTTGATCGAGAAGCGCTTGGGCGAGATCTCTTTGACGTTCAAGAAGCTCCCACGTTGGTCGTGCTGGACGCACAGAATCGAATTCAATTGCGGGAAGCGCGAGCCAACCCGCTACTGGAACAGGTCCTACCCCAACTGCTGCTACAGGTTGCTCAGGGCGAAGATCTTGCACAACAATTGATTGAACGGAACCAAATGGCAGAGACGCGACATGCTGCTGAAGTGGCCATGGCCGCGGCGAGTGATTCACGAACCAGTTCCGTCACTGGGGCGCTCGAGAGCTATGGTACAGCAGTCGTGCGACTGACAGAACTTGCGAGGGTTGCGCGACGCGATCGGACGAAGGTGGCCACCGTGGACGACCTGCAGCACTTATGGCTACTCTCAGAGACTGGGCAATTGGAGAGTTTCGATGCAGCAGGCAACGCAAGAGAGACAATCGCCACACCTTGGAAGCGAGAAAATGGTCCACTCAGGTTGAATGTTTCACGCGGCGGAGAGTACTTTGCATTGCTTTCCGATGATGGGCGACGGGTGCAAGTGCTCAATCGGCAGTCCAAGCAGAACATGGTGTTGAACCTGAATCAGGATGCGCGTGTGATCGATTTTCAATGGCTCCGCACGGGTAGTAAAGACGCCCCACGCCTGGCATTGATCGACCATCGCTCACAAACCATCTTGTATGACCCTTCCAATCGAGAGCAACTGAGTGGCGTGTGTCCGAACCCACCATTGGCAATTATTGGGTGTGATCATCTCCCGGCTGCTATAGGTGGGCTTATTGTATTGGCCGATCGCAGCGTTCAACCGTTAGAGTTATCGGACGATTCGACATTAAATCGTTCCGTCGGGCAGCCGGCTTCGCATCGCTTGGCGAAGAATAAAGTCTTGCCAAGATCGCTGAGTTTTGAGCCGGCAACCGGCCCATGGACATCGTGGCAAGACGATTCTACGCAGTGGACTTTGGCGCATGGTTGGCTTGCATCGGACGAACCAGCAATTTTTATGTTAGACGAATCTCTAAAACCACATTGGCATTATCGCCTGCCGACACAGGCGACTTCCCGCGAAACGCTGCGATCGGTCGCAAAGGATCCAACTTCCGGACAATTGGTTTGGGCGCTATCGGATTCCCGGGACACGGTGCACCTACTGCGAGCCGATGGAGCCAGCGATCATTTCCGCGTAGAACAACCTTTGGTCGGACTGGCACTGGTCCCCAGTGGTGATCGTTTAATTCTGATTTTGATGCACGAAGACCAAACCATCCGGCATGAACTTCGCTGGTAGGTCAAGTAGGTCACTCTTGCCAAGTTGGACAGCGCCACTTGGCAAGTGGGTAGCTACCGTCGCCAGACGGTGGACGCGATAGCTAAAGTTTTCCACCGCTTGGCAGCGGGCTACGAAAACTCCAGGACGCCTTGGCAAGTGGGTAGCTACCGTCGCCAGACGGTGGACGCGATAGCTAACGTTTTCACCGCTTGGCAGCGGGTGGCTACGAAAACTCCAGGACGCCTTGGCAAGTGGGTAGCTACCGTCGCCAGACGGTGGACGCGATAGCTAAAGTTTTCCACCGCTTGGCAGCGGGCTACGAAAACTCCAGGACGCCTTGGCAAGTGGGTAGCTACCGTCGCCAGACGGTGGACGCGATAGCT
>JBGSUV010000147.1:0-189808 GCA_041753315.1 Pirellulaceae bacterium | reverse complement strand
CGCTTTTTCACGCTGCTTCGTAGCCGGAACGCCGGTCGTCGTCGCGCTCCGATCGAACGATGAAGAAAGCGAACAAGCCTACTTGGCTGGCGACAGTTTGGGTCTGACAATAGTTGATGTCATAGGAGTGATTGCAGTGGGCGGTTTGGTTTACGCACGTTATCGCCGAGCGAAGGACGAACAAGAGGAACGCAAGGAAAAAATGCTCACAACGCGTGACCAAGCATTATTTGAACTTGACGAGGATCAAGCCGATCCTCTGACCGGCGACGCGTTAATATGCGGTAGTAGCAGCTATATCAGCCCGAGTGCGTCTATGTCCGGTTTCTCTTGTAGCACGAATATCACCTCCGCGCCTCTGGCTCCCCTCGCCCTGTACTCGGGGAGAGGGGCCGGGGGTGAGGGGCTGGAGAAGTGTGAAGTTGGAAGTGAGAAATGTGAAAGCACAACGCCAGCGATAGCATCGCAACCAACTCGCCGCGCCTACATCGGCAGGCCCGCCAAGCTCAAATCGCGGTCGTCCTGGCTCTCCATACTGACCACCTTCGGCCTTCTGGCAGTTGCCGTTTGCTTTGGGCCTGAATCGAGTATTGTGATTCTTGGCAACGGAGGGTTGGAATTAGATGAGGTAAAGGAGAGAGCGCCCAAATTCGCAAGATGTGTTGCGTTTCGAATGGGTGGTGTGAGCGAAAAGGGGACAGGAGCCATTTGGGTTAACTAACTAGGCAAAAATAGGTTGGTAGATTGCGGAACGATCTCTACGATCAATTAGAGTTTCTGAATTTTGTGAAATCTGGTGAGGAGTGGCCGTATTTCTTGAAGGTTATACCAATCCATGAGATCAATCTGTTCTTAAAGGACTTTGTATCAACGTTTTCGACCGCCGCATTGCTCGCACAGTGGACAGCGATGGTGCTGGTCCGTTGGTTTCCGTTCGCGTGACGACGCTATATGACGGAGAACACGCCTGGGCCGACTACGACCAGGAGAAAATCAAAGGGGTCAGAGAAAATCAAAGGGGTCAGGGAGAAAATCAAAGGGGTCAGGCCTCTTTGATTGGTGGAGCGATCGGGTTATGCTGGGGTTTTCTTAATCGCAGAGACCGAACATGCCCAGACCACCCCGCGCCGACGAAGCAGGCGGACTGTATCACGCCCTCAACCGCGGGAATCTTCGCGCCACGATCTTTCACAAGGACGCCGACTTTGAAGCCTTCGAGCGGATTTTGTACGAAGCTCTGCAGATTCATCAGATTGAACTGTATTCGTTTCAACTCATGCCCAATCATTACCACCTCGTTTTACGACCTCTTGTCGATGGCGAAATGAGCCGGTTCATGGGGTGGGTCGGCGGGACACATACGATGCGTTATCATGCCCATTACCATACCAGCGGGATGGGGCATGTTTATCAACAGCGCTACAAGAGCTTTCCGATTCAAGACGGCGAACATTTTTTCGTCGTCTGCCGATACGTTGAACGCAACGCGCTGCGGGCAGGTTTGGTTCGACGTGCCGAGGATTGGCGGTGGGGATCGCTGTGGCGGTGGTTGCAAAAGCCGGAACCGAATCCCCCGTTGCTGTCGCCTTGGCCGATATCGCGGTTGCCGGGCTGGGTTGATCGAGTCAACACGCCACTGAGTGAAGCGGAATTGGCGGCAGTCCGGTTATCGGCCCAACGTGGCAGGCCACTGGGTGACGACGGTTGGGTCGAGTCGATTGCCCGCCGCCTCAATCTGGAATCAACCGTGCGGCCGCGCGGCCGCAAACGCGTTCGCTTCCCCAAAGAACCCATCAAAGAGGCCTGACCCCTTTGATTCCCTCCGAAAAAGGACCCATAATCATGAGGGATCTCCAGAAGAAAATTTCTAATTGGATACAGGGTTTGCGCATGAACTATGCAGTTAATCTCGGCAAACGAGATCCGTCAGCTGCCGTCGCAATAATGATGCAATTGACGCCTCCTGAAGAATTTCGTGGAAATTGGCTCTTGAACATCTCCCTAATGCACTTCAGATTGAACGATCTAACAAATGCTCGCAAATATCTGGAAGAAGCGGCTGTGCACTTCCCAAAAGAGGATTCTGAAATTGCAGATTTCCGACTTGCAATTAAGGAAAAGGAAGAAGAGAGGGAGTAAAGTGAGCGGATTGTCGGGGACAAAGCTCAATCGAGTTTGCGGAAGACTGCGAAGACTGCAAGGCAGCCGAAGTGATGATATGTTATGTGGATGGCCACTAGGCAACAGCTTGACCCGCTGGGCTGCTATGCCGCAGGTCACGCTGGTGTTCTGCTAGCCAGCCTTTCTGGATTTCCACGGACGGCAGGAAGCATCTCCAGGTGCCCATGGTTACCCAATAACTCATCCGTGGTCGTTGCGTGTCAGATTTAGGAACACTAATTCTCGCTAATCTGCACTAATTAAGAACGACATGGATACACCAATCCCACTGCGTCTGTCAGTTTTCATGTTTTCATTAGTGCAGCTTAGCGTCATCAATCTTCTACCTGCCGGTTCATCGATTCGGATTGACAGTTGCGACCATGTGACTCGTGTAGAAGCTCGATCAAGCGCGCTCCACTACGGATAGATCAAGCTCTGCGCAGCTTTTGACGCGACTCGACGGTTTGCCAGTCTGCGTCACTATGGAAATATCCATACGTAGGCTGAACGGATATCTGAACATGCTCAGGACCGACAATGGGCGTCGCTAACTCGCGCGGTTGCACCCGCGAACTCTGTTGCGAGCGATTGGCTATATCCGCTGGGCGGTCGCGTGGTTGGCGCACAAAGTCTTGTTGTTGATTCAACTGAGCGGGTTCCGAACGGAGCAATTGATGAACGGGCTCCGACTTCGATTGATACTCAAGCGCTGGCAGGGATGTGATAGCTCCCTCGTTCAATTCAAATTTGGTTAACTCAATGTGCGTGCTAACGTCGCGGGCAAGTTGATCTACGACATCAAACTCAACTTCCAATAATTGACCTTCGGAAGATGTGATTGGATTGGCGGAAAACACAAAGACGTCGATCGTGCCTGCGGCCTGGTCAACTTTGCTAACTACGCTCGCCTTATTCTGCCAAGCTGCCCCAGCTTTGATGCTGTCGGAGTCAACATCAAATTCTTTCGAGTCGTATGTGAATCTCATCTCAGCGGCGCGGAGTCCTTCCAGATTGTCGGCAAGCACCGCAACCGAGGCCGGTGCCGTATCTATTGTCTCATGCTCTCGGCAGGCTTCCATGTCGGCGATCTCCAAGACACCGGCAAGCAATCGTCGACCTTCGAGAATTTCAACGCGTAGTCGCCGCGAAAACATAGCCATCCCTGGCTCCCATTCGGAAGTGAATGCAACTTGTGAAACCGAATCCATTCGTTTCTCAAGTGAGTGCGATGCGATGGCCTAGGATTTCAAATGAACGGCTCCAAGGCAATATCGCTTCGTAGAAAAAAGTGCCGGGCGAGCAGTTTAAGCAGCCAACTCGACCCTTTTGGGTAGGGCCCGTCAACTAGTGCTGCGTCAACGTTGAATATTGGGTAGTGGTCGAGGCTACGAGTCCTAGTGCTTTGTTACAGCTAAACATAGGGTATGCCGTAGCGGAAGTCGTCAAGACTTTCGGCGATTGATGACTATTTCGAAACTCTTGACGAGTTCCGCTACCCTAAAACTAAGCTGTAACAGAGCACTAGGCCCTGATTTGCTAAAAAGACTCGTGGCCAGCGTGGCACAATTGTCTCATTCGCTTCCAAAGCGATTGGGGACAATCGCTCTACACTTAATCTGGACAAAGCACTAGAACGTATTGACCATGCGCAAGTCGTCGCGCTCCAAGCGGGCGGTGATTTGTTGATAGTGATAGTGAATTGCGCATTTCAGCACATAGATAAACAAAGCGGAAGGCTGTCGGCGAACTCGCCACATCTGCGCCAAACGGTGCCGATATTCTTGCCGCAATTCGGGTTCCTGCACGGTCTTCATCAACCGTCGATAGAGCACCGCGCATCGCACTAATATCTTGAATTGTTCGATGTAGCCGCGCACAGGGTGTTTGCGCCAGTGGGCTTGTTGAGCCCGATTGAACTGAAAGTCGGAGTCGAGATATAGGCTATCAGCGCGGTCAAAGTAACTGGCACAGTCATTGATTTGCAGCATGACTTGCCGGTAACCATCCCGCAACTCCTCGCGTGACATCTGCAGCGGGATAATATTCGTACCAAATGGGGAGACGTCACTTGGATCCAATCGCCCTGCATCGCTTAAGCGCTGGTACAAAGGAGTCTTGGGAATAGCGGACAGCATTCCACACATTGCGTGCACGATTTTGGCACTCTTAACAAAGTCGAGCTGTGCGTTAAAGATGCTGGTATCATCGTTGTCAAAGCCGACAATCATTCCTGTCCAAACCTCGATCCCAGCCCGCTGTATCCTCGATATTTTCTCGACAACCGATCCTCCAGCGCGAAGATTCTGAAACTTTTTTGTCTCTTTAAGTGATTCTTCATTGGGAGTCTCTACGCCAATGAACACAGCTTGTATGTTGGCGTCGATCATGATCTCCAACAGTTCTGGATCATCAGCCAAATCGATTGACGCTTCCGCAAAGAACGTAAATGGGTAGCCATTTTTCTTTTGCCATTTCACCACATCTTGCAAAATCGGCTTGATAGCGCGTTTGTTGCCGATCAAGTTGTCATCGACGATAAAGGCAATCTCCATGCCAACGCGCCGCATGGCGTTCAGTTCATCGATCACTTGTGAACTGTCCTTGAGACGTGGTCGTCTGCCAAAAGTCACGATGATGTCGCAAAATTCGCATTGAAACGGACAGCCTCGCGATATCTGCAAACTGCCAAACACATATTGCTTGCAGTCGAGGAGATCATAACGGGGCACTGGCACCTTGCTCATGTCTGTCTTCTGCAATTGCTCATACCGGCGCACATGTTCGCCACGCGTCCAATCGTCGAGGAACAGGGGCCAAGTGTCTTCTGCTTCACCCACGAAAATCGCGTCGGCCAAATCAGCAAAGTAATCTTCGCGGACGGTGACCCACGGTCCGCCTACGACCGTAAAAACATTCAGAGGCTTGAGAGCTTGCAGTATCTCCAGCATGCGAAAGCGCTGCACGCTCATACCCGTCACGCCCACGATATCCGCTTGTGACAGTCGCTCAAAATCAATTTCCGAAACGTTTTCGTCGATCAGTGTCACACGATGTGGCGCAGGCGTAAGAGCCGCAAGCAGCGGCAAGCAGGCCACCGGCAAGTTGGCTTTCTTACCTAACAACGGCATCGCATATTCGAAACCCCAGTAGGAAGCTTCGAAACGAGGATTGATCAACACAATATCAGCCATGACGTTTTCCTAGACTGGAGAAAACTGAACTCTGCGGCTGATCATTCTATCAACTAAATTTCAAGGAGAGCTTTGTCGACTGCGGCTGGATAATCGACTTCATCCTTTTCGCGTTCACTTTCTCGCTCGAGGACTGACACGGCTGGGTGACTCGCGAGTGTACGAGTGACTTCCGCAATTGCCTCACCCGCCTCGCCCTCGCCAACTGGTAAGGAACTAGCAATAGTGTCAATTGTCGATGCGGCTGATAACGACTCATTGGACTGACTTGATGTCAACAAATTGCGAGTCGCTAGCGTTGAAAAGCTCTCGACAAGCGAGTTAAGTTCGGGCGCGGCCGCCGAGCCACTGGCTGCATCTTGGTTGATCTGTACGATTTGGGAACGCCACCCCGCCGAGTCTAAAGGTTGAACCGAAGTGGTTAACAAACGTGTATAAATAAACTGGGGGAGCAAGCTAACTTCCACAAAGTTCTGGTTTTCCAGAGCTACTCCACTGGCAAGTTGCACATCGAGCTGATTGTTTCCTCCATCCAGATATGCGCGTGGTTGCTGCTGTACGAGTTGATAGTTTCCAGGCTGTAAACTGGTGAAGGAATAGCGACCATCGTTATCAGTCAATGCTTGCAGTTGAGCGCCGGTGGTCGTGTTCGTCAGGGTGATCGTGACACCTGGAATTGCTTCTCCCAGGCTCAGGCTGCCATTTGTGTCCGCATCGACAAACACAAAACCGCTGATGCTGTCGCTGCCATTGCCATTTCCCGCGACGAGAACCTGTCCGTCGGTCGGGTCATTTCCGGCCACTGGTGTGGGTGAAACTGAGATTGCCCCCTCATTGAGAACGACAGACACAAGATCGAGTGTCGCAACGTCATCCACATTGGCGCTGCTATCAATTGTAAAGTTAAGCTGGACGAGGCTGCCTGCAATATTCCCGAGAGCAGCGGACGAAGAGATGAACACGACGACCGTACCGGCAGCGTCATCCACATTAGCAGTTACTTGCGTATCGCCGTTTCCCGCCCAGACAGACCCCGCCGACACGGACGCATTATTGAGATTAAGAATGGTGGTATTGTAATTGAGCCGAATTTCAGCCCCCCGAATACCAGTGGCCGTATCGACGTTCACAGGGACTGCAACGATTGCGGCGACACTACCAGTCAGATCATCTGGAACGTTCACGGCGGCTAGAAGGCGTCGAAGTTCAAGGTTTTCCAAGTTCAACTGAGTAGGTCGAAGTCGCATGGGTTTCCAGTCGATTTGTAAAGTTGCGGGCCAGCCGCGAAGGGCCTGAGCCGCTGCACGTAAGCCACCGGGGTTATAAACTGCGACGCGTAAGTCACTGGGCCTTGAAGCAAAAATGTCCGAGCGTGTTCGATTGTGACGGGTAGTATCACTAAATAGTTCCGATATTCATATTCGGTCGTGGAACTAAGTGTCGTGTACCTGTTTCCAACTATACGGCCAATGAATGCCTAAGGCTTAATCGAAAATTGCGTGGTGGAGTTTCATGCACGCGTAGAATGCGACTCCGCGAGAAATCAGCGTGTTGCGCTACCAATGAACGAAAACCGTCCAATCTCGATTCGCGGCGAGGTTGCGAATAAAAGCGTCCTGATACAACCCCTACAAATCGCAAGATATTCCCAACAGCTCTCCTCGGTTAATGCAACAGCCCGAGTTCACCTATCGTGAGGAGAGGGTCGTCACAAGGAATTCCAGAACATGAATTGGAACGGTATGAATCGACTTCGATTTCTAGACCTTCTTCGGTCCGTCACGGTGAATCGCCCCCAAACTCAAAGCCTCTCGGGTTCATCAAAGGCGATGAGAAATGAGCTTCGCCTCCGCATTGAATCGCTTGAGGAGCGTCGTGTGCTGGCCGCCGCCGTGACAGAGTTCACTCCGACGGATAGTGGCTTTGTGGTTGAGTTTAGCGAAGCGGTCGATAGTTCGAAGCTGAATTTATTCGACTCCGAAGGTGGCGCCATGGGTGCTGCTGACGTAACGTTATCAGGGGCGTCGACGGGTGCCATTAACGGCTCTTTGGTAGTTGATGGTACGACGTTGATATTTCTCGCAAGCGGCGGACCACTCGCAGCTGACACTTACACGGTGACGCTGCGCAGTGCTGAAAACGGTATCACGAGCCAAGCCGACTCGTCCTTGCTAGACGGCGAGTTCAGCGGTTCGTTTCCGTCTGGCAACGGAACAGCTGGCGGAAATTTTGTAACCACATTTACGGTTGGCACCAGTGCTGGCTTGGTTGTGGGATTGCCCGACTTTGCCCGCGGGCCGGGCCAAACCGTTCAGGCTCCTGCTTCCGGTAGTGCTACCGAATTACCCGATGGGCTCGTGGTCCAATTGAGCAATGCGGCTGGCGTGACGTCGATCACCATGACGATTGAGTACGACCCAAGTCTACTGGATGTGACCGATGTGCAGTTGGGCGCAGATGCTCCAGCGGGTAGCCAAGTCGAATCCAACTTGACGGTGCCGGGAACAATTTCACTCTCATTCTTTGCACTCGCTCCTCTAGCGGCAGCGGATACCAATCTCATCGAATTGATCGCAACGGTACCCGAAGCGGCTCCGTATGGTTCGGCTCACGTCTTGCAAATCACTTCGCTGGATGTAAACGCTGGAGCACTTGCCGCTAGAGCCGATGACTCACTGCATGTGGTGGCTTTTGCTGGCGACGTCAACGCCAATCGTCGCTACGATGCAGAAGATGCGCGGTTGATTGCGCGGGTGGGCGTGGGACTCGACTCCGGATTTGTTTCGACAACACCAACCAGTTCGACCATCACGACGCCGCTCTACCCGACCATCGATCCAGCTGTTCTGAGTGATGTGACGGGCAATGGCGAAATCAGCCCGCTCGATGCCAGCGATGTGTTACGGAAGATCATCGGGCTTTCCGTCCCCAACCTCCCAGATCTCCCCAGTGCCCAAGCCCCTCTCGCATTGAGTTTGTCCAACCAGACTCTGTCGGGAAACCAAGCGAGCGGTACAACCGTTGGCACTTTCACAACCAGTGACCCCGATGTGGGTGACACGTTTACATATTCGCTGGTATCAGGTACAGGCGACACGAACAACAGTTCATTCACGCTATCCGGCAACTCCTTGGTCACAGCCGCACCATTGACAACGACCCAGGGCAACTATTCGATCCGAGTGCGCACAACGGACTCCACCGGACGCAGTTTTGAACGCAATTTTGTCATCTCTGTCAACGAGTCCAACGTCGCGCCAACGGCGATCGCGCTCAGCAGCTCAACGCTGGCAGAGAGTTCAGCTATCGGTACGACCATCGCCACGTTGTCTACCACTGATGCCAACGCAGGAGACACCTTTACCTACAGTCTCGTATCGGGGACGGGAAGTACCGACAACTCGGCATTTACGATCGTGGGCAATCAACTGCGACTGAACACGGCCGTCGACTTTGAGACGAAGGCAAGCTACAGTGTCCGCCTTCGAACCACGGATTCGGGTGGCCTTACCTTCGAACAGTCGTTTACGCTCACCGTCACGAATGTCAACGAAGCGCCAACGGCAATCGACATTTCCGCAACCAATGTTGCTGCCGACGCGGCCAGTGGTGTCACGGTTGGCAATCTCTCCACGGTTGACCCCGACGCCGGTGATACGCACATTTACACGTTGGTTTCCGGCACCGGTTCAACGGACAACGCACTGTTTGCAATTTCTGGAAGCCAATTGCAAACCGCCGCCGACTTTGACGCGCTGACTCAAACGTCTTATTCGATTCGAGTGCGATCGACCGACGCCGCTGGATTGACCTTCGAGCGGATCATCACCGGCTCTATTGTCGATGGCAACTTAGCGCCAACGGGAATTGCCCTGAGCAGTTCGACGATGGCAGAGAACTTGGCGCTGGGCAGTGTCATTGCCACATTGTCATCAACCGATCCTAATACGGGCGATACGTTCACCTACAGTCTTGTCGCAGGAACGGGAGATACCGACAACGGTGCATTCACCGTTTCTGCAAACCAATTATTGCTCAATGCGGCCGTCGACTTCGAAACACAGTCCTCCTATAGCATTCGCTTACGAACAGCGGATGCAGAAGGACTTACGTTCGAGCAAGCGTTTACGCTGACCGTCACGAATGTTAACGAAGCGCCAACGGCAATCGACATTTCCGCCACCAATGTTGCCGCCGATGCAGCCAGTGGTGTCACGGTTGGCAATCTTTCCACGGTTGACCCTGACGCCGGTGATACACACACCTACACGCTGGTTTCCGGCGACGGTTCAACGGACAACGCACTGTTTGCAATTTCTGGAAATCAGTTGCAAACAGCCACCAATTTTGACGCGTTGACTCAAACAACTTATTCAATTCGAGTGCGCTCGACCGACGCCGCCGGATTGACGTTTGAGCGCATCATCACCGGCTCTATCGTCGATGGCAACTCAGCGCCAACGGGAATTGCCCTCAGCAGTTCGACGATGGCCGAAAATTTGGCGCTGGGCAGCGTCATCGCCACGTTGTCATCATCTGACCCGAACGCCGGCGATACGTTCACCTACAGCCTGGTCGAAGGAACGGGAGATACCGACAACAGCGCATTCACCGTTTCTAGCAACCAATTATTGCTCAATGCAGCAGTCGACTTCGAAACACAGTCCTCCTTTAGCATTCGCTTAAGAACAACCGATGCCGAAGGACTTGCGTTCGAACAGTCGTTTACACTGACCGTCACGAATGTCAATGAAGCGCCCACGGCAATCGACATTTCCGCCACCGATGTTGCTGCTGATGCGGCCAGTGGTGTCACGATTGGCAATCTTTCCACTGTTGACCCCGACGCTGATGATACGCACACCTACACGCTGGTTTCCGGCGACGGTTCAACGGACAACGCACTGTTTGCCATTTCTGGAAATCAGTTACAGACAGCCACCGATTTTGACGCGCTGACTCAAACCACTTATTCAATTCGAGTGCGCTCGACCGACGCGGATGGATTGACGTTTGAGCGGATCATCACCGGCACTATTGTTGATGGCAACTTAGCGCCAACGGAAATCGTCTTGAGCAGTTCGACGGTAGTCGAGAACTTGGCGCTGGGCAGCGTCATCGCCACATTGTCATCAACTGACCCGAACTCAGGCGATACGTTCACCTACAGTCTGGTCGAAGGAACTGGAGATACCGACAACGGTGCATTCACCGTTTCAGCCAACCAACTGTTGCTCAATGCAGCCGTCGATTTCGAAACAAAGTCCTCCTATAGCATTCGTTTAAGAACAACCGATGCTGAAGGACTTACGTTCGAGCAAGCGTTTACGCTGACCGTCACCGACATCAACGAAACGCCAACCGCAATCAGCCTTTCGTCGACTGATGTAATTGCCAATGTCGTTGTAGGGCAAGTCGTCGGTGAGTTGAGCGCTAGCGATCCAGATGCAAGCGAAACGCACACTTTTGCATTGGTTGCCGGGGATGGAGATACCGACAATGCACTTTTTAGTATCGTTGGCAACGAGCTCCGAACAGCAGCTGTCTTCGACACAGCAATACAGGAGAGCTATTCGATTCGCGTGCGAGTGACTGATCTCGGCGGTGAGATCTTTGAGCAAGTACTCACCGGAGCGGTCATCGATGACAACTTGGCGCCAACATCCATTGATATAAGCAATAGCTCGCTGCCAGAGTTGTCTGCGATTGGCACTTTGGTTGGAACTCTTACAACCACCGACCCTAACGTGATCGATTTTCATCTTTATTCGCTCGTTGCTGGCGACGGAGATAGTGACAACAGTTCCTTCACCATTACGGATGACGAGCTGCTGACCAATAGCGAACTCGATTTTGAAACGCAATCCTCATATAGCATTCGCGTTCGAAGTACGGATGCGGTCGGTTTGTTTGTGGAAGAGGTACTGACGATTTCAGTCACCGATGTCAATGAAGCACCGACTGCGATCGGGCTGAGCAGTTCCTCTGTCACTGATGGCGATCCAATTGGTACGATAGTTGGTGATATCACCGCGAGCGACCCCGACGCTGATGACGACTTTGTTTATGAGTTGGTCGCCGGCGCAGGAGATGACGACAACGCTTCATTCACCATCACCGGCAGTCAACTTGTTACCGGGTTCTTAGCCGATTTGGCCATGGCCTCTAGTTACTCGGTTCGAGTGCGAGCAACTGACCTCGGCGGTTTGACCTTCGAGCAAACACTGACGATCACCGTTGTCGAAGCGAATGTTGCTCCATCAGCGATTGCCTTGAGCTCAAGCAATGTCGATGAAGATGCTGCTGTCGGCACGACCATTGGCACCCTGAGCTCGACCGACGCGAATTTGGCTGACACGCATACGTATACATTGGTGACTGGAGACGGTGACACCGACAATGCATCCTTCGAGATTGATGGAAATGCGATTCAAACCGCCTCGGCATTCGACTTCGAAACAAAGTCCAGCTACAGTGTGCGAGTGCGCAGCACCGACGCGGGTGGTCTCTTTGTCGAAGAGACATTTGTCATCACGGTTGTAGATACCAATGATGCGCCCACCGAAATTTCGTTAAGCAATATAAGCATTCCTGAAGATGCCACGGTCGGCACTACGGTTGGCAGTCTAAGCACCGTCGACCAGGACAGCCTCGATTCCCATAGCTACGCTCTTGTCGCGGGCACCGGTGATGACGACAACGCACTGTTCGCTGTTGTCGGAAATGAATTGAGAACCGCCTCGCTTTTTGATTTTGAGTCGCAAAGTTCATTTAGCATTCGCTTGCAGAGCACCGATAGCGGTGGACTACTCCATGAACGAGTCTTTATGCTCAGTGTGACAGACGTCAATGAAGCGGCGACCACCATCACGCTGGACTCGAACACAGTGACCGATGGAGATGCCACCGGAACGCTTGTCGGTTTACTGGCCGCCAATGACCCAGACATAGACGATGAACTCACGTTTTCATTGGTCAGTGGGAGCGGAGACACCGACAACTCGGCGTTTTCGATCAGCAACAATCAACTGCTGACAACATTCACCGCCGACTTGGACGCGCAGTCGAGTTACTCGATTCGAGTTCGTGTGACCGATCAAGGTGGCTTATTCCACGAAGAAGAGCTCACCGTCACAGTAATCGAACAGCCTGTTGCACCAACGTCAATTTCACTTAGCAACAGTTCGATTGCAGAAGATGCTGCCATCGGCGCCGTTGTGGGTGATTTCACGACCGCGGATGACAATGTGGGTGATTTGCATACCTACACGCTCGTGTCGGGTACGGGTGATACGGACAATGACTCATTCGCCATTGTCGATGACCAACTTGTGACGGCGACCGCCCTAGACTTTGAAACCAAAGACTCGTACAGCATTCGAGTCCGCACGACAGATTCGGCTGGTTTGACGTTCGAGCAGACGTTCACCATTGAGGTCACCGATGTAAACGAAGCGCCAACCGCGGTGGACCTTAGCAAGTATACGATTGCCGATCTTGAAAACTCCGGGGCCGTTGTTGGCATTATCGGCACAACGGATCCTGATGCGCTTGATACGTTCATTTATACTCTCACTGCGGGAACTGGTGACGATGACAACGGATCGTTCCAGATTGTCAGCGGTCAACTTGTCATGGCTGCCTCGGTTGATGCTGCCGTACAAGACATGTACAGCGTTCGCGTGAGATCAGAGGACTCTGGAGGATTGGCGATCGAACAAATCCTCGAAATCTTGGTGAGCGAAGCCAACACCGCTCCGACAGCCATTGCAATCGATCTCGACACCATCTCGGAGTCGGCTGCCATTGGTACCGTCGTTGGGCTTTTATCGACAACCGACTCCAATGCTTTAGACACGCATGTCTATAGCTTGGTCGTCGGGACTGGCGACACGGACAACGCCATGTTTACAATCGTGGGCAACGAGTTACGACTGGCATCCGTTCTTGATTTTGATACCCAAAGTTCGCTTTCGATTCGCGTCCGCAGCGTCGACCCGTACGGTTTGAGCGTCGAGGAAGTCCTGACCATTACCGTTCTGGAGTCGATTTAATAGCGGGTAACTAGAACTTGTAGTCGAGCCCGAATTGAAAACCATGTGCTAGGAAACCGCTGTCACGCCAACTGAATCTTGGCTCAGCGGTTCCTGAAATGGGTTCTGGGGGCAACTGCGAAACCCGCCGACTAATCGTATCCGAGGCACGCACGGCAGAACTCCAATACATCACACTGTACCCACAATGAATGCGAGTACAGTCATTCAATTGGCGTTTTAAGGTAAAGTCGAACTCAGGTAAGAACATAAAGTCGTCTTGCTGGAACGCTCCTATGTTAGTCGTTTGCGCCAGAACGCCTCCTGCAAACGTTGAACTGCTCCCAGATGGAATGGTAGTGCGGGTTCGACCATCAATAACCACCCTGGATTGATTTGCGCCCAAGCTCACTTTGCCGGTGTAGCCGATCATCCAGCCGTTCCATCGATGCTTTCGTTCGAGCCCGATCAAGAACCCGTTGAAGTTATTCTCCGTTTCGAAAGAATCTTCACGAGTGATATTGGTACCTGCTTGAATAGGGCCCTGGGCTACCGAATAGCGTGACGCTTGGTTCACTCTCAACATGTCATCCAGGCTACCGTGCTTGTAGCCTAGCAGTAGATCAAAGTTAAAGTAGCCGTCACTGCACCACCGACCTCGACGGACGATCTCAAATGCTTGGAGCTCCGTGGCCGTAGATACGTCGATCGAACCGGTCAGAAAACTCGACTGCGCTATAAGCACCGCCGCTTCGGCCCCAAGGAGCGTATCGAAAATGGGAATCGCCAAATTGGGCGTCGTGTTGCTGCTAAAAGAAAACTGCTCGCCGGCCTTTTCCAGCGCCAAATAGCTACCCTCCCATGAAACCAACCGGCTCGCGTCGGTCCAGATGCCGGCGCGAATTCGACCACCTGAACGATAGTCTTCATCAGTCGTTCCACTCAGTAACGTACGCGTGGTGGATAGCCCCAAGACTCCGGTATTGGCAGGCAACGTACCAGCTGGACTACTGGTTACTAACGGCGGGAGATCCATTCCTTGCAACGACCAAAGTAGGTAATCGGCACCTACCCATACGCCCCGCCCCCGCAGGACTGTACCGCAACCGCAACCAGGAATGGTGCAGCCCAAATGAGAAATTGGATTGCACTCGGGGCAGTTGCAGCCTGGAGAACTGGCGTACGTTGGATCGTCCACATACGAATCACTATAACCAGCGAGCGTTACTGCCTCGCGAGTTTCTTTATGACCACCGAGGGTTGCCGCCGCACTCGCCTGATTTGACACCGGCCGACGCGCATCCACCTGAAGTTTTTCGGGCGTCACCAAATTGCCGGTCGACGGCGGCCGGGTAGGCGACCAAGTACTTTGCGCTAGGGTGCGTTCAACACTAGTAATCGAGCATGCGAACAACACTGTCAGCATTAATACCGATTGGAAAATTCGATCGTACATGCGGATTACGGGGTTGCGAGTGCGCGTAAATGCCGCGAGTCGATGGAAACATTCAGACCACCAGCACATTTCCATGCTCGTGCGCTCTGGTGCTTCGTCCAGATCAAGAATTAGGGTTGGAGGAAGTGGATCTTGCTAAAAATCCCTTTACTGCAGGACCTGTTGTAAGATCCCTACCCAAAATCCAAGCTGGACAAAGTACTTGCTATTCCATTCCACTCCTGGCAAGGCCATGGCGTAACTTGTGGTTAACAGAATGGACAAACAGAGTTCAAGAGCAATTTGAGTGGATCATACGGAAAACCGTTGTGGAGCCGGTGACAAACTCGCACTGGAGTAAACAACAGACTCTGGGCAATTTAGCAACCATCCGAGCTTTGCTTACTTCGGAGAATTTGCGTCAAGCGGAAGTGGCTACCCTTTGCGTTCGGCACAACGCAGAGTGCCGCGATGCGGGCAGTACCATTTGTTATCCCCGCCATTTTCCTAGTAGTCGTTTGCCGTTCAAGCCACTCGTGCCGCGAATACGCACGCTGTCACGATCCCGAATCGAAATTAACGGCGTAATCCCCAACTGCATAAGTTGTTCAGCCGCACTATCGGTTAGAAGTCGCTCGCCACAGGGATGCAGTTCAACCGCCCCATCGCGGTTGAACACCCAAACTGGCAAACGCTCGACAGCACACTCAGTCGATGGAAACGTCGCGCAACCGTTTTCTGTAAAGGACTGGCCAAATAACAAGGCGGATAAATACGAAGAATTACCCCACAACAGTGGCGGAGATTCGCTTTCTGCGCCTACCTCTTCGTAATTGAATGCATCGATCGGGTTGGTCTCCTTCCCGTAGGGCAATCGGAGCAGGAATCTGGGCCAGACAAGTCCCACATAACCTGCCTCGACCGAACGCCTTAACAACTGCCACGGTTCGCCACTAACCGATCGAAATTGCTTGAAGTCTGCCCCCGCAATCAGCGGCGCTTCAGCCACGGTCGCAATCCTCGCCAACTGCCGCAGCAATTGGGCATCTTCATCTCCACTGCCAAACGAATAATCCCCCACCAGTAACGACCAAGGTTCACCTCCCGCAACCTCTAGCGTCTCTTCGACGATCGCTTGGTATATCGTTGTTTGCGTTAGCTCACTCGATCCAACCAAGTCTTTTGTCAACTCTGCTTTTGATATATCAATAAGATGCACGCACAGTTGAGCGTTGGTTTCCAAGCGATGCACCAACAAGTGCAGCCCGCGCCACGAAGCCTCCAATGCCTGAAAACTGGGATGGTGGAGCACGGCAGACAGCGTTGCCTGCAAGCTGGCATCGACCCCGTTAATCAACTCTGCTTGTCGCGGATCCGCCCCCGCGACTAAATAGGGAGCGACGATTGATTCGATCACCCGCTGCCACTCATTCGGCGACTCTTGACGAAGTGAAGAATCGCTTGTTGACATGTGATCGTTTGGCTCAAGTATTTGATCTAACAAACTGCCTTCGTTGATAGTGACTTCGTGGCGGGGTGTGTCTTCGTGGCCGCGAGATTGAGATTGGGCTGGAACTGTTTCATTCATGCGGTCGTTGAATTGACCGCCTAAGGCAAGGAACTCCTTTGTGGCTTCAGCAAAAGTTTCCGGATTCTGCAGTCGCGTACGAATGGATCGAAGAGTGGCAAAAACATCCAAGTTCGAAACTAAGCAATCTGGATGAAAGTCTTCTAACGTCGAAAAGCGAATGGACATCGGACTGGCATTCGGTCCGATGCGTATCCCATCCAACCGAACCTCCAATTTGCGCATAACCGAATCAAAGTTGTCACGGTCAATTCGCGCAACATGAAGCGGTCCCGACCGACGCGACGCATCACCACGAAAATTTCCAAGCACCGCAATTCGAAAGAGTTTGTCGGTATCGGTCGTCATATCGGTCTCTCGCGATTATGGAATTAGAAAGAAGTATCATCTCAGGCGAGTGTAGCAGATCTAGAGGTTTTTCACGACGATTGTTAATATTTAGCAAGAGCACAGCAATCACATGGCCCGGGCACATTATAATCCTACACCTTGACGCTCTTAGGCGAGCTGCAGGAATAAAAATATCAATCCATTGAAGTGGACGAGGAATACGAGTCCCCATGCGTAGTGCGATAGCAGGGACTCGTAATCCCGTCCACTACAGTAGATTCTCTTCCGCCGGTCGCCGTACAAACTTTGAGGATGCACCTAATGTTGTTCCTTTTCCGCACACCATTCTTTATCTGGGTGACTCTCACCGCACTTGCAAACGCCGACGATTTTTTGGTTCCAGTTGCCGACTGGCATTTTGTCCCCGAATACGTATTGGGTGGAAACGCCGCGAATCATCCCGGACCACGCTTGCCGCACCCGCGCGGCAGTCATCGGCTCGTCGAAATGGAGCCAACTGCGATTCTCTTCCAAGGAGTTGCTCCAACGCAGCGGCTCAACAATCTGCTTTCACCCGCCAGCATTCCACGTGAAGCATTCACTTACGAACTTTGGATATCGCATCACGTGAATCGACCCGTCGCTCTGTTGATGTCAGTGCGTGGTCGCGAACCAGGATCGAGCGTTCCGATCTCGTTGGGTTTTCACGACTGGGAATCTTTCTTGTTGATGCAAGGCAAGGATGGCGCCGAAGTTCAGTTGAAGAGCAAAATGAAACCTTACAGCGGCTTCAAAGAACGCTGGATCCACCTGGTCGCCACCTACGATGGACACAATCCACGCATGTTCGTCAATGGTGAACAGATGGGCGAAGGGCACATGCACCATGATGAGCTGTCTTGGCCGGCATCAGCGGAGTTCGAACTTTCTGCCTACATGCACAACGAGCCCCACATGCAGATGGCAAACTTGTTGCACGGTGCCCGCGTCTATGATGAAGTTCTCACGCGTGAACAAATTCAGTCGCGTTACCAGACGCTGCAGGACCTGGTGCACGAAGGAAAACTGTATCCCAATTTATTCCATTACACAGCAGGCCCATATTTGAATTTGACAACCCAAGAAAGTCTAGCATTGACATGGGAGACCGATCGCGCATCAACTTCAAAAATAGAATGGGGAACCACTGCCGAATTGGGACATACCACAGAATTACCTGAACTGGATCGGCTGCACGAAATAACGCTGTCTGGACTGACACCTAACACGGCCTACTTCTACCGTGTTACTGCAACGGATGCAGAGAATCAATCGATCGAAAGCGGACTGCTGACTTTCAAAACAGCGGTGGAGCCTGGGAAGCCGTTTCGCTTTGCGGTCATTGGTGATACCGAAGCCCGACCGCACATCAACGACCGACTTGCAAAACAAATCTGGGCGGAACGCCCAAACTTTGTAATCAACCTGGGTGATCTTACGGACAATGGAGAGGAGCCGCATCGCTACGAGTGGACTCATGAATACTTCGTCGGGATGACTCAACTGACGAGCCGCGTGCCGCTGTTTGCTGTTCCGGGCAATGGCGAAAGCGACCTGCATTGGTACAAACGCTATCATCGCTACCCAGCTCCAGAAGGATACTATTCATTCCGTTTTGGGGACGCAGCATTTTTTATGCTTGACAGCAATCTTCGAAAAGAGCAGTTCGCGCCGGGCGGCGAACAATACGCTTGGCTTGATCGCGAGCTGGCTCGCTGTGACGCTAAATGGAAATTTGTCTGTCACCATCATGCTACGTATACCGGCGAAGAAGATGACTACGGCAATAGTTGGAAAGAAACCTCTCACTTTGGTGATCCGTTCGTGCGTCAAATCTTACCTTTGTACGAAAAGTACAACGTTGATATTGCCATGTTTGGCCACCTGCATCTCTACGAGCGCTCGCACCCCATCCGCAAGGGCCAAGTTGACCTGGATGGCGGAACCGTTCACCTATTGGCCGGTGGTGGCGGGGGCAACCTCGAGGACTTTGCGCCCACACCCGCGTTTTTTAGCGCCAAGACGTATCCGGGACACCACTTTGTGACCATGGAGATTGCTGGGAATGTCTTGAATATGCGCATGCATGACCTCAACGGCGTCATCCGCGACTCGTTCTCGATCGAAAAAGGACAGCGCCCTCAAGCGTTGAAAGTAACGCGAGCCGTCGATGAAACGCAGCGTTCAGATCAATAAACCGGGAGCGGAGGCGTCGTTTCAGGGCAGGGGAGGGAACTGCAACTCTCACCTGCAACTTGAATGCAAAGTGCAACCCTGCATACGGTTTACCGAATCGCCATAGCCCCTAGTAAAAACCCAACGAAACTTCTTTTTCGCAGCGTTACCTTCAACCAACAACTGCTTGTGGGGTAGAGTTGGATAGTAGTTTGTCTCTCGAATCAGAAGGATCTCAATTTATGTTGAACAAGACAGCTCACTCAAAAAATCTTGTGGTGTTTTCTTTGGCCAGCGTCGCGTTGCTCTTACTCAATGCATCTGCTTCGGCGCAATGTGCGTGTGGCGGCGCGGCCAGTGGCGGCTATTCTCTAACCATGGGGATGCCGGGACTTCCGATGGATGGTTCCGTCGGACAGATTCTCGAAGCCAACGCAATCTACTTAACCGTCAACGTTCCAGAAAAGGCGATTCTCAAAGTCAACGGCGATCCGACCATCAGCCTCGGCACGACTCGTTACTTTGTGATTAAGGAACTGGACCCTAAGCACGAGTACAAATTTGTGATCGTAGCGGAAACGGCCAATGCCGCAGGCGTCGCGATGGAGGAAACTAAAACGGTTAAACTCAAAGTAGGAGCGATGGAAACCGTAACGCTAAAACCGGTCAAGCGCAAGGTAATTCCACCAGTCGTTGTTGCTGATGATGCTGCCGCAGAAGAACCGGAAGAAGCAGAAAAAGCCGAAGCGGATGCCTCTGTCGCTCAAGCACGAAACAACTCACGCACCGGAGTGCGGTAATTCGCCGACTCATCCAACCGACGCTTACCGAATTCAACCAACGCGAGCAATGTGCATTGCTCGCGTTCGCTTTTGGATCTGTTAGGGTGGTCAGTTATATCCCGAATAATCATCGAAGTACCGTAAAGCTTCCATCGGGTAGGATTGCCCGAGCAGCGTCTTGCGTTGAAATCTGACGCAATCTCCAGGTCGACCATGGCCAAGCGTATAGACATGTTCATGCGGATGCTGCGTCGTCAACTTGTAGGGCATTAGACCGATCGATCCAAAAAAATGAGCGGCAGAATGCACTGGTTGAAGCCAACGCTTTGTTCCAATGCCATAACGCTCAAGATTGGTTTGCTCGAAGTATAACGGATGGTGGTAAAACGTGGGCGTAACCCAGGCATAGTTGTGCTGCATCCATTCAGAACCCGCGCTGAATGGATCCGTCGATGTGCGAACGGCTCCCGCGGGGACAAATGGTTGCTGACGAAAATCCTCATTAATGTGCAATTTTGAGAACAAGAGTCCCACGTCGTTGAGCGGACCGGTCATGGCCGCCGCGGTATAAGTTCGACCAACTCCCGCGGATTGAGCCTGCGACGCAATCAAGCGATTGAACGGAATAATATCGATTGGAACAATTGTTTCAGGTTGTGCCTTCTCCAGCGATGCTTTTACACTTTGCAACACATAGCTTCCCGGTCGTTGTCCACTCATTCCGACCACGACCTCTGCCAACGACGCTTCGGTTTCTGTCGGAGCGTTGACCGTCTCCACTGCCTGCATATTTAACAAGCTTACCGATGGTGACTGCGGCTCAGGTTCTGATTCAACGGCAGGTTCCCACGCCGGTGATACCATCGACCCACTGGCCACGTTCAGCTCAATGGGCGTGACAAGCTCGGTTCCAGGTTGAGGATATAGGTTGTCGACAATCAGCGAACCTTGCGACGATTGTTCAGTGCTCGGCATGGCGATGGCAGCCGAGTGTTGCTCTGCGGCGATCACCGTGGGAGCAACTTGATCCATCGGACCCACCATTTTTAAGTCCGCAGGAGGGCGAACGGCATCTTGCTCAGCAGTTTCGAAAGGAGCGAACCAATCCGATGGGGAAGGTTCAGGAACTGCACTGACAACGGTTTGTGGTTGTAAATGTTTTTGTTGTGCGGAAGATGAATTTCCGTAGATCGATTCCCAGTTGACGTGCTTCGCCACCGGAGCATCTTTGGGCGAGGACGAGCGAGGCGGCGCATTCCGCCCCAGGACTCGATCCCACGAATGCCCCTTGGAAAGTACGGTCGTCGAAGGTGCCGGTGTTGGGGAAGCTTGACTAACCGCGGCCTCAATCGGAGGCTCGATGAGCCCAGGCGACTGCGGCGGAAACTGGAAGTCACTTGGCCCAACCAGGACAGGAGTCGCAGCTCGATTCGCGGGGAGTTGATCCCACAAAGCGGCGGTGCTTTCCACCTTTACTCCCCCAGCAGGACGACTAGGCCATTGCCAAGTAGACTGTGCGTTTGCGACTCCGCAAGTGCCAGCTACAACGCAGCCAAACAGGGCAACTCTTTTGGTAAACTGTCCCATATCCGAAGACTCCATTCTCCGTCACGTGTTGCGGCCAACGCCACAACTGCGATAATTGGGGTAACCAAGGCCAAGGTCCATCTTTTCTTGGTCCACCGTCGAATGCAAATTGCATCGGTGAGGAAGCAACTTTGCAACTCTAATTATTCTGGAGTTATCGGCTAGAACCCACAATTTCACCATCTTGCCTTCCAAAATTAGTTCAGAGCGACGATAAAGGCGAGTAGCAAACCTACCTTTCCCCTGCCGCACCCCGTCGAGAACGCAAATTTGCGAATTCATCCCGTCACTCCGGAGGCTTGAGACTGCCACAGTGAAACTTTTGTTGACAGCAATATCGGGCTCCCGTGAGGGAAAATCTTTTGCCATTGAGCCACATCAGAGCATGACTTTTGGTCGGACCAGCGCGTCCACCTGGAGCTTTGAAGATGATGGACATATGTCCAGCATTCATTTCGAAGTCGAGAATTTGGGGAGCCATGGCGAAGTTCGGGATCGCGGTAGTACCAACGGCACTTGGCTCAACAACAATAAAATTTCGCGTGAGCAACTGCGCGAAGGCGACCGCATCCGCGCGGGTAAGACCATCCTCACCGTCGAATTTGTCCAGTCCCCTAATGGCGGCAACGCGCTGGACCACGATCGACTGCCCCCTTTACCACTCGGCAGCCCGCCGACTCCGCCGCCAAGTCGTCCGACACCCCACATACCAAATACTGACTCGCCGCTAGTGGGAAATTCACCTGAACCCTCGTCACCCACTCTAGCTCACGCGCCACCCTACCCACGACTTCAACCGCTAACTGGTGATGTTGGCGAGCACAACGCACAACCCGAGCCATACGGCGCCGGAAATTTTGACGCTGGAAATCAAAACGATCGCGAAGCCAGCCCAGCTCGTCCGATCAATCCGTTCGATTCGATCGATTTCTCCGAACCGGCACCAGCGAGTTCGCCACAGCCTGCGCCCGTTTCATTCCACCAACAATTTGTCAGCTCTTCGAATTCAGACCAGCGCGTTGGCAATCCGATTTCGGAATCGAGCTTTTCATTTCGCATACCGTCGCAACCTTCCCCCGATACACGTGAAGCGATGGCCAGCTCGGCAGCGATGCATTTACTGCTGGAACGTCAAACGACAATCGAATCTGCAGAGGCGTTTGCCATCATCATGGGCACGCTTTCGCAACGCTGGTCCATCCAACTGGTGGTCCATTTTCAGAAGATTCGTTCCACACCACCACCCGATTGTGTTGTGCAACCACTATTCCAGTGGCTGACTCCCACCGATGCCTTAAACTACGCACCGGTCCGCATCAACTGGAGCGACGTACAGTCCAATGCAACTTTGCTGGCGTTGCTCCCACGACTTTGCCGCGCCGATGCGTGTCTTGCTTTTCTTGGCAAGTCGAGCATCGAAACCAGTGCACAAGTCGAACAGATGCTTCGACTGGGAGTGGAGGGCTTTTCCGAAGCTGATGGTTTTTTACCCGTTTGTTGGCCATCGAGCTTTTCGACAATTCTTGATGTATCCAGCCCGAGTGTTGCAGAGAAGCTTTTTGCCCGCCGCATCTCCGGTGCAATATTGTGCTCGCCGTGGAATCGCAACAAGCTCGTTGCCGTTGTCGACGCTGAGATCGCAGGCGATCTCCGTGAAAACAGTTTCATCGATACGGCAAGAATCAGCAGCTAGTGCTCGTGAGCGAGCGGTGGTTGCATCGACACTGCTCGACACTCATTGCACAGGAATATCCACTGAGTTGAGTCGAATTTGACGCCTGGCTTCATCTATGGAGCGTTGGCGGTTCTCAAGCGCTACTTGTTCTGCAATCGCCGCTTCGAGATTTGGATCGGTCAGGGCTGCGTTGCCGGGTAAGAGCCTGGCCATGTTCTGCATGGGCAGGGTCAGTGGACGGAACAAATTTCCAGCGACCATGCCCGAGGCCTTGGCAGCCGCCCCCGTTTTTTGCTTGGCCGCTGCCAGCGACTGCTTGGTTCCTTCCCACGCGGCCTGTACCTTCGGAACGCCCAACATCTTGCCTGCTTTTTCGCTCAACGGACGGCCATTGCGATAGCTCACCGTCGGCTCGCCAACTTTGGGAAAGTCGACGATGACCGCGCGATTGCCAAAGTCGTATTCGATGGACCGAGCCGTGTAGTGAACGATTGGCGAGCCTGGCAACATCTGAACCGGCAAGTAGACTTGTTGGCCATCACGTGGATTTTGAGCAATCACGATGGATGGGCCACCCGGCAAGTCAGGACCGCGAAAGCTCCGGTCACCCGTGTAGTAATAGCGATGTACGATAAGAGAAGGTGGAATCTCAATCTGAGTATTCCCGGATAAATCCGTACTGGTAACCACCGCCGGATTGCCTCGCGGATCTTTATTGGGATCCAATATCTCAATTTCGAGCACGGGTGAGACTCGCGCCGTCGGAGTCCCCAATCGATTTGGCAACAAACTATCTGGTTCTTGTCCATCGCATCTGTCAGCAATGGCTATGACAGACAATAACGCACAGACCAAAATTGGACGAGCGTTTGCTGGAGTTCGTTTACGTCGGACAGTTGTTTGCATAACAGATCGATCGTTGTGATATTAAATCGCAGTCACATTGAATGTTCTAACGCGCCGGTTGCCAAGGCTGTACGACTCCCTCGCCTGACCCGGTAAGCGCGTCGAGTTGGACGAAAAACTCATATTCCACTTGATCAATATCATCGTAATGAAAGGCAATCATCGGATCGTGGCCGTTTAGCGTAAGCAGCTGCGGTGCTTCACGCTGGACCCAAAACGGCGGAACTTTTATTTCCGCGTAAACCAATTTTCCGGCTTGATCGAAGCTCGATTCCCCACCGACGATGGGCGTCAAGCTCTCGCCACCGCTACGACTCGATCGAAGTAGACGCATCGTGACGTTAAAGGCGTTACGCTTGATATGCAGTTCGTCGTTCCGTTCATTGCGACGATCTTCGCGTCGGAAATTTTGATCGCCGCGGAGGCTCAAGTGCCACACACCCGACGGCTCGATCAACAGCGTGAGATCACTGATGCTACAGTGCGCGATCGGAATTTCGCGCGTCGCCAACTGCATCAATTTTGCCTTGGGTTGTACAGCCAGCCGCATCACTTCGGTTGACTGCAACCGGCGATCAATGGCCGCATCAGAACGCAACAGTATCTCTTCTATACCGAGATCTTTGTTTTCCACGAGTGGTTTGGTTAATGCAGCGATGCTGCGCGATTGCTCCGTAATGACATCCAGGGCTTGCGTGACGTCATCCACAGACAGTTGTGGAACGGCTGGCAAACTCCGAATCAACACCGATGGCGTACGAGCACCATACTGATAGTCGGAGTTGGGAACGGAGCATAATGGTGTCACGCGTCGTTTTGCTCTGCGCAATGAAAGAAAATCGTCCGCCAATACCAGCACGCCGTCTGCTATCCAGGCTCCTGCAGCCGTGATCAAAATCACGAACCGACGTCGATTGGTTTGATTTGGCGAATCCATTCACGCTACCTTGTTTGTTGTTTTACCCGAGCTAGTTTGCCCGCTGATACTGCCAACCATCCACCTGACGACGACTCGACGAATCTCCTTGAAGCGGTGGCGGACTGGGAAGTTGATTTGGAATCGACATCGAGGGAGACATCGCAGGAGTGGAATTCGGGCTACGACTCGGCGGCGCGAGCTCCAATGTCCGTATCGCTTCCATCGTCATCGCGCCTTGCGGCATTTGATCGTAAGGATTTTGTTGCTGGTGCGGCAAATACATAGCACCCTCCGGCGATCGGGCTGGAATATATCCCGGACTCACATGGGCTGCTTCGGGATCGTAACCTTCGCGCATCTGGCTATTCTCGTAGTCTAGCCCTTGTCCACGATAACCGTTGGGATGAACCGACAGAATCGTCTGCTGCGAACGATAAAGGTCGGCGCGTCGCACGTCTTCAGGAATGCGCAAGAACTCATCCACGCGGGCGCTGCTATAGTCGTAAATGCGATTTTCCAGGTACTGATGCCGTCCACGAACCAGATACTCGCGATTGCTCAACTGCAGAGGATCCAGATCCGAAATGGCCGGTGCCCAGCGAAGTCCCATCAAGTCGAACAAGGTCGGAAAAATCGTCGCTTGAGCCATGATGATGTTTTGTTGCAATGACTTTTCACGATTGGGGAGCGGACGCCATAAGGCACCTACCACCGGAATGTCCTCGAGAAGCGGGACACCGTTGGCCGTCCTCTCTGCTTTCAACGCCACCACATAACGACTGACTTCGCGCAGCTCAAAGTTGGAAAGTTGCACGTCGGTATCGATGAAGTGTTGCTTTACGCGTCCCAGGTGTTTTTCATCAGCTCGCACCGGCTCGCGAACTTGCGTGGAATACAAGTAATGGAAGTCAAACACCACCGCTTGACCATCGGGGGCAATGACAGGGCGAATTTCGTAACCAGTACCTGTCTCAAATTTATAGATCGCAGGATCGGGAATTAACTTCTCAACATTGGATTCGAACTGAGGCCCCGCACCGGCGTTTTGCGCCATCAATTGTTCTGCCGAATCGCTTTGTAGACCGGGAAGAACATTGCGAATCGCTCCCATTCCTCCCATCGTACCCGCGCCGGGCGAAGCTACGGACCCACCACTCTGCATCTTGGCTAGTGCCAACAGATTGGGATCGTTCACCAGAGCGCCCACATCGTTATAGATCGCCAGAGCGGAATCGAGTCCCTCTTGGATTAAAATATCGCGTTTGGGCAGGTCGAACTCCATGGTCGCCGATGGAGAGACTTTGCCGAGTTGGCGATTGTTGACCAGGACGTTGGTCGTCTCCGTTTGGCCAAACTCAACCCGTTTGTACTGGCTTGCCTCACGCACTAAGCGGAATACTGGATAATAGTACTGTGTATTGAAGTCATCATCCAGTGACGTGGTCAAGCGCTTGAGATAGTTATCGATGTTGGAGGTGTGAGCGCGAGTGCCTTCGAGCAGTTCGATGTATTTTTCCTCGAGTTCATCGATCAGCATGTCCAAGAATTTTTTATGATCCAGTGGTCGCCGAGCATCTTGTGCAATGGATTGTGCCGCGTCCAATTTGCTGACCGCTTCGATCCAGGCTTCGAGTGATTCACTGGCCACTCTAAGCCACTCATCTGTTGGTCTCTTAGCCTGCGATTGTGAATCCGATTGATCATAGACTCGATTTGTTGCACGGGTGAATCGAGTCCACAATCGAAAGATCTCTGCTGCTTGATCAATCCCAGAATTCGATTGAGCTGAGCCATAGCGTGAAAACGCAAGGAGAAATTCGTCTCGCGCAGCGACAATGTTTCTTGCTTTTTCCGAAAACACTACGCTGCGCTCAATCAGCCGCAGTGAAAAATCAATCGCTTTTATAATATCCGAAACGGTCGCGATGGGGTATTTTCCCTTGATGGGTGGTACTTTTCGTATCTCTCCTTGCCATTCATCAATAAGGTTGATCAAGTTATCAACGTCTTGCTCTGCCAGACTTCGCTCCCCGTGAATAACTTGCACAGTTGACCGCAAGCCAATCAGGGCACTTCGCAGTGCGTTCAAAGTATGAAAAATTGGGTCTCGCTCTTCTTGGGTGACAAATACCCATGTAACCGTATCAATATCAATGTAGTCATTTTCACTCTTCTTGCTACCGATTCGCTCCGTCGAATAGTAGAGCGAACGCGAGAATCCCGACCCCTCACTCATGACGCCAATCCATGCTTCTTTGACTTGTGCGGAGGTCGCACGACTAGCGTTTTCGCGTCGCTGGACCGTTGCGCTTTCGATTCGATTCTTGACATTGCGCAGCACAGTTTGGTAATCACTTGCATCGTTGACTTCTTGTCGTGACTCGGCTTCCACAAACAACGTCAGTTGAACCATTGCTTCGTTGGCCGATTGCAACAACTTCTCAGCCTCATCGATCACAGCCGTAGCCTTCGCGACTCGCGGTAAAACGGTAGAGCGTGCGTTCACCTGAGCAATGCGGGCCTTGCGAACCTCCTCTTCTGCGTCACGTTCCCTCACCAATTGGGCTTGAGAATTCTCCACTCCCTGCGTTCGTTCTTCGATCACTGCGCGTTCCATGACGCGTTGCTTGTACTCCATCTCAGTGATGAGTCGGGCCTTAAGTATTTGTGCCAGGCCGATCGTTTCATGCTGCAGCGGACTCATCGTATGATTGTTCTGCAACTGCGAATCGAAAAATCCCCTTAAGCTGGTGAACGTCGAATTGCCTGCCAAGTTGCAAATGGGTGGTCCAGCCTGATGATGCTTGCAGCCCTTTTTGCAACCGCCCACACATGCTCCAATGCCGTTCTGAATAAACTGTTGCTCGGCGACGGCGAGGTCGTATTGCACCAACCGCTGAAATTCATCCAAGATCTCCAAACGCGTTCCGTTGTTGGCCAAGGCGAGCAACATCAAAGCGCTGGATAGACTGGTCACATCCATCGAATGCAAGGAGAGCAGTTTGTTGCCCGTGTGAAGTAACTCGGAATCCATGCTCCGTAGTTCATTCACGAAATCGCTACCGAAAAAAGCATTCAAGTACAATTGGTCGCGTTCGGCCTGCGATGCTCCAGGGTACAGCCCACGCGCTTCTTCCGCCCGCGTGGCCGCTACGTGAATCACCGCTTTGCGCAACATCTCCGCCGACTGCACCGTGAGAAACCGCGCTTGATCGATATAAGTTTGAATGCGATTGGCCACCACTTCCAACTCATCCGCTTCGTCACCGTTGATTTGTGTCGAGTGAACATTGATGCGCACCTGCCCTTGTGGCGAATCGATCTGGTCGACCATCATTCGTACTTGATTGACACCTTTGAGCGGCCCGCGCAGATGCAGCAGACCTTCGCCGATGACTGAAATGCTCACCTGGGCAACGGGATCGTCGCTGGTTGGTACTCCCGCCGCAAATGTATCCGGATCGGAGTGTGCGGCCGCAGTTTCCATACGGAATTGATCGGTGCGCGCCAACTCTTCTTCGCGTTGCGTCTGTTGCCAACGTTCGTTTGCAGCCACTTCCGCGTCTCGCGCCGAGCGGACTTGCGATTCGAGCGTTTCAGCTTGCTGAGCGAAACTGCGTGCGGTGGTTTGCAACTGGTCCAAGATCTGTTGCTGACGCTGCCGCCCTGCTTCGTCCGTCGCGGCGGGTTGCCCGGCTGCCAATTGAAGTTGCTGTAGCGTGCTGTTCAGCGAGCGCTGTGTGTCGCTGAGTTGATTCTCCAGCTCGCGGGTTCGCTGCGCCGCTTCAACCGCTGCGCGCTCGGATATCATGCGGTTGGTGGTACGCGAGTCGGCTTCTTGCCGCGCTTTATCTGCCAGTTGCCTGCGCACAGCCACCTCCTGGCGATTGTACGACTGCACGCGCCGATTCAGGATTTGCGCTACGCGATGGGCATCGCGGTAGAAGTACAATCTTGCAACTCGTGTTTCGACTTTATCATTCGGATTGAAGCCAGTTGGCACTTTGCGAGGTTGCACAAACTCGGGGTACTCCACCATCGGCGCATTGCCACGGCTGACACCTGGAATGACGGGATAAGCTTCGGCCGCAAGCTGAGCCGCACCGCCGAAGACTTTTACGTAGTTCCCGCCCCGAATACCATCCGAACCCGTAAGCTCATTTCCATAAAAGTCACTTAAGCCGAGTGGAAAGACCGTTAGCTGATAGTATCCCCTTTTCACATCCCCAACGGCAATGGTTACCGATGATTTGTTGGACGGTTCCAGCGTGATCGTCGTTTGATTGACTGGCAACGCTTCTCCTGCGAATTGGCCTGTTTCGCTATAGAGCAACCGAAAGTTCTCACTGGTTAGGGGCGACGGAGACTTGATGGGATGGGAGAAGTCGATTTGAATTCGCGATACGCCGAGCGCCGCGCCGAATTCATCTGGGCCTGCACTTAAAATGCGAAACCCGTCGGATTTGACGTCTATCTCCGCATTAGTTGAGGTGACCTTCGGCAATTGATCGTCTCCGACGAACAGTCTTGCCTCGACGCGATTAAGACCTTCGACCAGCGACGCATCCGCGAAGCGAACGGTGGCCTCGGTGACCAACGCGGCTGACGAAATGGACTGGTTGTTTCTAAACAGCTTGCATGCAATTAAGCCTTTCGCACTGTCCGGTAACGAAGAAATTGCCGACTTTAGAATCGGTTTGCCGCGCTGATTTGTTGTCAGGTACTGGTGCGTAGTCGAATTCTCATCGTTGACGCTAACTGTAGTCCCCAGGCCCGGATTCTGATTGTCTTTTCCCGTGGCGACGACGACTTGATCTGAGAAAACATGTGCAGCTTCCACGGCTGCATAGTGCAATTGAAAGTCCTTGCCCGAGTGTTTCTTGGTGTCAATCGTTAGTTCGGCCAATTGAAGATCCGCAACAGAATTAACGGCTACCTCTGTTGTGCCGAGGACCTTCGCGGTACCGCTCGCCCCAATTCCCACAAGAACTCCCAGCAACTGTCTGGTTGGACCATAGACCCGCAGGTTAGCACCAAATGTTGTGTTGTGACCAAGAAGAAAGTCTCTGTTGACTTGCTCCACGGGGGCTGGGGTCCAAGGATAGTGGTTGCTCAGACGCGTTTCGACGATCGTTGGCGGCAATAGTGTACTCTTCGACGGCCTTCGAACGCGAATTCCCTCGGTTCCACCTGATGTCACTAGCAATTTAAAGTGATTCGTTTGACGCTCCAAGACGATGCGAACGTCGCTTGGATATTCGGTCAAATCCAAATCCAGTTCACAAGTGATTTCATTGTCGAAAGCACTGAACGTGCCGTGCGGCATTGTCTTGCCGTCAAGTTCAACCTCAATCGGCGTAGAAGAAACGTCCGCCAATGTGGACTCGTACTTGAGCCTCAACTCTGAGCCGCGCAACCACACGACGGCATTTCGCCCCTGCAATAGCTCGCGCTCCCAAATCCATTGCGGAGCAACGTGCTCTTCGCTGACTTCGATTAACGTCGGATATTCAGGCACGAACGAAGAATAGGACGCTGGCACAACGTCTGAGGTTGTCGTGCGATTGAAGGGGGTGACACGTATCGCAGGTAACTGCTTTACGACTGCAGTACTGCGAATCAAGTCGGGTGTGCGTTCACCAAGGCCGTGGATTGCAATGCGGAGCCCTACGCCCCAAATGGCAATTAATAATAAACCAACGACGAGAACAATTGCTTGACGCACTGGGGGCCTCCTGCCGTGTCGCAGTTGTGATTTTGCATGCATTGGACGCAACCGTTTTGCACAGCGACGTCTTATCGCTACAATCGGCAAACTCCAAAGGCAGGGTGAGCGTGTTTCGCCTGGTCAGTAGATTTACTGAAGCATTCCTGCCAAGTACTTCGCTAGCTATCAGTTATCAGCCGGGTTTGTCAGCCGCTGGCCCTAGCCTCGGGCATGTCAACTGCTTCGCTACCGGCTTGTTCAATTGCCAGCCGTTGGCGCTAGCCTCGGGCATAACGGCATTGATCGGCGAACAGAGCCGGCTGCTTAGTAGGTCAAAAGCCTTCGGTACTATTTCGGCTACCCACAGATAAAGAAGCTGTTACGGGATTCGGTTATAAATAGGTGGTTAAAAATAAGAGAGCTAGACACCACAACCTTGAAAAACAGTGATTCTGCGAGTCGCATACGACGATCTGTAAAGGCTTAGGCTGGTTCACACCTGTTCGTTTTGCTCGGACGGCTTTTCATCTTTAACCCTAATTTTTAACCAAGATCCTTAATCGGAATCTCGTTTTCGAGTTGCGTTCAGAAGCTGCGGCGATCTTCGAGAGCAGCATACCCATGCCCAAAAACGACCGAACCTCGGCGACGAACCTCAGTAAACGCGCCGACCTCGCGGCGCAGCAGAGGCGAGTAGCCTTTGAGCGTCACCTGCGGTTGGCCGCTTTCCGAACAGTCGCAACGCTGACTCTGCTCGGCACTGGACGTTGCACTCGAGCACTTGCAGTCGCTGGGGTCGATGCAAGGCCGACCCGCTTTAAAGCAAATCGGTTGCAAGGTTAACGGCTTCCATCTGCCTTGATCCGTTTTGAACTGAATCTGCAAATGCAAAACTGCCGGCGTCGTCGACTTGATATACGGAATCTTCAGCTCCCAATGCCCGCTAGCTTGAGTACTTAATTCCATCCCTTCCAGTAGTACCAAACCGTTTCGCGCATCTTCTTGCCCCGCGGGACCATAGCCATTCTGTGTAAAATATGCTGGTGCATCAAAAATGACATGTGAGACTACTTTGTTTGCCAGCCACACTTCTTCCGCAAGTGCCAAGTCGTCTTCAAATTTGTTCAAGACATCCGCATCAAGTTGAGCTTGTTCGCGAAGCAGTGTTGACAGCTTCTTTTGACTGTCCAATGGTGGTGGGTTAAGGGGTGGTGCCGAGGCGAGTAGTTGAACCGTCGGAGCTTGAGTCAATTCGGCTTGCCCATCACGCAAAACGAAATGTGACTTCACGGAACGTTTGCCGCGTGACTCCAGGGGTTCCAGGGGTTCGGGTACAACGGGTTTACTCGACTTTCGCTGCTCCTCCACTTCATCTTCAACATCGCCTACAGTATTTTCATTTCTAGGAAGGTCCGCCTCTTCAGCGATCTTCGAAAGGCTTGGAGCTAAAGTGGGACTTGGAAGTTCGGAGGCGAGCACTACTTCGGGTGCCGAAATGGGTGAGTGGCTGCCAGCTTCGGAAGTTGATACCGTCGACTGCGCTTCCACCGGTGGATTGAATGGCAGCGGCGAGAACTCCATGTTCATATCGTTGTACACTTCTACTGGATGAAACGTTGGACGTGACTTGGAAGCAACTTGCCGAACTCGGTCGACGATGGCTTTGCGACGCAGCGCATTTTCGTTTCGCAGCGAGTGCAGTGCATTTTTTGGTTCGTACTGAATCCACAGCGTGTTGGACGCTTCGCTGGTCATGGCGCAACTGTCGCCAACAACGCGGCTGAATTTTATTGCATGGCGCCCAATGTTGAGTTCGTTCAGTTGAAATGCGAAGCAGCAATCCTCCAAGGCTTGTCCAGGAACGTCTTGCAAACCCTGAATATGCATGACCATGCTCGTCGCTGGGGACATTGCAAATCGCACAACGATCATATCCTGATAGACATTTACGATTTCGCCACGTTGGATCGGCGACGTGGCCAATTCGCTTGCACCGACGGCCACAACCTCCGGTTTAGCAGGAGGTACGATCTCAATCCATAACGGTTCCGAGGTCACGAGGCGATCGAGTAGACGCACTTCGAATTGGATCGCCTGTTTTCCCAGCGGTGGACAATTCCAAGGTATCGAGCGCCTCCAACCTTGCGCATCGCTCAGCCACTCGCTCGCCATCGCAAACTCCTCTGGATGCGCGGCCATACCATTGACGAGCAATCGGAATTCACTGGGGACGATTGGACTCGTTGAATGGATTTCGAACGACAGTGGGCCATATTCGATTTGGCTTGAGCGCATTAAGCCGGAAGTGTACGCCTGATTCCCATGTGCCGATCGAACGGAGAGAAACAAATGCTCCTGGCCATCAGCTTGCATGTCAACGTCGCCGCCAGCTTCCGCACTGAGCCCCCAACCGCCCACAAGTTCCTGTTGAGCACGATCGAAGCCATCATGCGCGTGGAAGCGATCACCCAAATGTCGAAGCTGATGCAGTCCACAGGTGCCGTCGCAAGCATGTTTCTCAAGATGCTTACCCCAAGGTTCCCCACCCCAGGCAACAGCGCAAGCCATAGGAAACAGTAACAACAAGGCTACCGATCGCAAGAAAAACGAAAACATACTGAAAGCTCCGACGCAGGGTCCATCGACACACACAGCTTTCAGCCTAATTCCATTCCGCCTCCTTCCAAATACCTTCCCGCCCAACTGTCGACGGATAACAAATCCACGTACCGAATGTAACAGTTGCGCCGAATGCAAAAGCACGAAACGTCTGGTACTCAATCTGCTTTCCACGAGTTCTTCCTGCCAATTCGACCCTCACATCGGACGGAGCGCGCGGTGTGATGAGACGGGCGTGCTGCTTGTTTCTCAATCGCGCTGGCGAAAGGTGCAAAGGCACCTGGACATTTCGCGTCGACAAAGCCGCTCAGACTTCAGGCACACTTTTCAGATTGAAGTACAGTTATCGTCGGTACACATCATCCACAAACTCGCGACTCTTTTTTTAAACCATCAGAACGATCAGCATGATCAGTCGCGAGGTAACCACCCGTAGTCGATTCGACCGGCGAATGATTCCAGTGCCTCAAGACGGTCGGTGCATGAATCCAATGATGAAATACTTGCATCCAGCCCGCATGGACAGGATGAAGGCGATTACGCTCTAAGTCCAGGGCAAACCACACATTTTCCAACAGCGTCATCATCTCACCAATCATCAAACGCTCCGCGAGCATTTCGGCACTATCCTGTTGCTCGCCTTCTATTTTCTGTCTGGCTGCTTCCTTCTGATGGAACGTTCCGTAGAGTTCAGCAGCAAAGCGGAATAGAATCGGTGTAGTTCGGAGTTTCTCGAGAATGTTCATATAGATTTCATTCTGTCGAACGTAGTCCAGACCAAACTGTTTTGGCTTCGCTAGCCAGTAGTTGAAAATGTCCTCAAATATGCTGCGGACCGGTACGTCATCGAAAAACAGAGGTCGATTTTGATGATCAATTGGAACCGTTTCATCGGCAGAATGGCTGGGCCGAACCGCCTTGTGCGCTACAACTCGTATTGCTGGCTTCATGTAATTGGCAAATGCGGCTGAGAAGCGAGTCCGTGATTTGTACGCGATGTTCGTTTTTTGTTTCGCCGCGTTTGAGTCGAAGTGTTGCCTCTTGGCTTCAGCTTCACTTGCTGGCGGTGCACTCAGGGACACACTTGCTGCCAGAGGTCCTCCGACTTCAAACTCAGGCCTTAGGGGTTGGTCGTCATTTGCAGTCCCCTGTCGAAACGAGACATTCTCCAGTATTTTGAACACAGAATGGAAACCCAACATGCGATAGGATTCAAAACGCGATTCACCGTAGAACTGGTTCATAGTTGGATCAAACGGAAACAAGCCGTTCATCGCACGAAAGTTCTTCAAGTCCACAGGCTCCGTCCCAGTCATCGTGTTCTTGATCCAAACAATGATTCCTTGATTATCCTCATATCGATATGATGGATCGGCGAAATCTGCTTCGTTGTCACCGCTCTGAGAGTCACTTGTCGGCGGACCGTGGCGATGGGCGTAGTGAATCCGTCCGACGGTAACGTGGCTAAGCGACTGCCCTTCGAGGCTTGGCGTCACAGGACTCATGTCAACGTTGATGTTAATACCGAAGTCGATTCTTGCTAAACGCACGACACGACCAATGTTCTCGTGAATTTGCGGATCCGAGCCAGCATCAACGACGACAATAAAGCGACACCTGCGCCGGAGTAGCTCATACACACCAGTGTTTTCAAAGTGCCCTCCATCCGAGAGATAAACATAATCCGCATCCGCGCCGGTCTTACCAGCCATTTCGTCAAGCATCAGCTTAAGAGATGCCGAGGGATCTTCTTTATACCGAGTCGCTTCGCGAGATGGGTTGCCAAACCAAGCACCCAATCGCAGGTTAAAGATCGTCAGCAACATGGTCGTCAGCGGCGAAGAATGATAGCCCATATTGGGAGAGACCGCTGCACCTGACACTGCGACGGCGGTCCCAACTTGAATGTCATTGGCAAATGAACTCGTTCGACAGAACCCGGTCCGTATACTTCCTGTATGGTAAGGAGAACAGAAAAACGGACGCGCCTTGCGTTCGACAAACGCCAACGATGATTGAGCGAGTTCATTTGCCAAATTTGAGTTGTCGCTCTTTGACGAACGCTGATTGAGCGCAAAATTGATAATCGGAAACGGTCCCCAACGATTCGAACTCTCGTCGCTGGAGTGCGAGTCGAGCGATGGCAATAGCGAAGACATTGGAAGATCATCATCAAAATCGAAGTCCGTCTCCGAATTGGGCTTTCGCTTGTCATTCGTTGCTCCCAAATAGCAGCGGACAAGCCGATTCTTGTACAACTCCTGCAGCGAAAACCGATTGACCCCGACAAGGCGCCCCATGCTCCTGGCCAAACCGAACGCCAACGCAGCACCGAGGAAATACAACACGAAACTCCCGAAAGAAGACCAGCGGCCGGAATCGGCTTTGTGACGGTCCAAATCCTTTAGCAACTCCGGCATGCTGTCGGCAAACCGTCGGTAGCCTGGGCTTCCTTCGGTGTATCCCATCCATAGAGCGAAACCATCGTACGCAAGCCAAACTGTTACCAAAGCCACAGCCGAAAAAAGTGTCGCAAGAAACGCAAAAGGGGCGATCCGCGCAAGAATGTCTAAAAACGATTTGGAAGTTCCATCTCCGCTCTTCTCACTCTGCGCGGCCCAAAGAAAAGAGACAAGTGAGGCAACCCAGCCACTGGCTAAAGCAGTCGCTAGCCACTCGCGCCCTTCGCCAAAAATTGTTACAAGTGCAACCGGTGCATAAACGACCAAGCCAAATAGTCCCATCCAGATGACTGCCAGCATCAACGCCCTCGCGTTAAATAACGACCAAAACTCACGTTCGGACGATTCAAGATGCCTGCCAGCAAAACCGACATATAGAAAATTGCCGAGTACGCCCGTTGAAATCAAAACGGGCACACCCAGCGTCGACCAGATTGCGATCATGCCTCCACCGTTTACTGCCGGGATATTAGCCAGCCACCTAAAGAAAAGTCCTGCAACTAGACCAGCGACTAGACCAGCACATAAACTGCTCGTAAGCCTTCGTATTTGACTTATAGAAGCTCTGTTTGGATCATGGATGTACTGAAGCAACCCCAATGCAGCGAAACAAAGCGCATTCAACCAGACTAATGTACCCGTCCCACCATTCATTGGTCGAGCTGCGAGATGCACAAGCCCAGCTAGGTACAAGATGGCTGCCAGCATTCCAAAAAACACCAAGTAGTACGGCATCCCTGCGAGGCTTCTCTGCAACGGCAAGCGTTCAGTTATAGTCCGCTTCATTTGCAAAGAGCCCACTACCAATGCTATTGCCGACAAAGAGATCAAGAACAATGGCCACCCGCGAGAATCTAAGGCCGCATTCCACTTCAGATTTCCCAGACCTTCGACTACGCCGCGTAGCGCCAGCACCATTCCAATTGCAGCAAACAACAGAACCAACTGGTGCAGTAACATGTTACGAAAATAGATGGCAATAAGTAGCCAACCTTCCACCGTAAAGATGCCCGGTCGTGGAGCTAGGTAGTTTCCATAGAGCCTTAGATGCCGAATCGACGGGTGATCAGCAGACTCTGCCGTCGGAGGCTTAACGCGATACTTGGGCGGCAATAGGCGTTGTTCCATTTCTGCAAAGCCATGACGTTGGATTCCAGCAGTTAACCAAGAACCAATGTAGCCGCCCCCGGATACCGTCGAAAGGTAATCGAACTTACGCAACAACCCCGTGAACGCCAATCCTTGCAGTACCCCCAACGCAAACGTCGCGCTTCGTATACCACCACCCGAGATGGCCAGTCCACACAGGTTATGTTGCAGTGCCGCTGCCTGAAGTCGCTCTGCCTTGTCCTCATCTCGCTCAACATCCGATTCAGCATGCAGCAAACTTGCGGCAGCTCGGAGATCTTGAGGTTGCTCGCGTGCCGTTTTATCATTTCGAGCAGACCGAGCATCACGCCATGCTTGCACGGCCAAAAGTTCATCGTGAAAGACCTGCGCGAACTCGCTAGTTGTTGCGTCAGACTCATGGGGTTTGGCGTTGTTCATCTGCGCGACCTTTCAAAGATACTTGATGTTGCGTCGAATGCCGCGACATATCCGCTACTACCGCAGAATCACGCCATGGCGGACCGACAAACCCTTATAGTAGCTAATGACATTATGCCAAAAACAAGGGCTCAGGATATCCAGAGTAGCAAGATTCCGTCAACTTTCACGGACACTGGATATCGATCCAATTCAAACGCCGCAAACGCCGCAATTCCCTTAGCGAACGAACTGTTTACGCTACTTCCGTGAGCAGCGAAAGGCGACTCTTTGGCAAAACCAATCGCGCGAGCTACTGTGGCAAAGGCATAAATTTTATACAGACAGGATTGGGGACGGAGATGCTCACATCGGTTGGTTGCAATTCGCCTGTGTTCTGATCGATGCGGAACAAGATGACATTCCCGCCGGATTGATTGGCGACCAACATGTATTGGCCCGTCGGCTCAATCGCAAAATTCCTGGGGGTCTTCACTCCAGCCGACTGATGACCAACTACTCGCAATTCACCCGTGGCTTCGTCGATCGAGAATATCGCAATTGAATTGTAGGGATCGCGATTGGATACATACAAGAACTTGCCGGTTGGATGCACCATGACCTCCGCCGTGCTGCCACCGTTACGAGCCACATCAGCGGGTAGCGTTGATAGTACTTGACGACTGGTCAGTTTGCCTTCCGCCGCATCGTAGTCGCAGGCAATGATGGTCAAATTAGTTTCGCCATTGACATAGGCCCGCTTACCGTCGGGGTGCCAGGCGAAATGCCGTGGACCGGTACCTTTAGGCGTATCGAACACAGAGTGAGGCGTCAGCGTACCAAGCTGGGCGTCAAACGCATAAATGATGACTTGGTCCAACCCCAAGTCGCAGCAGAGAGCAAAGCGATTCGCGCGATCGAGATGTATCGAATGTCCATTCGTACGCGTTCCTCGATGTTGCTGAAAAGAACTACGCGCGCTCAAGCTGCCGTCCGCCTCTAGCGGAATGCTCAAGCAACTGCCTCCGGTGTAGTTGGCTGCTAAGACGTTTTTCCCGGTGGCGTCAACGATTAAGTGGCATGGCGCACCACCTTGCGATGGCTGTGAATTGAGGAACGTCAACCGCCCAGTTGCGTCATCAATGGCAAAGGCACTGAGCGTTGCATCTCCTTCGTTCACTGCGTACATAAACCGGCTATTGGGGTGAATCGCCAAGAACGATGGGCTTTGCGATTTAGCCGCCAATGTGGGAGCAGTGAGCGAACCGTCAGCCAGGTTCAATTCGCTCTGATAAATGCCTTCGCTATTTTCATCTGTGTACGTACCAATGTAAACGCGAAAGCGATCCTGCGATTTAGCAACTTGTGCGACGCAAACCATTAACAACAGCGCGAACCAGGGTGAGAATTTGTTAGTCATGGAAAATTCTTATCTTCGAGGTAAGTTTCGGGCGTGAGGTCAGAGCTTTAAAGTGGGACAAATTATAGCTTAGTATCATCTGTGCCGAGTTGCACAGCAACGGGCGAAGTCAGGCGGAAGCACGCTCCATGCTCGCTTGTGGACGTTAGGCGGCGGTCCAAAAAAGCTCGGCAGGAGCCTCTTTCTCTCCCAACCGAAGCCGCAATCTTAGGGGTCAGGCCTTGTGTTCGGAATTCGCGAGGAGTAACACATTGCAAGCGATTCAGAAGAAGCCGGAGCTGCAGGCTCGTTCTAACTGACCAGCCTGCTCGGCAGCGACAAATCTATCGCGGAAATTTTACTTTGACAACTCTTTGCCTGCTCGACAAGACTTCGTGCCTGCAGGAGAATTAAAGGCCATGTTTCCAGTGCTTAGTGCTCATGACCAGTTAGGGATAGCTTAGCCAAGCTGGGATTCATGAAACTGGGCGCACTATTGAGCCGACGACTAAATTGTGTTTGCAAGGAAGCTGAACAATGCCTATTTTCTCGGCATGCGCTACTTATCGCAACGAATTCTCTGAATCCGATCGAACTCGCGGAGATTCCTATTTCAGGCAAGGGCGAGTCAGTGCATTTAACTTTTCCGATGGCAAGGCAACGGCCGAAGTACTTGGAGCTTCCAACCGCAAATACGTCGTCGAAGTTGAACTCGAGGAATCGCTTTCTGATTTGTATGATTACTCCTGCAGTTGTCCGCAATATGGCAATACTGGATGCTGCAAACACCTCTGGGCCGTCCTGCGAAGACTAGACTCTGATCTGGCTAAAGCGGCTATCGGTTCACACGCAGGTGTCAATATCGACAAAGCCAAATCGCGGGCAGTGCCACCAACGAACACGGTGGATGATGTTAGGGCAAAACTTTGGAACAACCGTTCCAACCACGACAGAACGATGACTGCCGTGGACTTCATTCGGCTGCCTTACCCTGGTGCGCCGCCGCGCTGGAAAGTCTTCTTCGACTCGATTAACCAACAGATAAGAGGAGTCCACACCGGCCAACTGATCGCGAAAGCTCAACAGTGCGCGAAAACACCTTGGTTCCTACTGAACTTGTCGGTGCAGACGGGCGCTTGGCCGGTGCTGAAAGTTTATCTGCGTGATAAGAGCGAAACGGACGAACTGTGGTACAGGTCCCCTGAAGCCACGCATCGCACGCTTGACCAGAACATAGGTAAGCTCTCGCCAGTGGATGCCAAAATTATCGAGGGGCTATTGCGGGTCAATCCCGACAACGCATACGACAACTTCGATCATCGTCGCCCGTGGCAACGATTAGTTCGAAACCAATCTAGTAGCATCTGCTCATTTGCGGTCGGTGTTGACATTGTTAGCGACCGCGCCTCGTTGCTCCTGCGAGACATTGTCGAGACAGGGCGGATGTTCTGGCGAGTCGACCCCACGGTACAGCCAGAGCCGATGAAAATTGAGACATTTGTCGCGGAGCCCTTCCAACCGCAAGTTGTCTTCAGCGACATAGTCGATGATCAGTTTTCTATGGACTTGCGCATGCAGGCGAGTGGAGCATTTCACCCACTCCGCGACATCACCTGGGCTTGGCGATCGGGCGTGGTACTCCTGGTAGGCTCACTGGGGGAAGTTGACCCGCTACACCTCCCTTGGTTGGCGCACTTCATGAATAGCGGAGTACAACAAATTCCCTCAGACCAACGTGATGGCTTGATTCACAGCCTGCTGAAGGTCACGGAAGCTCCCCCGCTGGTGTGGCCTGAATCGTGGAACTTAGTTGAGGTAACCGGCGTACCACAACCCGTGCTCAAGCTTAAGTGGCCTGCGCAATTGCCGCGCAACTCAACGGGTTTCCTACTCAATGCGACCGTCATGTTTCGCTACGGAGAGCATGACCTTGCACCTGACAACCTGACGTCCAGGCTTTTCGATGCAGACAATTCGCGACTACTTACACGCGATCGCCAGCAGGAGCAGACTCAGCTGACACAATTGATCGAGACCAAAAGCCTGGTACACGATGGGGCTGGGGGGCAAGCTGTCGAGTTCTCCGCCTTGTCTTCATTGACAGAATCGCTTTCTTCGATTGGCTGGTTGGTGGAAGCTGAAGGGCGTCCTCTGGTCGCGCCGGGGCATTTTTCATTGGAAGTCACCAGCGACATGGACTGGTTTGATTTGTCGGGCGGAGTCACCTACGCCGACCAGATCGTGCCGCTACCAGCGCTGTTGCAGGCAGTTCGTCGTAAGGAAAATTTCATTCGGCTCGACGATGGCTCGCATGGCATGTTGCCAACCGAGTGGGTCGAGAGGTTTGGCAAGTTCTTAGAACTTGCGAACGAGGAAGGCGACACGCTGCAGTTCGGTCGCGCCCAGGCGCTGATACTCGACGCATTACTGGCCGAGCAAGAGCAAACCGACTCAATTAAAGTGGATGCGACTTTCAAAAACATTCGCAAGCAACTGGCTGCATTTGATGGCATCAAGCCCGGCAAACAGCCTAGGGCGTTTCGCGGTGAACTTCGAGAATACCAACGCGATGGCCTAGGTTGGTTCGGCTTCCTGCAGGCCTTCGGTTTTGGCGGATGCTTAGCGGACGACATGGGATTGGGGAAGACCATCCAGATTCTGGCGTTGCTTGAACAACGCCGTGCGCGTCGTTTGAAGCACGACGAAGTTCGTAAACCTTCACTGGTTGTGGTGCCCAAGAGCTTGGTGTTTAACTGGATCGAAGAGGCCGCCAAGTTTGCGCCTCAGTTGAAAGTGGTTGATTATACCGGCAACGATCGGCAAGCTCGTGTGCACGAACTGGCGACGGCAGATGTGATATTGACAACCTATGGTACGCTGCGCAAAGACACCGATCAGATGCTGGCGTTGGACTTTGACTACGCAATTCTAGACGAAGCGCAGGCGATCAAAAATCCTAAAACGGATGCCGCGAAATCATGTTACCTGTTAAAGGCCGATCACCGCTTGACGATGACGGGGACTCCAATTGAAAACCACCTGGGTGACCTCTGGTCCCAATTCCGCTTCCTGAATCCAGGTTTACTTGGACATAGCCAAGCGTTTGCTGCGTTCAGCCGAGTTGACTGTCAAGCGGAGACGTTGGAGCAACTGTCGAAGGCCATTCGTCCGTTCATCTTGCGACGCACGAAACAGGAAGTACTAAAAGACCTGCCAGACAAAACGGAACAGACTTTATTCTGCGAGATGACTCCCAAACAGAAACGCCAGTACAATGAACTGCGCGAGCACTACCGCGTGAAACTTGGCGAAACCATACAAGAGCTAGGTATGCATCGTTCCAAGATCCATGTGCTGGAAGCACTTCTACGACTGCGGCAGGCCGCTTGCGATGGGCGCTTGGTCAACCCCAAACTGGGTGCTCGCGGCGCGAAAATGGATTTGCTGCTGGAACAACTTGAGGAAGTCATGGGAGAAGGTCATAAAGTACTGGTCTTCTCTCAATTCACGTCGTTGTTGGCTCTGCTCGAAAAGGACCTCAAGACGCGGAAGATGCGCTACGAATATTTAGATGGAAAGACCAACGATCGCAAATCGCCAGTTCACCGCTTCCAGCACGATGCCAACTGCCAACTGTTCTTGATCAGCCTTAAAGCCGGCGGTCATGGATTGAACCTAACGGCTGCCGATTACGTCTATATCCTCGATCCTTGGTGGAACCCGGCCGTTGAAGCTCAAGCCATTGACCGAGCGCACCGCATGGGCCAAACCAAAAATGTGTTTGCCTATCGAATGATCACCAAGGGCACGGTCGAGGAGAAAATACTAGAGCTGCAGAAAACGAAACGCGAGCTCGCCGACTCAATTATTTCCGGCAACAGCAGCTTAATTCGCACTCTGACAGCCGATGACTTGCAGCTATTGCTGGGGTCATAGCGGGCAGCACCGGCGTCTCTCAAACGTGTGCTGGACAAAATTGATCTGGCCATCGCTGCCGACAACGGCTTCGACTTCAGTGGTTTTGCCTCCGTTGAGTGTTTTATTCTGTCTGTCGAGGCCACCAGCGAACGTACTTCCTCGCGCGAGAGGCTGGGGCTGTAGGCCTGCTGCGTGGAATTCTTGTGCGGTTGATTGGTGATCGACTCGCCCTCTTTGACCGCTTGGATCCGCTCGAGCTTGACTTATTGACCTCTGTTCTGTTGTCTATCTTTTGCTCGTCTAAGGTGTCGAAGAAACTCAAACGCTTTGGAGAACCTGTCCGAAAACGGGGCACCAACGGCGGTAGCCGTGAGCCGTTCCGAAGCCCGGGCGGGTCTTGGTTATAAATGAGGTGAAAAATGAAGAGCCGACAAATCACCGCGTTGAACATCTCCTTGTTTGTGGACGTTAGGACGCTACCCTAAAAAGCCTCGCTTTCCCGACTCAAATCACCATGAAATATGTTCAGAGCGGTGGCACCTAGTTGGAAGAAGATAAGTAGATAAATAGCCCGGGGCCAGGACGCGAGAAAGCCGCGGCGCGAGTTTACTCCATTCTACGCAAACTCTGCCGCAGTGCGGATCGTTTGCAGGTGGATATCGACAATATCCTCGACGTCGGGCGCATAGCCACCTGCCATGGCGATCGCCACAGGAATCTCGCGTTGGCGCAGTTGCGACAGCACCTGTCGGTCGCGCGCCTCCAATCCCGGTTTTGTCAGCTTGAGTCGTCCGAGTCGGTCGCCTTCGTAGGGATCTGCGCCGGCCAAGAAGATCGCCAAGTCAAACGGCCCCTGCGCGAACACTTGCCCAAGCGCTTCAGAGAGAGCTTGTAAATAGTCCTCATCGTCGGTTCCGTCGGCTAGTCCCACATCCAAACTGCTCGGGTATTTACGCAAAGGAAAGTTCTTTTCACCGTGAATGGAGAAGGTAAAAACTTCTGCGACATTCGCGAAAATATGGGCGGTGCCGTTGCCTTGATGCACGTCGCAGTCGATCACCACACCGCGTTGAATAAGTCCTTCGGCCAGGAGCGCGGCGAGCGTCACGCCGGCATCATTAAAGACGCAAAACCCTTCACCAGCATTTCGCATGGCGTGGTGCGTACCACCGGCCAGGTTAACTCCGATCCCAGCGGTGAGAGCCTGCCGCGCGGCGGCAAGCGTCGCGCCGCTGCTACGCCGCGAACGCTCCACCATGGCAAGTGACCATGGAAAGCCGATCCGCTTGATTTCAATTTCCGAGAGACCTCCTGAAACTACGCGTTGTACGTAATCGCGATCATGGGCCAGGCAGAGTTGTTCTTCGCTGGCCGCCTCGGGAACCAGCAATTCATGATCAGCCAGCCGGATGTCGGACTGAATACGATCGCGCAAAAGCCGGTACTTGGACATCGGAAAGCGATGGCCGGCGGGAAGCGGCAATTCAAAGTGGTCCGTGTAAAATAGTTTCACAAATCATCCGTCTTGAAGAATAGCTCTTTAAGATAACAAGTATTGAAGCCCGCACTATCGACTGGGTGCACCGCATGGGGCGAACAAAAAACGTATTCGCCGATCGAATAATAGCGAAGCTGTAGTTACCCACTCTTTACCAGCACCAACCTGCCGTTACGAAAACTGGTTATACATAGAGGTTAAAACTAGATAAATTTCGACTGAGAGCTCTTCCCGTCGGCAACTGTCAGCTCTACAGGGGTTCTTCATTTTTAGCCACAATTTATAACCTTACCAACAACTTCCATAGCTACGGGCGGTGTCTGATGCATTCAAATTCTGAAGTGGAGCTGGCTGAAGCGCGTACATCGTTACCACTGGGGCCACGAGGCTCGTGGCTTCCGACGTTGCAGTTAATTCGCAACCCGCGAGCTGCGCTGGAAGGTTGGGTCCGACGCTTCGGCGACCCATTCCTGCTAAACGCGTTGAACGGTCCCGTTGTCGTGACTGGCCGCGAAGATCTCATCCGCAAGATCCACGGTCAAGACCCTGCCATTTATGCTCCGTTCGCGACAACGACCATCGTGCCGCTGATGGGAAATGGTTCGATGTTGATTCTCGAAGGGGATATGCATCGACGCGAGCGACGCCTCATGACGCCCATGTTTCATGGCGAGCGGATGAAAGCCTATGGTGCCAGCATGCAGCAGTGCGTAGTGGAGCGTCTGGAACTGGCCTGCCAACGCCCTCAAACCAACACCTTGGACTTAATGACCGACATTTCCTTGGAGATTATTGTCCGCACGATATTTGGCGGAAACGATCAAGCACTTGTGGCAAAGCTTATGCGCGCCAGCCAACAGGTTGTTGCCAGCAGTTCCCCACTCCTATTTTTTTCACGAAAAACGCATGTGCCTTTGTGGGGTCTGAGTCCGTGGGACCGTTGGAACAAAGCCAAGCAAAACTTGTTTCGCTGTTTGGACCAAGTGATCGAGCAGCGAACGGAAAGTGCGCAGACGTGTGATGATATACTTTCGATGCTGTGCTCGGCCACTTACGAAGACGGCCAACCGATCACGCGCGAGCATATCTATTCCGAGTTGATGACATTCCTGTTTGCAGGGCATGAAACCACTGCATTGTCGCTCACCTGGGCCGTTTACCACCTCCACACGAACCCGCAAGTACTTTCAGCGTTGCGCCATGAACTGGACGCACTCGAAGACGATTCACCCACCAAGTTATCTTCGGCAGCTTTTCTTAAAGCAACCGTTCAAGAGACGCTTCGCATCCACCCCATTGTCACGGAAACGCTTCGCAAGCTCAAAGCACCAATGCAGCTTGACGACTATCACTTGCCGGCAGGCATGGCCGTTGCTCCAGCGACCGTTTTGGCGCACCACAACGCGGAGACTTATGCAAAACCAGACAGTTTTCTTCCTGAGAGATTTTTGGAGCGTAGCTATTCTCCATTTGAGTACATGCCATTTGGCGGGGGGCATCGACGCTGCATTGGAGCAGCTTTTGCCTCATATGAAATGGCGATTGTACTGGGAACCATCCTCCGGCGATTCCAACTAGAGCTGACTGAGACAAAACCCGTTGTACCCAAACGAAAAATGTGACCATTGGTCCGTCCAGCAGCGTACCTATTCGCATTGCGAGGAGGGGACAAGCCTGAATGGCACGGTGCGCCTATCAAAGCTGGTGCCACGGCCGACGGTCAATTTGCCTCACGCGTGTCGAACGCTTGACTATTGCCAATCAGCGTGATGCTGCTAGAATTTTCCCTTGTGAGGAGCGGCATTTCGTATTGAGCGAAGGTCGCCAGTTTGAGACAGCAGCAACAATTAAGATTGATTCATTTACCGGCCCGATGGGCTCGGTTGATCGCTGCTGTCATGTTGCCGATCCTCCTCTTGAGTATGATCGGCTTTCCCTTGCCCATTGCGCCTCGTAAGCTGGTCTCTGAGCGATTTCCGTGTGAAAACAGTCCCTGCGGTTGCTCAACTGCGACACATTGTTGGGATAAGTGCTGCTGCAACAATGATGAGCAGAAGCTGGCTTGGGCGGAACAAAACAACGTCCCACCCCCAGAGTTTCTAGTGCAGCGAGTTGCCGCGAAAAAACAGGCTGCGATTGTTGACGCCAGTGTAGACGGTAGCGTGGAGAGCAAGCCCCCATGCAACTGCGGTAAGCAATCTCCTGTTTCCAAGGACAAGGTTGTGGCCACAAAGACAAAGGCAGCCTCGGCGCAAGCCAAAACCAAGGCTGCTACGGATCCAGACAGTCCGACTTGTGACGATCCGGAAAACGAGCAAGAATCCGCAGGAGTTGTCAATCGCTTTAAAGTTGTATTTTTGCACTCCGCCTTGGAATGCAATGGTATCCAGATAGCGATTCTCTACTTTAGTCACTGTGTATTCACAAAGCGCGTTGACGCGCATTTCTTCGATGCACCTCGCATCATTGCATGGTTGACGCTCTGCGATGACTCCGCAGAGTCGTATCACACTTGCCCAGATGGTCCCGTTCCCTGGCTATTCACGGACGCTTGAACATCGCTGTCTGCGTCAGAATTATCCTGCGCAAGTGCGTCTGAAACGGGATCATACCCACGGCATCGATCGCGCTCATACGAGCGTGATGCAAAGCCCGCTCCTCACACAAGCAAGGCTAGACCGCGCGCGTCATGAGCGCGATTCTTGCTGTGTGGTTGATCTCTGGGAATCGCAAGAGTTTGTCTCTTGACGATTGGGATCGCGATGCGCATGCATCTAAACAAACCATCCTTTTAAATTGAATAACATGAATCAAATTAAGTATAGAAGTTCAAGTATCCACATGACACGTGGCGTTAAGCGGACAACTGGATTCACTTTGGTGGAACTTTTGGTTGTGATTGCAATTATCGGCATACTGGTCGGGCTGCTATTGCCTGCCGTGCAAGCGGCGCGGGAAGCAGCCAGACGCATGTCATGCAGCAACAACCTCAAACAGATTGGTTTGGCGCTCCACAATTTTGAAAGTGCCCTCAAAGTGCTTCCTTCGGCTTACGAATATAAAGTAACCGCGGCTTACCCCACCGTACCCAACTGGGCCTATCGTTGGTCAGCGCACGCGATGTTGTCGCCTTTTCTCGAGCAGTCCAACATTTACAACTCGCTTCGTTTGGAAGCGCCTTTGCATTTGATTGGTCAGACGCCCGCGATCGATCCACAGAATGCTCCTGTGGTCGCCCTGCAAGTCCCCACGTTTTATTGCGCGAGCGATACGCAACAGAACATTACGACGGGCTGGGGTTCCGGCAATTACGTCGCCTGCTGGGGAACGGGGCTGAACGGGGGTGCCGACCTGCATGCCGACGGGTTGTTTTATATTGACTCGAAGAAGCGGTTTGCAGATATCGTTGATGGCTTGAGCAATACGGCTACATTTTCAGAGACGCTGCTGGGTACTGCCGCCGCCCCATCGACACTGAGTGCCGTCGTGGGAACGCGGCAGATGCAACAGGGAATGGTGTGGTTGATTGGGACACCACCCAGCGACAGTGCCTGTGCTGAAGGATCGCGTCAAGTGCTTTTTACTCGCAATGACAAATGGGCTGATGGAGCTGCTAGTACCACTGGTTACAATCACTACCTGGCGCCCAACTCGAAGCAGATTGATTGCTACTCGCGTGTTGGTACCTGGAAAGCCGCTCGCAGCAATCATACCGGCGGTGTCCAAGTTCTCCGCGCTGATGGCTCAGTACATTTTGTGACTGAGACTGTCGAGCTAAGCGTTTGGCGCAACTTTGCCTCAATCCGCGATGGCAACGTGCTTGGCGAACTTTAGGTTTCGAGACCTGCGGACCCTAAACAAACAGCGACTCATGGACAACACACTTGCAATCCTTATGCATTAAACTATAACGAGTGCAGGCAGGTTTCGCCTGTTCTTTTCGTCAACAGAAGCTCATCAACCGAGCGAAGCATTTGCAGCTTGGTGGCTTCGGACCGAACGCCAGCCGCGGTGGATAACCAGAGGAAATTATGAGAACCTTTTTAAGTCGAATTTTGCTTGTTGCCACTCTTTTTGCGACAACAACTGCGCCAGTTTTTGCACACATGGTCTACATCGTCCCAGCGGCTGACCGCCAAAGCGTAACAATCGTCTTCGGTGAAACACTTGAGCCAGACCCTCGCGTTGAAATGACCGAATTTTCGGGGTCAAAGTTCTCGGCGAAAACGACCAATTCAACTGTGGCCGTTGCGCTGGCGGAGGACAAACATTCGTTTACCGGAAAAATTCCGGCGGATGCCAGCGCCGTCTTCGGTCAAGCAGTCTACGGGATATCTCCCAAATCCGACAAGCCAACTTTACTCGTTTATCACCCCAAGGCGATCGTCGGGAAGGTCAACAGCCTTGCGAAGCCCGAGGAAAATTGCGTCTTCGAAATTACCGCTGAAAAAATGGAACACGACACGCGTTTTCGGTTATGGTTCAAGGGCAAGCCCGTTGCAAACGCAGCCGGAACGCTGAAAACACCTCGCAAAGACAAGCTGGAGTTCGTAACCGATGAAGATGGCTACACTGGCTATTTCCATATACATGGAAGAAGCACTCTGTACATGAAACATATTGAACCGACGAGTGGTGAACATCAAGGTGCGGAATATAAGGAGATCACACACTACGCAACTCTGGTTGTCGATCTTTAGTTGATAGGCTGGTCAATGCAGCCATTCCGGCCTGAAAATCATCACCAGGCCAAGGAGCAAGATGACCAAGCCGCTGATCAATTTAAGCCACTCGCCTTCGCGTTGCTGAAGCTTTCGCTTACCCAAAGTGAATACGACCAGCAAGACCATGATCGAATCATCGAACATGTAAGCCACATTGTAAAGTGCGAGATACGCATAGTTCTGCCACGCCTGATACTCCTGCAGTGTCAAAATTTGTGTGTAAAGAGCGGGCAGCCCTGCTGTGCATAGAAGCTCAACGACGTTCACAAGCACCGCTAGCACGATGGCACCTACGATCGCTCCAGTTAGATGCTCTGCCGTGACGATCTTTCGAACTCGTTGATAAATGCCCGGCTTGGCCGATTCGGGGATGGATAGAGAGAGCCCTTGCTTAAAAGCAAAAAAATCTTTGACGTGTATGGCGCCTACCATGATTGCCAAAATGCCTAAGCCAATCTGTATCGGTCGCAAGTAACCGACGATGAGAAACACGTTCAACCAAGCCGCCATAAATGCGAAGTAGGCTAAACCACTGACGAGTACAAATGTTCCTGCCACTGCCAGAATTCGGACGCGATCACGAAGATTGACCAGGATCGAGAGCAAGAACAAGAGCACCCACATGGCGCACGGATTGAATCCATCCACTAAGCCAACGGCGACGGTAAACAGCGGCATCCCTATGTCGCTAACCTTCAGACGCCCGAAAACCGGTAACAGGATCGTATCCTGCTGGGCCTCTGTCGTCTCCTCCGAGCTCTCACCGATCGGGAGTTCAAAATCTTCATCCGCGAAAACCTCGCTAGAATCGCCATTGGAATTCTGCGCAGAGTCCTCTGCTGGTGGCTCGATAGATTGCTGCGCCACTAAACGCCCCTCGAGGCTGGTGGCTCGATCATCCACGAGACCAGTGTCAAACATCCTCGCGCGAAATGCTACGAAAGTGGTTGACTTCGCCATCGAAAACGGACTCGATCCCTGCTTGTAAAATCCAGACGATCCATCCTTGGGACGACAAGGGACCGTCCAACGTTTGAAAAGCTCCTGAAAGCGTTGCCCTGTCGTCTCGAGTCGGTCGAAGCCGACGATCAACTGATCGCAAACGTAAGCGACCGGTACGCTGACGGCGCCTGCGCGATGCTTCTGTACAATCGCATTCAGATCATCTCGAGATTTTGCGTCGGTCGCAATGTCGCGATACCTCAGCTCAATTGCGGGATAGATAGACGCCTAATATCCCCGGAAGAACACGCTTGGCTTCAGCGCAGCGTTGGCAACCTGCGCGAACGAAAACATCGAGTCTCAACAGTAGTTTTAATTGTTCCGCAACATCCTTCAGCTCGCTCGGCCTATAGATGGTCCGATTGCATCCATAAATTAGCGGGAGGGAAGCCTGTTCAATCTTAAAATGCGATTGGATATTATTGAGACGCGTTTGATTTTTTTCATTGCCGGTTACGTCCCGAACGACAACGGTTAAACCGTCGCGTACCTTTTCAAATGCGCGCACCTCAGCCAATACGCGTTCACTTTCCGGCTCTCCCGCTTTCAGATAGATTTCCAGCAGCACGCACCGCGACTGAGCAACGTTATCCTCGGGGACTTGAGCCGATTGCCCCAAGGTTCGAGCACTTGTAATGAGCATGCCCAAACATGCCAATACAAGATGGAAGTACTGCGCAATTCTGCGAATGTACCTGTTCATTAAATGGCGGCTTTACAGTTATTGAGTTGTCAACCTCGTCGTCGTAAGCATTGTGGCAGCTTGGACCGCTACTTAAATCGTATGCGTCACGCCGGCCAATCCTAGCCCAATCTAGCCCCGCCGCTTGTCTTGCGTCATCTAACCGCAGGCGCAATTGAGTGAGCAGAAAGCTACAGTGTGTCGAAACGCTACATCATCCAACTCACGACCCCGTTGCCATCGATCACCTGCTTGACGCCGATCCACTGGTACGAGCAGCGAAAGATTGCATCACGGAGTCATATTGGCGGTGATCCCGCATCAGGAGCATTGCGGTACGGGGTTTGCCAAGCCGCTGGTTACAATAGTTTGGTCAAGTACTCCAACTGCATACAAGATCTTGTCGAAACACTGAGGCTCCAAGAGATGATGCTCATCGTTTATCGTAACTTAAAGAAACTTGCGTATGCAGGTCTTTTATCCACCGGCGGCCTTTTGGGTAGCACGCTGGCTTGGCAGCCTTTGCCTCAGGACGAACCACTGGCCGCCACCATAGAAATTGCTAAGCAGCCCACGGCCATTGACCCCGCCGGCGCGGTTCCAGAACCTCTTCGAGCCAAAGTAACCGTTCAGCATACTGACAAATCGCTTTTGGATGTTGCCAAATGGGTTCAGGAGACCAGTGGAATGGAGGTCAACTTGGATCGACAATCGCTGGCCGAAGCCCGAATTTTGGTTAGTGAGTTGGTCAACGAAGAACTCAGCGATGCTCCGCTTTATCTCCTGCTCGATCGATTGCGAACGGTCGGAGTTGGATGGTTGGTTGCCGACGAGACCATCCGACTGCTTTCGATGAAAGATGCCGCGGAGACATTGAGCACAGCGCAATACAACGTGGGAGATCTTTTCGACCGCGACTATTTATCGGAATCACTGGTAGAGACCGTGGTAGAAACGATCGACCCCAGTTCGTGGGAAGATAACGGCGGCGCAGCGGGCATCGTCGTTTTGGGAGACGTGCTGTTCGTACGCCAGTCGTATCAAAACCATCGTCGCGTCGCTGGGTTGCTCGCCGCACTTCGCAAGCATGGTGAGTTCACGCTTAACGCCGATGCGCAAGTCCACGAAACTCTGCGACAATCGATGACCAAACTCGTTTCTGTCGAATTCACGGATGTGCCGCTGGTTGACATGGTAAATGAGTTGCGATCGACTACCGCGACTGACATTCGCCTCGATGCGCTCATTCTCAAGAATTCAGGAATCCCCTTGCGTTTACCTATCACCTTTAGCAGTACGGAACGCCCGCTGGGTGAGCTTTTAAGTCAGATGCTGAGTCCGCATGAAATGACTTGGCATATTCGCGATGGGGTGATTTGGTTAACGACCAAACAGGAAGCACTCGCGTATTCCACGACTGCCGTTTTCGACGTGCGCGACCTCTGCCGTAACACCGACGAGTCTTATGCGCTCATGGATGCCATCGAAGGTCAAGCCGCTCCGGAAAGCTGGGATGATGAAGAGGTAGCCATCTCATTCCCCGTTGCCGGGACCATGGTCGTACGGCAGACGGAAGCACGCCTTGAGGAAGTCCGCAAGTTGCTCGAGAACTATCGTACCGCGCTGCGAGCGTCCAAGCGGCGTGTACGCCCCGAAGAGGATCCACAGGCAATGTTGACGCAATACTATCGAATGCCCACCAACGTGGCCGATGACTTAATCCGTTTCTTACCGCAGCTACTAAGGCCCGACACTTGGCAGGCGAACAACGCGACCGCCAAAGGCACGATCCAGAAGATACAATCCTGGAGTGAAGCCTCGGCGGCTCAGGCAAAATCAGAGCTTGCCGCGACCCAGATTCCGTATTCCGTGTTGGTCATCTACCAGTCCCGCGAAGTGCACAATGAGTTGCCCGAGCTGTTGCGACGCATTCAACATGGTGATCGTGTTGAGCAATCGATGGGTGGAGGTATGGGCGGGATGGGTGGTGGTTTTGGTGGCGGATATTTTTCGATCCCCACCTCACTCTCCGAGTGAAGTGGAACGCCAAGCGAGAGCTCAGAGAGATTCAAAAGAAAAAGCAGATCTCGATTTACATTCGGGCTTGATCGACGCGCGCGAAGAAGGCCTTGAGAAGGGTCACATCGATTGTTGCAGCCGTTTGGCGGTGAGGCACCGCTTCCTACTACGCATCCAAGGCATCTTCAACCCACCGGAAGCATTGTCACTCCAACCACCGGAGAAAAATATGTCGCAAGAATGGGATTTCAGCGACTTATAAGATATACCGGGAGTCCAAACTCTTTGCGGCGTTTACGCGAAACGAATTGAGCGTTGCTGCCCTAAGAGAGTGGCTCTTCTAAGCATCAAACCGCGGGTTTTTAGGAGCTGAAAATGGACAATCGCAATGTTCTGAGACAGGTGATGAAGTTGATTTGTTTGCTAACCACCTACTCCCTTTCGCGAGCAGATGAGCCGCTGAAACTCGGTTACGAGCGATGGAGCGACAATCCAGTCGATTCCGGAACAGCTCTCGCTCTCAAACCCGCTAGTATTTTCGGTGTCTATGCTGATCAATGGACACTCGTTGGCCGAACTGTTCCGACCTGTAACTACCGCTTGATTGACATCGAACCGGCCGACCCACATGGCACGACGTTTAACATCATCTGGATCAAAAACGCTGGCGACTACAAGACAACCAGCTACTTAGTCTATGATCTAACGGAAGACGAAGTTCATGTCTTGGCGAAAGTAAAAGGAATATTCATTTTGGATATCGAAGCGTATGGCGCATGGTGGCAGCCGAAGAAATTTGCCGCGATCGTTCGTTCCAATCCGCACAACTATGATACGAAGATCTTGACAGGAGTGACTTATGATGAACTTCAAACCTGGCTGGGGAAGAGCAACTGGCGCCCCATAGACATCGACATGCGACAAACGGATGGTGAAATCGTCAAAATGCCTAGTAAATACGAAGAATCGATGAATTTGTACGATGCAGTCTTTACTTTTGGACCATTGCTTTACAACCATGTGGAGACGGTTGTTGCATACGGAGACCACCAAGACATACAGAGTATTCAAGAGGATTTCCACTTAATCGACGTAGAGAATACTGGCGACTGGTACCAGCACTATTTTCCAGACCGGCCATTTCTATACATCTTTGTGGACCAAATGCCTAGCACACAACATGTAGATTTCCTTGCCTTTTCGGACGATCACGCCATCGAGGCAGGTTTGGTCAGCGTCTTTTTTGATGTGGAGAGCAGCTTTAATCGTTGTGTTGACGTTGAGAGCGGTTCGATCGCTGGAGTCATGGGAATCTTCAAAGAATAAGCTGACTCGTCTGGCATGCACTTCCGTGACAAAGAGACATTCAAAGCCCGATGCCGTATCGGAAATTTCTTTTGTCGCAATGACGGCCGTTTGTCGCATTTGTTTGTGTAGCACGTTAATACGGGTAACAGACATTCTGACCTGAGGCGACCTTTTGATTTCTGGAGATCGATCATGAGCGATGTACAACAACGTTTGCAGCTAAACATGTCGCGATACAACTGCTGTCATATCCTGCAAAAGCAGGGCATCAGTCAGTTAGGACAGCGTCAACTCCTGCAAGGCGACGTCTTGACGAACAGCCAAGATCGACGCGCATTGGCGAGCTTGCTTCTTTTAGTTGGAAGCGGCCCACAAGCGCCGGCGAAAATCAAGGTGAATTCGGTCAGGCACGAAGTCGTGAACGACTCGTTCTGATGAACCGCCAGCTCACACAGGATTATAGAAAACGCCCGTTAGAAAAACTTTCCTCGTCGCAGACAGTTTGACCTGAAGCCATCTTTTGATTTCTGGAGATTGACCGTGAGCGATGTACAACAACGTTTGCAGCTGGACATGTCGCGTTACAACTGGGGCACTCGCGGCACGAGTGGACCTACACGGGAAAAGGCTTTTTATCAATGGTTAATTGTAGGAATTCTAAGAGCTCGCGGCCGCCGTCTGGATAGACAAGATCGCCTAACCGCCCCAGTAACTCGCGGTCTAACGTGTCGGCGTTAGCGCTCATAATACTGCGTAAGTCACCGGCGTCGTAGGATTTCTTTTCCCACTCGCGGTAGGGCGAGACGAGGGCTGCGAATTTGCTGGCACAGGCGGCCTCGATGATGGGTATGCGGTGCCCCGTCGTGGCGTCTAACATGTGGTATCGCTCAAGTATGGCTTGATAACATGCATTCGACGGTAACATGGCGTCAATCACCTGCTTCATCTCGCCGTCGATGGCTACCTCCCCAGGGTCCCGAAAGCGTACCACTACTTCTTGACGATCGACAACGAGCGCTGGCCAACGCTGGCATATCGCGGCAATCACGCGCTCCAATTCGTCCGGACCAACCAATATGTCGACATCTTGCGTGGCCCGAGGCATCGCGAGATAGCCAACGTAACCGTACAAACCCATCAGTACCCAGCGTTTAATTTCCGCTTGCTGGAGGACCTCGATCACTTGCTGCGGTTCCACGTGCTGGCTCCCTCGGCGATGGTCCTTGCGATAACTGCGAATAATGTCCGTAGACGTTTTGAGGCCGCTGCCATGCCCCACCGGTCGCGTCGGCAAGCCGATGTCGTGACTGAAGTTCGTTACGTGCGGCATCGCTTGCTTGAGCGCTGCAAGGATTCGTTGGTTGCGTTCTTCGGTGGATAACACGGTTCTTAGTTCTTAGTTCTTAGTTCTTAGTTCTTAGTTCTTAGGGCTTAGGGCTTACGGCTTAGGGCTTAGGGCTTAGGGCTTAGGGCTTAGGGCTTACGGCTTACGGGGCTCGGGTGGAAAGAGTTCGCTGAGGGGGAGCTGGAGCGTAGGGTATCGTGCGGAAACGGCAGCTTCGCCGACGACGTAACTCTGGAATTCGTAGTGGCCATCGACCAACGCACCCACTGCACTTGCCGCAGCTCAGTGTCAACAATCCAAAACCGTCTTCGATGATGTTGGGGTCGATGAGGGGCATGCGTCGTTGTTGGTTTGAAAAAGATAGTACTTGGTGCTTGGTTGGGAAAAATGGCTTGGTTGTTTTGGGCGTGTGTGTGGGTGGCTTGCTGATCAGTTTCGTCAAATGCTTTGAGTGGTTGGGCACCCTCTAGTTTAGCTTCAATTCCCCCGGTCACGACTCGCTGGTGAAGATTGTTGGTGGTTGCTACCGTCAGCGTGCTGGTTGTGCGAGCAGGCGAAGAACGATTGGGGACAATATTGGGGAGAATCGTTCGACACTACGGCATCTCCGACGTGGGTGTCAAATAAACATTGACATAGCCCGTTGCCTTCCTGGGATTTTTTTTGTCGCAATGACCGGCGTTTGTCGAATTTGTATATGGGTAGAGCGTTACTGCGAGTCGTAGACAGTTTGACCGGTGGCCATTTTTTTTCATTTTTTGGAGAGCAACCATGAGCGATATACAACAACGTTTGCAGCTAAGCATGTCGCGATACAACTGCAGTAATGTCCTGCAAAAGCAGGGCGTCAGTCAATTGGGACAGCGTCAACTCCTACAGGGTGACGTCTTGACGAACAGTCAGGATCGAAGGGCATTGACGAGATTGCTGCTTTTAGTCGGAAGCCTCCCACAAGCGGCAACGTTCAAAGAATTTACGATTACGAAAAAAACTGATAGTAGTTCAGTAGGGATGTTCGGCTGACAGGATTGACGCTCGTATCAAGTGTGTAGGTCAATTGCGTACCGCCAAAACCACCAACACCACCGCGATTCGGCTCGATGCTGTCCAGCCAAGGAGGCGATGAACGACGACTTGGCGGAGCGCGTACAGGTTCTCATCAGTACTTCCTTAGTTTTCAAAATTTGGCAGGAATTCGCGCTGCCTGGAAGCCAGTTGAGCTAGATGTATTTTCGACATTCGTGGTAACGGGTGGCACTGGGCAGTTTGCGGGGTTGAGCTTCAGCGGCACTGCGAATGGGTTTGTCCAGTTCACCAGCTCCAACAGCGGGGTTTCTAGACTCACCCGGTCTGCGGTGCCCGAGCTCGGCTTTGGCTTGCTCTTGGGAGGCATCGGGATATTTTTTTCATTGAAGCGGTGACGTGGATTGGTTCCGCGTGAACGGGAGTGAACTCTGACCGTTGCTATTCCGAGATTAAAAATTCCGCCTCAATTGACGCTAGGCTATCCAGCACAAACTTCCGGCAAGCCATGGCTTATATCTTGAGTAAGCCTTCCGAAGAAAACAAGGAACAATTGGGGACACTCGTTCGACACTGTGTCGAGCGATTGTCCCCAACCGCTCGTGCCCCCAATCTTCTCAGCCTTTAAACTCTGCAGTGAATCGCTATCGGTCACGATCATGGCTCCTCAATACGATGAGAGATCGTCCCGCTGATCGATCCGAGCGGCGTACTCCGCGAGAGAAAGAGCACTGGAGACAGTGGCGCCCCCAATAGAATGTACACAATCAGCGTCGACGCGAGCACTAGGTAAATGCGCATTCAATTCTGTTTACAGAGTTTTGGCCGAATCGCGAAAGGGTAACTTCTAGACTCTAATATTCACCGCATACCACGCCGACGACGCATCAAGCCTGCCGTTGCGATCAAGACACACATTCCGACACTCGACGGCTCAGGCACCGCGCTATAACTCAACGCCAGGAATTGATTGCTTCCGCCAGCATTGCCAATTCCGAACGATAATGAGCCCAAATTATTGTTGATGGCATCTTGGATAGCCGACGAACCGTTGAAGCTTAGCGTCGTCGAATTCAGCAACAAAATATTGCCGTTACCATTGATATCCATCATCCGCCAACTGTAAGACTGCGTGGGATCAAAACTAACACCAAATCCCATCAACTCATTGAGAACGACCTGTGCGTTGTCCAACAGAATGTCACCACCTTGCGACAAAAAGATGCGATCGTGAACCGCCGAGATGGAACTGCCACCTATCAAGTCGCTGGCCAGCCCTGCATCGCTCAGATCCCAGCCATAGATACTCCGCGTTAGAGGATCGATCGATTGCATGAACAAGTTCCCATTGATATCAAGAGTACCAACACTGTTGAGACCGGGCAACAAAGCACCACCCGCCCCAACGCGTACATCCGCCGACACGAATCCCGTTCCTGCCAGTTGGCCACCAGCGTTGACGTTCACAGCGCCCAATTGTCCACCTGATAATCCGACATCTACTTGCGACAGACTATCAACCTGAAGTGAACCTTGATCGTAGAGGACCATCGTACTGGCAGTTTGGGCTAAACCTCCTCCCGTAACACTCAGGCTACCGACGCCACCTTGGACAAAGCTTGCTCCGCCGATCTGAGCTGAATTGCTGAATATTGTCGAGCCCGCTCCATCTACAAGCAGACTCCCGCTACTGCCACTGAGGGCTGCAACGAAGATCGTCCCTCCGACATCGACCACCCCGCCAGAGGAAACCGTCAATGCGCTATTAGCCGTGGAAAGGCGGCCAACTTGCAACTGAGCTGTCGACAGCTGGGAGCCACTTCCCGCGACCAGTACCGTACCAGTTCCAACTGCTGCAAAACCAAGAGCAGTGGTACCACTAACACTCGTAAGTGCACCGTCGGTGACAGAGAAATTCCCGATCCCTTCGACACCTACTACCAAGTTGCTGGCAATGATTGAAGAGCTGCTTCCGGAGACACTAGCTATACCCTGACCGGTTGCAAGCTGCCCTAGAATTAACTCGTTGTCATTGTCGCCCACGTTGGCAGCGTCTCCAACTGTCAAGCTACTTCCGCCAGTTACCGTCAAGTTACCAGCGCCTGAACCACCCACTACAAAGTTAGCCATGGCAGCGGTTGAGCTGACCGCGGTTGCGTTGCCGTCCATGGTGAAGTTACCGGTCGAGCCCGCAACCTGGCCAAGGATGACGCTTGCAGAAAAGTTACTGGTCGCAGAACTAAGCAGGCTCAGTGTCCCAGTTCCACCGTCAGCCGCCCCAACTGTAACTGTGTTATTAAAGTTCGCTTGAGCCGATTCGGCCACGGTTAGCTGCCCCGCCCCCAGATTTCCAACAAACGTGGTGTCCAGTTGATTCCAAGTCGATCCAGCGTCCGTCACCAGCAGGCTGCCCGTTGAGCCTGCGAAGACGCCCAATTGCAACTGGTCGCTGGCGGTGGAAGTCGTTGCATTGCGGAGAGTAAGATTGGCGGTGTCTCCGTTGAGCACCCCTATGCGCACTAACCCAAAATCAAAAGCCGTACTGCTATCCAAGAATGTATTCCCGCGATTGGCTCGCAATTCACCCAGTCCAGCCCCACCCGTTCCGCCTGTCAGAAACAAGCTGAAGCTGTTGCTATTACTCTCAAGTCGAGTACCGGATATCTGCCCAGCTAAAGTTAAATCGCCGCCACCGTCTCCTTGAACGGAAAGAAACTCCGAAGTGATCGAGATGGCATTGTTTACGACAGCCGCCCCTGAACTTCCGCTACCCGAGTCCTGTTGGATTTGAGCAGGAGCGGCGAAGTTAAATTGCAATGCTTGGCCACCTAGAGCAATCGAACCGGTGCCGGTGTGTTGAAATACGATCGCCCGTAAGCTAAACGGATCGGCGATATCGTTGGTTGCTAGATAACTGCTGCTTCCGCTTCCCACGAACCCAAGAATCGTGGCAGGGTTGGAAGCAGGAGCAACACCTCCACCCCAATTACTTCCTACGGACCAGTTTCCTGAGGTGCTGGAGTTCCAGGTTTGTGCGAAGGCCATCGTGTTGATGGTGCCAACTACGAAGAGGACAATGGCAAGCAAACAGCGGTGGAAATGGGGCAAACGAATCATCGTTGGAGTCTCGGAGGTACAAGGAGTGAACGCCAAGTAACGGCAGTTATTTCGTAGAGTCGCAGTTACGTAGACGAATCAAACCGTGACTTCCAGCGCTCTATTTTTAGAGATTGTGCGGCTGTTTAACTAAACGCTCGTGCAGCGACACCGTGACACCAACGAATCAAAGGAGACCTGCGAATCCAGTTCCTTCATTCGTCGTCTCCTTCAATTCGTTGGGACAAACTCATTAACGGCTCATCGCGGCACACGTTCAAAGAGAAGCGTCAGTCGCAGTCCGAACTGGGCGTGCGTCCGCGATACCCAAAACTACACAACAAGCGATTCAGCTGATCAATAGCAGCCCGCTGGGTTCAGGAACGACTGTTTGCTCTCAGTAGCAGGAGGGCTGTGCTGCTAGTCATCCAACCACAAATCGAACCCGATCCTGCGTCCTACATGCCGCCGCACCAGAGCAAGGTCGATCGAGTTGATGCGTCCATCTCCGTTGATGTCCCAGTTGCTTAGACCAACCACCGAGCCAATTCGGCTCTGCACCGCAGCCACGTCCGCCTGATCGACTACGCGGTCGCCATTGGTATCGCCAAACAGTCGATAGAAGCGGCGTGAATCTTCGAACTGCCCGTTGCCGTGAAGATCCATCTCCAGCGCGTAGTAGCCATCACCGGCGCTGGAGTTGCGATTCCCCGTAATGCCGTTGGGGCCGAAATCGATCATCAAGCGGTTGCCGCCAATTCCTGCTTGGGAAAGCGCACCGAGTGGCATCGCGATACCAGGTCCTGCACCATTCATGTCGTAGCGCACCAGTCGCAAACGCCCGGGAGTGGTTCGCATCATTTCTGCTACTGTCGCTGTGGAGTAATCGACTTCCAGGTACCGAATGAATGAACGCTGCTGAAGTCCCTGCGCCACATCGAAACCTGTGATGGCAACCGGTACCAGAGCGACATCGTTACCATCTCCACCAAGATAGGTGATAGTCATGGAGCGGCCAGCCAGCATCACCAGAGCGCCTTCAGGCAAGCCATCAAAATGGCCGATGACCGGTTCGTTGCCATCGTTCTGGAGCAAGACTAGGCTCTCATTGGCAGTCGGCACCCACGCACCGGACAACGACAGCACTCCGCCGCTCAAATCGAGCGAGCCATCGACACGGTACACTGTGTGGTTAACCCCGGGATCAGTGCCATCGATCTGAAACAGGATCGGTGTTGGCGCAGTGAACTCCAACCGTCCGACTTGCAGATCGGCACCCGTCAGCAGCGTTTGGACTCCGGTGGTGGCAGCGAGTGTGAGCGTTCCGCCTGAGGTATTGATCCTGCGTCCATTAAGCCGGATTTGCTCGCCGGACCGCAGTTGGAGATCTGTCGCTTGGCTACGCACCACATCGGCGTTCAGATCGATCGCGCCGCTGAGAACATCCCCCAGGATCAGTACGTCAGAGAAGATGTGATCCAACTCCAGTGCGGTCAGACCAAGCACAGCGTCTGTCGCGCTGAGAACGTCATCGCCTCCAAGGGCAATTCGCGTGCCTGGTGTTTGTGGAAGGAACGAAACTATCCCTTCAGTGGCGACGATCTGCGGTGGAGCAGCTCCCGAATCGATCCTTATGCTATCCGCTCTGATTTCGATGGGGTTCGACCCGTTCGCTACCAAACTTGCTCCCGGCACGCTTGCAAAAACGATACCATCTCTAATTCTCAACGCATGGTTCTGCGTAGATTGAGTTTCCGCTCGGACCTCTATAGGACCGCTCGAAGAGGTTACGACCGAACCTCCTTCCAGAATTACACCAAAACCTCCTCCTGCACTACCATTGATTCGGGTACCGAGACTAGTTGCACCCAAGGTAGCTCGAGAAACTTGAACACCGGTGGAGGAGCCAGCACCGCCGAATCCGGTAACCTCAACGAGGCCGTTAACGGAGGATACCGGACCTTGCGAAAGAAAAACTCCTGTGTTTCCCGAGCCAGAGTGTCCACCACTACCGCTGATTTGGACATGCCCCGGAGATACAATCTGAGTGTTCGTACCCGATGTTTGGACACCAACACCCTGCCCATTCGGGATGGCTCCATCGATTAGCAGATCACTGCCGTTGGTTTCAATTCTGGCTGATGACTCGATAGAAACCCCTCGCTGGCTGGTGGAAGTCGAACTGGATCCACCTGAGCCAACGATTTGGGCAGTCGAACCGCTGGCGCCGCCTACAATTCTGCTGTTAGTACCCGTTACCTGCACGCCATATCCACTAGATGCACCCGTACCTGCAGTGCCAATCACCTCGAGATCTTGTCCCGCAATCACGGCGCCCTGAGATTCAATCAACACGCCTCGCGAATTGTTGGATTCGCCCGCAGTCCCCACTACTTGAACTTTACCCGGCGAGTTAACACTGCCCGCCAATCGAATATGCACGCCGCGCGATGAACCGCTGCCTTCCACTCGCACCAGACCGCCACTACTGGTGATGGTTCGCGAATTACTCAGCAGAACCCCGGTGGTTCCACCAATTCCCAGGAGGTGTACCGCACCGTCCCCGCCTGCGGAAATTGCAGGCGAGGAGAAATCGGCGGCAACGCTGATGCCGATATTGCCACGGCCGATCAATTCAACGTCTCCGCCCGATGAGGAGACTCTGCCGAAGTTCTCCAAGATGATTCCTTGATCGGTACCGGTAGCATCAATACGGACATTGCCATTGCCTCCGGCTGTGATTAGGCCCCGGATGAGCATCCGCCCATCGTTGGTCTCGAACGCGACATTACCACCACCAGAGGTGATCGTGCCTGTCGTGATGACATCTGCCCCGGTAGCCTGGACGAGCAGCGAGCCGAGGCCTCCAGGAGCCACGCCGCTGATACTGATTGGACTGCCGGTAGCTTGAATGGTCAGATTTCCGCCTGATGTGCTGGCGCCAGAGATTGCTACTCCGCTATCGAGCCCGGAGGCCGAACCCTCCATCAGCAAACTTCCGAGTCCACCTGCAGAAAAGCCGCTGCCCGAAATTCCTGCGCTTCCGCGACCAGTTGGGCTAGCAGGATTGGTTTGTCCCCAAATCGATACGTTGCCACCAGCCGATGATACACTGGCACCGCTTAGTAAAACCCCGTGCCCTTGGAAGTCACTATTGACATGCCCTCCAGTTCCGTTGAGGAGAAGATTGCCGGAACCACCAGGAGCGATTTGTCCGTTCAGGGTAATCTCAACACCGTGGATCGCTCCACCCTCACCAGATCCTCCTATCCCCGTGACAAACAAATCACCTCCGCCAGATGTAATTAGTCCCTGTTGGCGGACAGATATTCCGTGATGTCCAATCACCGTTGATCCTAAGTACTCTGCGCCGCCGGAACCTCCAGTTCCATGTAAGCGAACTTCAGCCGAGTCGCCTCCCGAGATCGAACTGGAAGCACCCCTAACTTGGATACCTGTATTGTTTCTGACACCCTGGCTGCCCACGCCCTGTACCAAAACATTGCCACCAGCTCCAGAGGTTATTCGCCCGCCACTTTCGACCAACACTCCGCTGCTATCACGGGAGTTCCCAGCGGTGCCGATGATAGTTACCGCACCACCTTCCGAAGTAACTTGACCAGCTCCCGAAACCAGCACCCCATGATCATTGCTGCGGTCGATCAAACCCGAACTTGAACCTCCTCCGGTACCTTCAATCCTGACTAAACCACCGCCACCGGATCTGATAAGTCGTGAGACGCTAACGCCATAATTAAAAGCAGGATTTGCAGCTCCAGGTAGTTCTTGAATTCCGCCTTGGCCAATAATTTCTATATCCCCTGAGGCGGTGGTAATTTGCCCATTGATAGCGGCTCCAACCTGAAGAAAATCACTGCCCCGTGCCGTTCCATTAATCAGAATCGAACCGATGCCGAGCGTCGAAACATTCGCGCTAATGCTAACACCGTCAGAAAAAGAAGCCGACTGTCCCATTCCGACCAATTGAATATCACCGTCTACTGTCGAGATGGCTTGAGAAATACTTACAGACACAGGTGAGTCGATATTTATTCTAGAAGTACCGCTCACCACAATCGGGCTTGAGATTTGCACGAATTCAATACCAGTGCTTTCGAAGCCGCCGGGCAACTGAAAGCCTGACGATCCAGTTAAGTTCAGCCGTTGGCCGTTCAAATTGCTAGGGTCGGACACTACAACTCGCTGTACGCTGGATGCTGGAAAACTACCAATGATCATGCCATCAACGTCTGATGCACGCACAGTGCTTCCGGATGTGCCGAGACTCACCACCTCATCGGCTGTGTCGAACTCTACTCGCAATTCATTTCCAACCAAACTGACATTTGCCAGGAGGCAGCGAGTTTCGAGCCTTTCTACTGACAACACGTTCCTGAGCGAACGCGGAAGATGTGAAGTACCGGAGCGGTACTGCTTCGTTTTGCTTTTCCAGAGTCTGCGACCCTGACTTTTGTTAGCTGTCTTTTTCATAGAGTTATGCGTTTCGTCAATAGAGTGAAAAACGAACTAGTCAATTCAACCAGTAGCTATTGAGGTAGAATTATCAGACGCGGTCCGAACAGGGCTTTCGCCTGCGATACCCAAAACCTGCGCAACCCGCGATTGAGCTGATCAATAGCAGCCCGTTGGGTTCAGGTATCGATGTAGGTCCATTCACGCTGATCAACCCACCGGTGCTGCTGAAGCCAATACTGTCGAAGTTCTCGTTCTGAAACTGCGATTCGGAATCGACTAGCGATACTTGATACTGTGTGACGTCCAGCAGTCCCGGATTGGCAGTTAACTCCAAACGTGCCAACAAGAAACTGTTGGTGACATCAACACCGAGAGAGTCAGCTGTCCCGTCGGCGATCGTCAGCGTGTCCTGAGCTGCGGGGTCAGTCGTGACCTCGCGTGTCAATCCAGATGTGTTATTGAAAAAGAGATAGTCAGTATCGGTATCGAAACCATTGGCCTGCGGATCATCAAACCTCACGCTCCCGGCTGAAGCCGAACCGACGGGCGCAATGCGGAAGAGGCTCACAAAGAAGTCCAGGCGTTCGGTCAAGGCGTCATAGGTCATATCTCCCTGGACGCGTACTTCCAGAGTGAATGCATCGCCGGGTGTGACCGTCGCGTTATCGATCGATAGGATAATGTCCGCGACTGCATGCTTACAGATCAACGTCAGAGCCACCAGGAACAATGTAGATCTAATAAATAACATATCGAAATACTTTCGTGAGAATTGCGGGGTGGTTTACATCATTTCTGCTACTGCCGCTGCGGAGAAATCGACTTCCAGGTACCGAATGAGCTTCCGACGTCGCATGGCACGCCAGCGCTGTCCTGGGCGTCGTGTAATGGTCATCTCGATTCCCCAATGGCAAGTTCGAAGAAATAGACTGCTTGGCCTATCCCTTAATGGACGAACGAACCAAGACGTTGAAGCGCGAGACTTTAGGTTTTTTCCTCAGCTCTTCAATAATTAACAAATCCCTGTGCAATGAAGCGATTGGTGCGAAGAATGATTGCGAAGCGACTGAGGACAATCGCTATAAGAAGAAAACCCAGCATCCAAGACGAACCAAGCGACGACTTGCAGCGCACAAAATGAAAATTTATTAGCGAAAAAACGAATCCAGTCTTTGAGCAGTGATGTGCTGACAGCGGCTAGAGAACTGGTTAAGCTAGGTTACCGGTGAACCCTTTCCGTCCTTGGTAGCCCCCAACTAGATCGCCAGCAATGGAACAACTACTCAAGTTCCAAAACTACCTGGTCTTGCTGGCGTCCAGCCAGTTGCGGCAGATGCAAGAGTTGCGGCTGGAACCGATGGACATTGTCCAGGAAACGTTCGCCAGAGCGCACCAACATTGGGAGCAATATGCAGGGGAGGGCGACCGCGAACTCGCCGGCTGGCTGCGATCCATTCTTACCAACTACTTGCGCGATCTCTTACGCCGCCAAGGACGCGAGTTGGATGAACAACAACTACGCAACCAGCTCGATGAGTCGTCGATGCGAATAGAACGCTGGCTGGCCTGCAATGAATTGACACCTCGACGTATTGTGCTTAAACAGGAACGCATGCTGAATCTCGTCAACGCGTTAGGCGAGCTCCCCGATAGTCAGCGACGAGCGCTCGAACTGCGGTTCCTCGATGGCTGCACTGTCGAACAAATTTGTCAGCACATGCAGCGCACACCGGCCTCCGTAGGCGGTTTGCTCCAACGAGGACTAGCAACGCTTCGGCAGCGAATCGATGAGCTTTAACCACCGTGAAAAAATTGGTTATCCGATGTCGGTCCAAAATGAATTAAGCAAGATAGAGGAATGCGCCGAAAGCGAGCAGCAGTCTCGCTTGGGTGTGGCGATTGCCGAGTACCTTTTGGCGACCGATTCAAAGCAAGAATTCGACATCCCGGCGTGGCTCAATCGTCACGCTGATATTGCCGAGCCGCTGCAGGCGTTCATGGCGAACCAGTCGGAATTTCACCAATTGCTGTGTAGCTCGACCAACTCCAATACCACTCGGGCCACACATGCATTCACTCCAACCGACTCCACCAGCTTCGGAGCAGAGCGAACGAGCCTATCGCTCTCGCACAGCCGTTTCGGTCCCTACGAAGTGCTTCGCGAAATCGGCCGTGGTGGGATGGGAGTCGTGTATGCGGCTCGACACGCCCAACTTAAGAGAGAAGTCGCCTTGAAGGTCCTTAAGCTCGGACATTTTGCATCCGAAAATGACCGCCGTCGATTGCAACGCGAAGCGGAGTCGGTTGCAAAACTGGACCACCCAGCGATCGTTCCAGTTTTTGAGGTGGGACGCCATGAGGGACTAGCCTATTTAACCATGAAACTCGTCGAAGGGGGAACACTCTGCGATTGTATGAGCCCAGAGGCAAAGCAGACGGTGGCAGAAATCGTCGAGTGCATGGTGACGGTGACCACGGCAGTGCAGCATGCGCATGAACGTGGCGTTTTGCACCGCGATTTGAAACCAGCCAATATCCTCGTCGACTCATCAGGCAATCCACTGGTCGCTGACTTCGGCTTAGCCAAGGCGTTCGATTCCAGTGAGACTACAACGGGGAACGTGCTGGGCACCCCGAGCTATATGGCTGCCGAACAATTCGCCGGAGAGTGCACGACCGCCTCAGATGTCTTCGGCTTAGGGGCAATCCTCTACGCCCTGCTTACCAAACGTCCTCCGCTTGTTGCCAAAAGCCTCGTTGAACACATGAAGCAGTTGAACGACGGAGCAATTCAAGCTCCTCGGCAGCGTAACCCCAACGTACCGCGAGATCTAGATAGCATCTGCATGAACTGCCTGCGGTCGGAGCCGAGTCTTAGGTACCGTTCCGCAGCCGCTCTGGCGGAGGATCTGACCGCGTTTTTAGAGAATCGGCCCGTTCGCGCTCGCCGCACTTCTATTGTCGAAAGAGCGATCAAGTTCGCTCGCCGCAAGCCATACATCGCGACCACTGTGGTCTTGCTCCCTTTGTCCGCTCTTGGCGGGGTACTTGCCGTTAACCAAATCTCCCAGGTGTTGCAGGTACAAAACCTCGCCGAGCAACAACAATTGCGAAACAACGGTCTGGCCACGACGATCCTGCACGCCAGACCAAGCGAGCTACCCGAGCTATTGCGTGATATGCAGCGCGACCCCCAAGCGGCACAGGGAGTCAGCCATGTTCTGCGAAACCGATTCACCGACGAGAACGAGTCACTCTCCAGAGGGCAACAGTTAAATTTATCGCTGGCTCTCCTTGACAGCGAGCCAGATCGGTACCGCGATCCACTTTACGAACGGCTGTGGGAATCCACCGCAGAGCAACTTCCGGTCATCACCGCACGTCTCTCCACTGCCGATTCCGACTTTTCCCAGACTTGCCGCCAACGGCTGCTCAGTCGCCGTTTCACATTGGCGAGCCGCTTTCGCGCCGCCGTCGCTTTAGCAATTAGCGAACCTGCAGAAGACTCTTGGCAGCGACCTGCTGACTTGTCAGTCGTGGCCCAAGAACTTGTGCGAGTAGCTCCGTCAGAATTGCGTTTGTGGCAAGACCTGCTGGCGCCTGTTCTTCCTTTGCTGCAACCAGCTCTGGAGACGATTCGCTTGGATGAAGCACAACCAGAGCAGGCGAAGTTGTTTGCCGTCGACGTGCTCTGTAGTCTTGCCGATGCTGAGCCATCTCGACTCCTCGAGTTGCTCGTCGAATCGACGCCAAGCGAATATGCGATCGTTCTCGCTCGGCTGGACAACCACCGACAATCAGCGATGGAGTTGGCCGAAGCGATGCTCCTGCAATCGCGCCCCTACTATATTGAAGATGACGATTTATGGGCAGAGCGGCAAGCCAAGGCGGCAGTGCTCCTCTTATATTTCGGTCGGGAAGCGATCGTTTGGCCTCACCTGAAGAACTCGCCGACGCCGCATATGCGTGGCCATTTAATCCACCTCATCCCGCGGTTGGGCGTTCCGGTCGAGCCGATTTGGAAAAGCCTGCTCGACGAACCGGATGCTTCGATTCGATTTGCATTGATGGCGATCCTCGGGAGCTATCCATCAACAGACAGCACCCTGCTGATTCCCGACAAGTCCGCTATCGCGCAGTTGGTTGAGTGGAATCGGACAGATCCCGACGCAGGGATCCATGCGATCTCTGACTGGCTACTCAACCGCCTCAAGTCGCCGGAACTGTCGGATGGACCTGAGTGGCCGGATGGAATGCTACGGCACGAGGTAGAGATGCCCTTGCATGAAGCCGAGGCTCGGGGCTTCCGTTGGTATATTAATTCCCAGGGACAAACGTATTCCATCGTCGAAGCGACCAGCTTTCGCATGGGCTCTGAACTGGATGCCCACCACCGTGACCAGGACGAACGTCCACATCTGCGCAACATCAACCGACGCTTTGCTATGGCGTGCACGGAAGTCACGCGTGAGTCGATCTTGCGATGGCAGCCGGACTATGACATTTCCCAACGTGGTGCGACATCACGCCCTCAGTGTCCTATCGGATTCGTGCACTGGTACGAGGCCGCCGAATACTGCAATTGGTTAAGTGAACAGGAGGGTCTGCCGCAAGCAGAATGGTGTTATCAGCCCAATGCTGAAGGAAAATACGCAGAAGGAATGAGCGCTAGGGAGAGTTTCCTTGAATTGAGTGGCTATCGCTTACCTACCGAAGCTGAGTGGGAGTTTGCATGCCGGGCAGGCACGGTTACCTCGCGATATTATGGCGATTCAGACAAGTTACTTTCCGACTACGCTTGGTACTCGCCAATGGCAGGCGATGAGTGCCACGAGGTGGCCCAACGACTGCCTAACGACTTTGGACTGTTCGACATGCTTGGTAATCAATTGGAATGGTGCAACGGAATGTATCACGCATACGTTAATCTAGCCGACAAGCTAGAACCGTTGACACTCGGCGATGTAGGAGACAACTCAGTCTCATCGTATGAACAGCGGCGGGTGATGCGCGGTGGTTCGTTTGAGTTAACAGCCCGTTATGCACGAGCCCCATTTCGTTCGTATGACAACCTCGATCACCGTATTCTAGAAAACGGCTTTCGTCCCGCCCGCACTTTGCCAACCGATTGAACTTGCCTCCCAATTGCTTGCCTCCCTGATGGACGCCGATTCACTCTTCTGTCTCGGCCATCTGCCTCGGAAAAGGATCGTCAAAAGCGGACCAGACGGCGGGTCCACACTCCAACTCTTCGTCGGTCAACAAACAGCCCGACAACTCGGCTTCGATGCGTTCGCGACTCATATCGATGCCGATAAACACCAACTCTTGACGGCGATCTCCAAAGGGTTCAACAAAATCGGCTTCAATTTGCGCGCACTCCTGCGAGTCTTCGGGCCATTCCTCGCGCGGCGTTTCAGCCCACCAGCTTCCTTCGGGCAGCAACTTGATCGAACAGCCCGCTTGTGACCATAAGAAGGCATCTTCGTGACGCGTGGCAATCCAGGCAAAACCCTTACTTCGCAAAACTCCTTCCATCGCAGCACTCGAAAAGAACTCGAATAAGCGGGCGGGGTGAACGGGCCGTCGCGCTCGATAGACGAAACTGGAAATGCCATATTCATCCACTTCGGATGTCACTTCTCCGCGCGGCTGTTCCATCCAGCCTTGCATGGCCTCCGCTTGTTCGATGTCAAACAATCCCGTATTCAAAATCTCTCCTAGCGGCACATTACCATGATCAGCGTACAGGATGCGAGCGCTAGGATTGAGCTTACGAAGGATGTGTTCGACCGCCTGGGCTTGCACTTCGCTAACAAGATCGATCTTATTGATCACCACCACGTTTGCAAACTCGACTTGATCGGTGAGCAAATCCACTACATTCCGTTCGTCTGACTCGTTCAAGCCCATCGCTCGGTCCTTCAAAGCGTCGGGAGAACCATATTCTGTAAGAAAGTTGGCGGCATCGACCATGGTCACCATGGTATCCAACTCGGCCACATCACCCAGGCTTCGGCCCTCTTCGTCTTCGAAGCTAAAGGTCTCCGCGACCGGCATGGGCTCGCTAATCCCAGTCGATTCAATCAATAGATAGTCAAAGCGCTGTTGATCGGCTAGCTTGGCAACTTCGATCAACAGGTCCTCGCGGAGCGTGCAGCAGATGCAGCCATTGCCCATTTCGACCAATTGCTCATCGGCGCGACTTAGAGCAGCATCGCCGCGACGCACTTGTGCTGCGTCGATGTTGACTTCGCTCATGTCGTTGACAATCACCGCCACTCGCAGATTGTCGCGGTTCGACAGAATATGATTCAGGAGCGTCGTCTTGCCCGCACCCAAGAAGCCGGACAGAACCGTCACAGGCAGTTTATTCAAGAATATTTCCCTCAGCAATGAAAGCACGAAGTCAGCCGCAGCCTCGCACATGCATATTACATGCATCTTTATATGTAATGCAACTGCACGCAATCCACATCGCCCATCGACTCTCATAACTGATGGGCGGGGGTCGCACGGATGGCAAAGCCGGAGCACGGATGAAGAGACCTACCTGATCGGAACACTTGATTCAGGTCGACGCAACTAGAAGGCGACGGCAGTCTAAACAACTGGCGGCGCATGTCAAGTCGCACCTGCATAAGCATTTCAAATGCATGCGATATACGGAATAGAAGTTGGCGCCCTCTGGAGCCCCCGCCACGCCTATTGCATCTGAATTGCAACTGTATTAAGTTACGGGTTGCGTCTGTACCCTGGTCAAGTTTAGACGAATTGGAAGGATTGGATATGCGCGGCGGTTCCAAGTCAGATACAAGAACAGATAATAAAACAGATTTAGCGTCCATCAAAGATGCAATTCGGCAAGCTGGATTGCGGGCGACCCCGGCCAGGATGTCGATTCTCAAAGGGCTGCGCGGCTCAACGTCACCAATCACCCATGCCTCATTGGCGGAGACGCTTGAGCCGTTGGGCATCGACAAGGCGACCGTCTTCAGAGGACTGAACGATTTGACGAATGCGGGGCTCTTGCGACGCACCGAAGTGGGAGACCACGTTTGGCGTTTTGAAGCGCTGAACCCAGATGCACCTCACAGCGACGACCACCCTCACTTTCTGTGCGTGGATTGCGGGGCCGTGAAGTGCCTGGAGAATGTCAAATTGACTCAAAGCAGTCAGCGACAAAGTGAGAAGTTCGGCGATATCACTGAAATCCTGTTGCGCGGGCACTGCCACGATTGCCGCTGAACTGCATGCGTTTCAACCCAATACAAGCGAAACCGGTTATTTACCAGTCGAAGACAACTCAAATTCAACCGTCTGATCGGGCTCGCCCGTCACGGTCGTAAAGAGCTTTCCGTCGCGTTGGTAAATTTTTGCAATGCGCGCTTGTCGATTTGAGCGCACGAATGCGGCGGGCTCGCCTTCGACCTCTTGCATCTCGGCTTCCAGCGGATTGATACGGACATTAAATTCTCCTTGCGTCGGTCCTACATCGGCGGCAAGTGTGAACTTGCCGTTGATAATTTCGCCCGCTGCTGCCAACCCACGTCCTTTCGGCGTGAAGATGATAGTGGCATTATTGACCGGTTTACCATCCAATTGCACAGAGCCTCGAAGGGGATAGCGACGCGGCCCGCCATCCGTACAACCACTCAGCGTGGCAGTCCAGATGGCGAAGAGGGTGGCAAACCACGCAACTTTGGGTAGTTTGCTGATCGTTCGTCTTGTCACATCAACACCTCTATTCATGTAGACCCGCGCCGCTTACTTCGCCACCGGCGCGCGTGGCGGCTGCGTTATAGACGACGACATCGATATTTTGATGGATGAAGCGAACACTTCCATCTCCATATAAGAAGTTGCTTCCGCCAGCGGCATGCATGCTCGCGAAACCACCCATGGCAGCCGCATTATGCACATTGAAGGGGAGGAGCGTAGTGCCCAGCGCGATCTTGGGATAACCGACGACCCACCGCGCAGTTCCATAGCGAACGGTTCCTGCGTACGGTGCTGGCGCACTGGTCGGCCACAAAGAGTCTTTATAGTTGTAGACCGTTTCGCCAGCAAACAACGTATTGGAGGTGCCATCGCTAATGTCACCAAAAGTACGATTGGGATTGCGATACCCGAAACTAGGCCATTGCAATCCAAAAACACCGTCCGCGATTGTCATGTAATCGTCGGTGCCCTCGCATAACAAGTAGCTGGACGGACCGCCCACTTCGTTGGCAGGCCCCATCGGAACTTCGCGTGGTAGTGCCATCGATGGACAGAGATAAGTACCGATCTTGGTGGCGGCAATCGAACGATTTGTTTCGTGGCTATAACTCAGGCGAAAGTCCCAGTGTTGGAAGTTACTCCCCTGTTCGATGTGCGGCAGGATGGCGACCAGTGGACTGATGAAATTGCTTTGCCACGACCCAACCGGAAATTTCTTGTGGGACGATTCGTAGTTGTGCAGCGCCAAGCCAATTTGCTTGAGATTGTTCGAGCACTGCATGCGGCGGGCGGCTTCCCGAGCGGCTTGAACTGCCGGGAGCAAAAGCGAGACGAGAATGCCGATGATGGCGATGACGACCAACAATTCGACTAAAGTGAACGCGGGGCGATGAACGACACGGGACATAGCGGGAACTCCTCAAACGAGACAGGTGAGTGATGCGGTGCCGAGCCCTAGTCGCAGTGACTGGGGCGAGGGCGATGCTTCCCTGGCTGGCTGAGGCGCTATGCCTGACTGCTTGCGTGGTACATGCTACTGAGAATCAATATCATCAGTAGAAAAGATTTTTACACATTTTTCAAGGGGTCGGGCGAAAAAAATCTTCTCCCCAAACGTGCCAACATTGAGTGAGCTGGAACGGTCGAACGGCCCGTGGGATGAGGAAAATCGGTCCGTCGCTACACACTGCCGCGCAAGAGACAAAATTCGCCACCCGCATGCGGTTCAAACAAAACGAATTGAACTTCGCGGGCAAACGCTTCAGCACGACTAGGCGATCTTCGTATGAGTTCCGAAAACATCGACGGATAGCTAACCAGATCCATAGCCTGCTCAATCCACGCCGGTGCTAGCGGCGCACTTGAAACAATGCAGACCGCCGCATCTTTCGTCAGGCAGTGTTTGTAGAACTCGAGCACAATGGATGCCTTCGAGTGCTGAAACAGATACAGAGTGGCCGTTAGTTGCCGTGCTTCACCAATCGACAGCGCATAGTCCAAAGCGCCACATTGCTGAGGCGCCAATTGTGACCGGTTTACGATGAGACTGAAGGTAGCTGGCCAGTTGGACTGAATTAACTTATCGACTAGTTCATGCGAAGTCACTCGATGGGAATTAGGGCTTTGCTTCCAAAAGACGCCATCGACCGGTGCAATGAACTCGGAAAGAAAGGGGCGCAGTGGCTCACTACCTGCTTTCGCGGAAAGCGATTCGGATCTGACATCCGGCGGACCGGATTTGACAAGCTTGTTTGCGCCCATTGCACCGATCGCTTGGACCGAACGCGCTGGATCGGTGTTTCGCTCAACCGCTCCCCAAGCTTGTTTGGCATCAAGCTTGTCGACGACTGGGTCAAGTTCGATGCGCATCGTTTCGTCTTCTGAAAACTCCTTGAGGCTGGAAGTTCCGAGAGTTCGCGTTGGGACATGATGATCTAAAGATTCCGATAGTAACGATTCTGTCGGTGCTGAATTCCCAACAGCAAAAGCGACTTCAAATATCGACAACCCTGCTTTGATATGGTCACCGTTGCATAGCTCAACGACAGAAATCGGTAGTCCGTTCACAAAGGTCCCGTTGCTGCTTCCAACGTCCCTGAGACGGAATGCCTTCTCCAAACCTTCGACAATGAGATGATTCCGAGACATATGCGAATCAGATGGTACGCTAAAGTCTGATGTGCTTAAGCGACCGATTGTCAAGCGTTGGTCATGTTTGAGCCAGCATTGCATCCCCGCGGCTGGGCCATCGATAACTCTCAAAATACAAATCATGCGGCAGCTCGATTACTGAATGCGGGGGAACCTTAGAGATTCATTATCGTCTTAAACCGTAACGTGTTTCCGGGTTTTACGGAAAAAATAGACATTGACCGCCGTAATCCCGCTAAATAGGTGATCGTAGTGCAAAACTATTCCAAGACTTCTTCCACCCAATTAAGCTGAGTGCTTGTTACCTCTCAAATAGCCCTCGGACCAGAGCCTGATCGGGTGGTTTGGTCGGCTATCGATCAGCGCGCATTCTGCAGGCAGTCGTAAATGGCTAAACTTCCAACACATATTGCATCACTTCTTCGCGCGGTCACATCCAGTCGTCTGCAGCAGCGTTTAAAAAACGCGGCCATGAACTACTGGAAACGGCGCGCCGCGCGCCGCGATTTACAGCTCCAATTGCGACATGACTTAGCTGCTGGACCGAGCATGCGCTTCCGTCGTTTAGAACCGAGGCGAGTTTTAAACGCTAGCTTCGTCTTCAACGGTGTCGATACTCTCTTATTGTCCAATTTTGACGATGTGGGGGGGACAACGACACTGGACATGAGTTTCGATGGAGTAGGCAACGATTATGTATTTACGCTCGACAATGGCGTCTGGAATGCCGGTGGGGGAAATGTCGTCGATGCCGATGTGACGGGTGTGGGCACCAACATCCTGCGCGTCGATCGACTGCTATTTGAGGGCCTTGGCGATTCGTTCGACCTGCAAATCCTTGATGATAACGCGACTCCCAACGACATCGCACTGGATTTGAACTTCACGGGTGCAACGCCCATCGACCTACCCAACTCTCCGATAAATGGTGCTTTGCTCGTCGACGTGGATGGAAATGTTAACGTTAGCGTGGCCGTCAACACGCTCGGCAGCAGCCTCACCATCACTTCCGGAGGAACAATCGATACAACCGCCGACATCACCACGACGGACTCGGTAGACTCAGGCGTAACAAGTGGTGCTGTGGGTCTATTTGCGCAAAGTACAATCACCCTCACTGGCAACATCGATACATCTGGCGCTGATCATTTAGTAGCTGGCGCGACGGCAAGCACCGCAGGTCAAATCGATATCGTTACCATCGACGGCGCCATCACGTTGGCTGCGCTCGACGCCTCAGGTGGAGATGCGACGGGCGGTGGTGGAAGCGTTGGAGGGGCGGCTGCGGCCATAGCGATCACGTCAGGTGACTTGGGTGCTGATGATACGCATAACATCACAATGAACGGAGCAGTGGCGACCGCCGGTGGTAACGGCGACACCAATGGGGCTGGTGCCACCGTCACAATCGCGGCGGACAATCACTTGAATATCAACGCTGCTATCAGCTCTGGCGGTGGCACCGTCGACCTGTCGGCTGGCGGGGATATCATCGGAGCGGTGGGTGGTACTATAACCACAACGTCTTCTATTGCCGACGGAACTTCTGGTGCGATCCTGATGGATGCCGGAACAAATGTCCAACTGAATGGCGCTCTCTCTACCGCAGGAGTTGCCACCGACGGGGCTGGCGGAAATGTAACGATCACAACCACCAACGGTAATCTCGCAGTTGCAGCCATTGACGCCAGCGGAATTGGTCTTGGTACCGGTGGCAACATTGTGCTCGACGCAAATGGCATTAACGCAGACGTAACTCTCACCGGTGCGCTAGCCACCAACGGATTGGGCTTTGCCACCCTGACGGCCGACGATGCCATCGTCTTTAATGCAGCTGGAAGTATCACTGCAGCCGGTTCAGGAAATGTATCCGTCACTTCCAACTCCGCGGTCACCAATGGTGACTCGGGTGATGGGATCACCATGGTTGCTGGTTCTTTTATCAATGCTGGCACTGCCTTCGCAGCATCCGGCGCGATTCTATTGCAGTCAACGGGCGCCAATGGTGGTCCGATCATCGCACGAGCACTGACTACCCGCGACAACTCAATCCAAATAAACTCAGGCGATAGCGTTTCATTACAAGCGGCAATCACATCGAACGGTGGCAACGTAGATATCGACGCAGTGACCTCCGTGGGAAGCACCGCGGCAGGGATGATCACGACCTCGAACGTGGTCGATAGCGGACTGGCGAGCGGAAGCCTGTCCGTCAACGCGGGTACTAACGTTGCCTTGCTGGGAGCCATTGATACTTCTGGGGCCAATCACACCACGGCGGGTTCAACCGCCAGCGCTGCTGGACAAATCACCATCGTGACCGCCGATGGGACAATCAGCGTCTCCGGCATTGACGCTTCCGGTGGCAATGCCACGGGAGGCGGAGCAAGTGTCGGTGGAGCAGGTGCGAACATTTTCTTAACCGCCGCGGACGCAGGAAACGATGATACCCACGATGTGACCATTGCCGGAACGATGAGTACAAACGGTGGCACGGGTGCAACCGCCGGAGACGCAGGAGACATTCGCGTCACCTCAGATAACAATCTTCAAATCAACTCAGCCATCAACGCGGGCACAGGCAACATCTTGTTTGTTACCGCAGGCAATGTCAGTCAAACTGCGGCGATCAACGCGTCCGGCCTGGGGCTGATCGTTGACGGAACAACCACCCTGAATAACGCGGCGAATAATGTCGCCACCTTCGCAGCTGCTAACGGAGGTGCAATTCAGTTCACCACCGCAAGTAACTTGACGATCGACTCGGTAACGGTGGATGGAACAACGGTCGACGATGTAGTGACCCCCGCGGATATTACAATCAGCGCCTTATCGATCATCGACGGCGATGTTTTCCCAGACTCGACCGACCCCGATGTTTCAGGCAACAACGTCACACTGACCGCCACCGCAGGCAGCATCGGAGTGGTTGGGGATATTTTCCAAGGCGCCATCAACCCGCTGGAAGTTGTTGCAACCGGAAATTTAGTGGGCAATGCACTGCTGGGTGCTATCGTCCTAAATCCAACCGTTACCGGCACAACGACACTGAATTCACCCAATGTGGCTCTCATCAGTGCCGGCACCCTTAATATCGACGACCTGACCGTCTTAGGTGACTTGCGAATCGAAGCTGCCGACGTGGTGGCCAACGATGCGTCGATTGATTTGACCGCCAATCGCATCCTGTTTGTTTCAGGACAAGCAGAAACGATCACGGTTACCGCTTCCGTGTTCGACGCTAGAACAGCCGGCGACTTGATAGTTACATCCACCAGCGACATCGAGTTGTTGGATCTTGATGGCGACAACGTTGCATTGGCCACGACCACTTCGGATGGTTCCATCCTCTTTTCCGCGACTGGCACAATCACCGTGTCCGACGATGTGATTGCCGGTTTGGACGGTGCAACCAATAGCACAGGCGTCATCGAACTCACAGCCATCGGTGCGGCAGCCGACATCTATATCAATGACGTAATACTCAGCGACAACGGCGACATCACTCTACGTGCAGACAACGATATTCGCTTTGGTGATCCGGCAACCCTGAGTCCCAACGACAATCTCATACTTCTGAATAACGATGACTTGTTTGTCGTCACGACGATCAACGGAAACGTTGAGATCATCGCAGATTTCGATAGCGTCGGCGGCGGTGAACTACTCATGGTCAATGACTCACGCGTCGTGGCCGGTCGAGACAACGTAGCCGACTATGCTCCCAATTCAAATGGCCTTGCCTCAACGTCGGTCATTCAACTGAGCGGTACCGCAAGAGTTGCTGGCCAAAGTGAGATCTTCGTACAGGCGCAGGATGACGTTAGGCTGGGTTCTCTCCAGTCTGCCAACGCAGATACCGATGCTTTACGGGTGACATCACTGGCTGGTAGCATCATTGACGGCGGTGACATTCATGTCGACCTGTCGGCGAACTTTGCGGGTGCACTCACTACGCTGCGTGCGGTTTCGGGAGTTGGCAGTTTAAACGCGATCGAAACCACACTCCATGCGCTCGATGCGGTCAACAGCGGTGCCGGAGCGATCGTTGTCAACGAGTTTGCCGCGGGTAACGACCTCAACGTGGTCAACGCTGACAATCAAGGTGATATACGAATTCTCGTCGCAGGCGGATCGCTGACGGTCGTTGCCAATGCTTTTACTCCAGCCAACGGATTGTTCGACGTTACGACGACTAGTGGTAACATACTGATGGAAGCGGCCGAAGATGTCATCATCGATAACACGCTATCATCGAACTCCGGCCATATCACGGTCGCTGCTGGCGACGATGTCCACATCAATGCCACCGTCAACACGGGACTCGCTGGCGACATCTATATGGCTGGCGGCAACGCCAACTTGGCTGATGTTCTCGGGCCACAGGTTGACGGGATTAATATCGACGCGGCAATTAGCGTCGACATAGGTTCCATTTTACTTCGCTCGCAATTTGATATCCGTACAACGGCGACTTTGACCAGCGCCAGTGGCGACGTCGGCCTGGTAGCATCAAACGACATTCTTCAGAATGCAGACATCCTCGCTAGCGGTGGAAATGTGCTGGTCGATGCGGGCAACGATTTTGCGATGAACGCTGCGAGCAGCATCACCGCTTTCGAGAATATCGCCGCCAACGCAGGAGGCTCCATTACGCTCCTCAGCCTGACGGCAACCAACGTCGGCTTGATCGCTGGCGACAACATCATCGATGGCGATGCCAGTGCCACCATCAATGTCAGTGCCACGAACTTGAGCATGCGCGCCGGAGGGTTGATCGGTGCAAGCAACTTAGTGAGTCCTGCTGATACCAACAATAATGCCATCGATACGGACGTAACCACGGTAGCCTTCTCTGCAGCAGGTACTTATCTACGCAACGTCGGCGACTTGAGCATTGGCAATGTGAATGCGATTTCAGTAACCGTCGATGTGCAGCGCGTCAATCTAGATGGTGTGCTAACAAACGAAACGGCAACGGTCACGGCGGGTGTACTGGCTGGCGGTGCGGGAACCTCCGGCCCGATCAAGGTTGTGTCTTCAACCGGAGCAATCGATGTGAATAGCGCGGTCGTCGTGGCTGGCGCTGGCGATGTTCTACTGCAAGCCTTAACCGATGTAACTATCAACGCCGTGGTAAGTAGCGGAACGGGTAATATAACGATCGACGCCGGCGACGATGTCTTCGTCGAAGCAGCAGTCTCAACAGGTGCAGCGGACATCTACATTGTCGCTGGCGATAGCAATGCCGATGCCGTTTTACCCAATGTGGACGGTATCAATATCAACGATTCAGTCACGGCGGTCGGTCGAGTCTTGCTGGATTCTAGCCGCGACATTCGCGCAAACGCTTCCATCGGTGGCTCGGACGTTGGACTGACTGCGATCAATAACATTGACCTTTTGGATTCCATCGTCGCGACGGGCAGTATCCTGCTAAGTGCCGGGAACGTCCTTGCTATGTCGGCCACATCAACCAGCACAGCTACCAATAATGTTGTGGCGCAGGCTCTGACGGGCGATTTACTCCTTAGCCGAATTACAGCAACCAATGTCGCGCTGCAAGCCAACGGAAGTATCCTCGACGCCAATGGAACTTTGTTGAATGTCGATGCCACCGCGTTGCACATGCGAGCCGGTGGATCAATTGGTACTCCCGACCTGATCAACGTCGCCAGCGCCAATGATAACGCGATTGACACGCGAGTCACGACGGTGGCCGCAGAAAGTGCTACAGGGATCTATATCTTCGAGGAGAATGGGATCACGGTGGGACAAGTCGGAGATATAGCTGTCGCCATGGGTACAACGGAACGCGTCAATTTTAACAGTAGTGTTGTAAACGTTGGAACGGCCACCGTTACCCTCAACGCACTCTCCGATCTCACCACCACGAACAATGGTTCGATCAAGTTAGTAGCACTTGACGGTTCCATCACTGTGAACGACGGGCTCCAAAATTTAGGAGTTGGCATCAGCGCTCATGGCACTGGCAACGTACTTTTGGAAGCTCGTGGTGGAGTGGCAGACAACATCGTAACCACAGCAGCCATTCTGTCGGAAAGCGGTCATATTACGCTACAAGCGGCCGATAGCATTCAACTGGGCGATGATGTACAGACCGGTGGTAGCGGAACCATTCTGATCGACGCACTTGCTGGTTCGCTGACGGTCAACGATGGCGCTGATGTCGATCTTCTTGGAATCGAAACGGTCGATGGTCAGATACTTTTGCGAGCTGCAGTGGACCTCAACGTGAACGCCGTGGTGCAAAGCGCTACAGCTAATATCGGATTGTTGGCGGGAGCCAACTACTCACAGAGTTCGCTCGTTTCGACGACTGGCAATATATTGGTCGATGCAGGCAATAACTTGACGATGAACGGCACGTCACAAACAACTGCAGGAAATGTGGTGCTGATGCAAGCTGGAGGCACCATAACGCTTGGCGGCGTCAGCGCCACCAACGTTTCACTCGAAGCTGCGTTCGATATCCTTAATGGCAATGGAACGGCGACCAACGTCACCGCGACTAACTTGCGAATGATCGCTGATAGCGACTCCAATGGCAGTGGTTCGATTGGTGACTCGGACATACCAAGCCCCCCAGCAACCAACAATAACGCAATTGTTACCGCCGTAGATGTCTTGGCGGCCCGCAGTGCCGAGGGAATCTATATTCTGGAAGCTGACGATATCATCATCGACAACGTCGGTCCAGTTTCCGTCGATGTCGATGTCACCCGAGTGAACTTTAACAGCACAACGTCGCTCGAACCCACGATTACTGCGACACTTGCCGGTCTCGATGACCTAACAACGACAAGTGATGGACCAATCAAACTGGTCTCTCAACTGGGTTCGATTACCGCTAACGATGGACTGGACGCAGACAACTTAAGCGTCTCGGCAAACGGCAGCGGTGACATACTTCTACAAGGTTTTACCAGCGTAACGATCAATGCAGCAGTGGAGAGTGGCACTGGGAACATCACGTTACAAGCTGGAACTGACTTGAATGTCAACGCAACGGTCACGACGGCCGGTGCTGGTGAAGTACTACTGCGTGCCGACTTGATTACAGTCGACGCAATTGTCAGTAGCGCCGCGGGTGACATCGGTCTGGAAGCCACAAGTGACGTTTTGCAGAATGTGGACATCGCAACGTTAGGAGGCGACTTTTGGGTCGATGCTGGGCAGGATTACATTATGTTGGGCACAGCGCTGCCCGCGACAACAACCACGAGCACTGCTGGTGGCGATATGCTCATTCGCGCTGGTGGCGACGTGCGGTTGGCCTTTCTAGATGCTGCCACGGGTAACGTAGCTATCGAAGCAGGTAGCGATATCTTGGACGAAAATGTCGATGATCGCATCAATGTCACGGCCAATGCACTTAGCATGCGCGCGGGTGGGATTATTGGTGGTTCCGACTTGGTGAATTTACCCGACAACAATGACAACGCGATCGATACAACCGTAAACACGCTGGCTGCCACCAGCCAATTGGGGATCTACGTTCAAGAAACGGATGCCCTGATCATTGATCAAGTAAATACCGTTAACGTCGCTGTCCTGCAAGCCAACTTCAATAGCTCGACAACCGCCAATAACGACACGCTGGCGGCCCTATCCGATTTGACAACCACGTCAGGCGGTGCGATCAAAGTTATCACGTTAGCGGGTACAATCACAGTCAATGACGGACTGGATGGAAACGCAATAGGCGTCAGTGCCAATGGGCTGGGAACTGTACTGCTCGAAGCGCGTGGCGCCGCTAGTGACATTGTGACAACCACCGCCGTTTCCAGTGCAACTGGAAACATCATGCTCCTGGCAGAAAACGACGTGGCCCTCGGTGATGACCTGAGAACCGGCGGTTCGGCAAGCATCCTGGTGACGGCTACCAACGGTTCTATCCTGGTCGATGACGGCGTGGATCCAGATCTTGATGGACTTGTGAGCGGTACAGGCGACATCCTGCTCCAAGCCAACACGAACATTACGCTGAACGCAGGTATTGTAAGTAACGGAGGCAATATTGGTTTGGATGCTGGACTAGATATCCTCCAAAATGCAGACATGAGTACGCTGGCAGGTGATATTTTTGTCATCGCTGGCCAAGACGTCGTCATGGGGGCAACCCTGGCTCCATCGATTACCACCAGTACTGATGGTGGCAATGTGATCGTCAATGCCGTCCGCGATATCCGCTTAGCACACATCGATGCCGGAACTGGTGATGTTTCACTTAGTGCTGGCCGCAATATTCTTGATGAAAACTCTGACAACCGGGTCAACGTAACTGCAGCCAATCTGGCCATGGTTGCCGTCGGGACGATCGGTTCAAGCGATATCCTGAATGCGCCGGCTGCCAATGACAATGCAATTAATACATCAGTCAATGTGCTGGCCGCCCTGAGCTCCACTGGCATCTATATCCAGGAAGTGAACGGAGTGACTATTGGCCACGTCGATGCACTCAGCGTAACAGTGACCGTGAACGAGGTTAACTTCAATAGTTCGACGACGACATTCGACACAACCAACACGTCGATCGCCCGGGACGACCTGACGACCACCAACAATGGTCCCATAAAACTTGTAACACTGGCAGGTAACATTGTCGCCAACGATGGAACCGATGGCGATAACATCAGTGTCTCCGCGAACGGCTCGGGTGACGTACTGCTTTCAGCCAATGGCAACCTGGTAATCAATGCAATCGTTAATTCGACATCGGGCAACATCACACTCGCGGGACAATTGATCGACGTTAACGCCAACATCAACACGACTGGCGCTGTTTACCTGACAGCAACGGATGTCAACCTGGATGGCGTGATCACTAGCGGCGATGATGTCCTGATCGTCGCTTCCAATGACATCACATTGAATTCACAGTTACAAACGGTGAATGGAAACATTGGAATTGATGCTGGGCGAGATGTCCTTCAAAACGTCAACATCACTTCTGGCACAGGTGACATACTCGTTTTGGCAGGCCGGGACATCGTAATGGCAGCCACTAGCCCGGGCACGATAACAACCAGCACCAACTCTGGCAACATTCTGCTTGAAGCTGGTCGCGATGCGAGCATTGCACTCGTGAGCACCCTGACTGGCAGCGTCTCGGTCGAAGCCGTGTTGGGTAGCATCATCGACGCTAACGGCGATGAACGCACAAACATTATTGCCACATCTTTGCGTATGGAGGCCGGTGAGTTGATTGGAGCCGCAGACGCCGGCAACGGAACGCCAACACTCAATGCCAATGCGATCATCGTCGACACCGCGACCCTGGCGGCAAGCGGCACTAATGGAATCTACCTGCGCGATATTGCAGGCAACTTGGCAATTGGAAGCGTTGCTGGATTCACGGTTACGGTCACCACGACGCAGGTTAACTTCAATAGCACGACATCCCCCACGGTTCGCACTCGCACGCACGCCACATTGGAAGACTTAGAGGCCGTTAACGGAGCAATCAAGCTTGTCGTTCAACAAGGCACATTGACACTCAATGAGGGTGGTGATGGCGACAATGTAGCTGTTTCCGCTGCGGCGGACATACTGCTCGAAGCGCGGGGCATTGCAAGTGATATTTTGATCAATGCAAACGCGAACGTGCTTTCCGCTAGCGGACACATTTCGCTCATTGCCGGCGATGACATCACTTCGCTTGCAAACGTGACGAGCTCAAGCAACGGTACGATCTATGTTCTCGCCAGCAACGGTACGGCCGGTGGCGGAATTACAATGGCCGCAGGAACAGCCATTACTGCAAACAACGAAAACATTCGCCTTGCCGCCGACAACGAGGGGAACGTTACGCTCGCCTTGGTCGACGCCGGAACCGCTGCGGTCTCTGTTGTTGCCGAAGGTTCGATCGTTGATGGAAATGGTGGCGCAAACAATGTCGTGGCTGGCTCGCTACGCCTGTTTGCAGATGCCGTTATCGAACTGAATGGTGAACAGGATACTGTGGCAATCGGAAACGGTGTCGGAGCAATCGGCAGTTCGATCGATTCGCTCGAGACCAGAGTTGATCGATTGGCGGCACAAAGTGCGACTGGGCTGTTTGTAGCCGAATTCGATTCAATCGACGTGACGTCGACCGGAGTCATTGATGTCGAGCGAACGCACTTCAATTCGACGCGTTCCAACCAGTCGGATCAAAGCCTGTCCGATTTGGTCACCACCACCAACGGAGCGATTCAATTGATCAGTGGTGACACAATCACTGTCTTGGATGGAACCGATGCGGATGGTTTTGGTGTGGTGGCTGCAGGAATGGGGACGATTCTCTTGCAAGCCCAAGAGAATGTTCACATCCATTCGATCATAAGCACTGGAGGCAATATCACACTGACGGCCACCAATGGCGAGATACTTGCCACCATTGGCTCGAACATCATCGGCAACCTACTCACGTTGACTGCTCAAGAGTACGCTCACCTGCCGAATACCGATGTAAATGCGCTAACTGCTTCGATCACCAGTGCCATCGACACGACTCTGACCGACCCGTCGTGGCAAAATGCATTTGCTAATGCTGCGGGTCAGAATGCGATCAACGACATTCTCCGAGGACTGGGTGATCCAGATCCTCTGGCTGATACGCCTGCATTCAGCGATCTTCGTGACGAGTTCTCGTATGTGAACCAGTTTGGCAGCAGTTACGCGCTTTTCCTCCGCAATTCCGGTAACCTCGGCGTGGCGGGAGTTACGGTCAATGGACTACTCCGCGCGGATGCTTATATCGAGACCTTTAACGGTAATCTTGCCGTAACCAATAACATCGTACTGACCAGTTTGATTGAAGATGGTGCAGGCATTGTGCTAATTGCGGGCGATGACCTCGTGGTCTCCGCAAACATCGAAACGATTAGTTTTGGAGTGTTGCAACGCGTTAACAACCATGATCTCAATGCTCAGATATTTGATGGCGGTCAGCAAGCAGTCCCCTTTAGTTCAGAATTTGTGATTGCACTGGACGCAATTGCCAGTGAGAACGACAAGTCCCATGTACTCCAGCGCGTTTCGATGGAGTTCGGTTCGGCCAATGAAATTGGCTTCCTGACCGTAGTGCATTATGCCGATGGCACTTTCCAGCTTTTCGATTCGGCGGAGGACATTGCCGTCCTTCAAGCAGGCTCTGAGTTCCTGTTTGAACCACCTGTGCCGGGAGCGACGCCAATTGCTGCGAACTTTTCTCCGAAACTCTTCGCGCGGGAAACTGCCTTTGATCAAGATTTCTTACGCGACAACTTTGAGCTTCCAACGGATGCACTCGTACGTCGCACCTTCGACTTTTTCATGTTTTCCAATGCCGATAGCAACAATGTCGCTCAAATTGTTGATGAAGCGGCATTTGCAAAAGAAGTTGAAGGCGTATTTAGCGTAGGGGTCAACGGCGGACTGCCATTTGTGATCGAAACGCCAACAATTCAAATCCCGCAGGTCTTCACCGCCCCAGTCTTTGTGACCGTTGAGTTACCGCCGCAGCAACCAACTCCAGAAGTCGAATTGCCAAGCCAAGTCCAAAAAGATGTCGACGTCGCGATATATCGTGTCGACTATGAAGATGAAAACTTGAACGGTCAAGTTGATGCTGCCGAACTGCCTACCTACGAAAAAGTACTCGACGAGGAACTGGACAAGAAGAGCATTGAGGCACGACGGGTCATCAAGCCTTCTGAAGCTGGCGAAACGCCAACCCAAGATGATATTGAACGTGAGAAGCAGGAGCTATTAAACGACCCCAATCAGCCGAGTGGTGCCTACGCAATTATCAAAGAAGATACCGACGGCAACCGCACTGTACTCGATGTGTTTAGCATTCGCGATTGGCCCGAGGAGCAAGCCGCAGAAGAAGTCCAAGACAGCGACGAGAATATCCCTCGGCTGCCACCACTTGACAGCAAATTGGACAACAAACCGGCTGATCCCGAAAACGAGTTCGTACCGGCACCGGTCGAACCGTCGCAACCGAGAAGCAACGATTCAAGCCGCTTGATCCCAACCGAACGACAACCTTCCCAACTGGCTTCCGCGGGGCTGTTATTGGGTTCGTTGTGGATGATGCGACGACGAAGTGAAGAAGAATCGTCCAGTTCAGAGCGGACAGATTCCGAAGGCATGGGCCACAGCCAGTCGCCTGATTACGGTCGACGAGCCCGGCGTCGGCGTCAAGCGACTACTTAGAATAGATAGAATAAGTTGAACAAGTTAGTTGGCGTTTGGATGGAATTAAAATTCAATCCAGATGAACTGCATCGTAATTTCAGTGCTCAAAAACAAACGTGCCACACATCGTGGCGTCGAAGGTATTGTGGAGAATCGTGATGGCAAAGTGTCCTAAGTGTCAAAAGCCAGTTGCAGAGAATGTCGCTAGTTGCCCAGCATGTGGACAACTCATGCCTGCCAAGTCAACAGGGACGCTCGATGTTGGTCAGCACTATCAACCGGATAGCGATGCTGGCGAATCGAAACCATCGGAGGTGGCAAAGGCTCCAAGCGATCGGTCCAACAAGTCCAAGCCGGCCGCTGATCGTGCCAAAGGTACTTTAGGACTACCAGATATCCAGGACTCCAGCGCATCACCTCCGTCGGCTGACGCTCCGGCCGCAAAGCCGATCGACTTGGATGCAACCATCGATTCCATCCTTCTATCTTCCGATCGTGATGGAACGGTGAACATTTCCAATTCACAAGCTGATGCTCCTGCACCTGGTACGGTGCAATACGATGATCAGGACCTGGGTGAAGCCAAGTCGGGTTCAATTCGATCGGGCACAGCCGGTCGATTGAAGCGACTGTGGCAAGGGGCTGCGGGCTCAAGTGCTAATCCCATGCATACACTCAAAGGAGAAGATGCTTTAGCCACCGACTCCGTCTTTGCAAAAGTCGCTAGGCGCGTGCTGGTCACAGATACCGCCATTGAAATCGCCGAGAGCGTTGGCACGGCTTCTGCAAGCCAGCCGGACCGCAAGGCGCGCGTTGAAGAGTGCATCGCCATTGCTTGTCGTGGCGCCGAAAATGAAACAGCCGATTATGACTTGACCGGCTTTTTGGGGCAGGGTGGCATGGGTGTCGTATTGAAGGCACGACAGCGCGCGATCGGTCGCGACGTGGCGATCAAGATGATCCAACCCTCAAGTGGTCAGACGAAGTCGAGCACCAATGCACAGAAGAAGAAATTCTTTTACGAAGCGCAAATCACAGGTAAGCTAGACCACCCCAATATCGTTCCCATTTATGAATTGGGAGTGTGCAACGACATCTTGTTCTATTCGATGAAGATGATCATCGGAAAAGAATGGAAAGATGTCATGCGCGACAATTCGCGAGACGAAAACTTGGATGTCCTCATGAAAGTGGCCGACGCGATGGCGTTTGCCCATCAACGTCGTATCATCCACCGCGACTTGAAGCCCGAAAACGTGATGCTCGGACCGTTCGGCGAAGTGCTGGTTACCGACTGGGGATGCGCCATTGATCTCAGTCGCAACGAGAGTTTTACCGGAGCAGGTTCGCCTCCGTGGATGGCGCCGGAAATGGCCGACCACAACTTGCAACTCATCGGTCCGCGCAGCGACATCTATTTGCTCGGTGCGATACTTTATCAAATCATTGCCGGCTATCCTCCGCATCCAGGTCAAACCGTATTTGAGTGCATTGAAGCGGCGCAAAAGAATATCATCCTTCCGCTAGAGGCTGAAGATCCACTGCTCGACATTGCTTATCGAGCCATGGAAAAAGCCCCTGACGATCGCTACCAGACGGTCGAAGCGATGCAGGACGCGATTCGGCAGTATCGTCGGCACGCAGAGAGTATAACACTCACGGAACGTTCCGAAGCGTTGCTCGTGCAAGCTGTTGCTACGAAAGATTACGAGCGTTTTTCGCGCACGATATTTGGCTTCCAAGATGCCATTGAACTCTGGCCGGAAAACACTCCCGCCAAAAAGAGCCTGGGCAAGGCGCGACTCGCATACGGCCAGTGCGCCTTTGACAAAGCGGACTACGACTTGTGCCTGTCAACGCTCGACGCCAAGGTCCCCGTTGAAGCAGAGTTGTACAACAAGGCTGCCAAGGCCAAGAAAATAGCGGAGGAACGGGAGGGGCGATTTAAGACGCTGCGTAAAGCGTTTGCGGCAGTGGTCTTGTTGGGCTTGGGCGTTAGTTCGGTATTGGCTGGTATCGCAAGCGTCCAGTGGGGCAAGGCCGTCGCAGCTCGGAAAGTTGCAGATGAAAAAAGAGAGGAAGCAAATACACAGCGCGAAATTGCTGACGGGAAAACTCGTGAAGCACTGGAAAACCTCCTGGAAGCTCAACGACAAAAGGGCATTGCCGACGACAAGACTACAGAGGCACTTGTTAACTTGGAAGAGGCCAATCGCCAAAAGGGCATCGCGGACGACAAGACACAGGAAGCACTTGTTAACTTAACGGAAGCGAATCGTCAGCGCACAATCGCCGAGGAGAAGACCACGGAAGCGCTTACGAATTTTGAAGAAGCAAAACGCCAAACAGAGATTGCAGAGAAGCGCACCGCCGAAGTGGAACTGGTGAACTACCAATCCAAGGTCTCCCTGTTTGATCGACAAGTCAAACAAAGCGACGTCCGCAACGCAAACGCTGCATTGCAGGAGCTGCTCAACGCTGATTCCTACGCGGCGCTCGCCAAACAGGGCAAACTTCCCAAGTTTGACAACTGGGCGTTGAACCGAGTTCGTTTGCTGAGTAATGCAGAACTCCGTAGCGCACAGCCGCTTGGAAACGTTTCCGCCGTCGCCTTCGCCGATAGTGCCAATCGCGGTGTCGTAGCTACTGTCGTTCCTGGAGTTGATGGGCAACCGGCAACCGGCAATCTGAACATCGTCGAGTTGAAGCAAAAGAAGTTGCAAGTGGTATTAAACATCCCAACCGCAACTCCTGTTGCCAGCGTGAGCATATCGCCCGATGGAGATGAACTGGTCTATTCGTTGGTAACTGGCGTCAACGATAGCAGCATCTTCCGGCAGTCGTTAAAAGACAACCTCCCTCCGGTTCGCGTGGCTCAAAGCAACGGCGGAGATAGCGAAGTGTCGCTTTCTCCGGCTGCCACGATGCAAGCGTTTGTGATGACTAAAGATCGCGTGGTGGGTGGTATCAATGGTGGACTTTGGGTGTGGTCCCGCAGTGGCGGCGATTGGCAGAACTCTCCGCCGCAACAAATAAGCAGTGTTCGTGGTCGCATGCAATCCATGCAAATGCTCGACGAAAACCGAGCGATCATTCTTGCGGAACTCAACAACCAACTCTTTATCCACTTGGTGGACATCAATGCGGGTAGCGCCCAACGCATCGAGTTGGCACCGGCGAAAGACAGCAACTTTGCCAGGGAAAATCTGTCCGCATCTGCGGTGGCCAACGGTAAGCTAATCGTTGGTACAGAACTTGGTAAACTCTATTCAGTCGACCTGCCAACTGGTAGCACCCAGGTTGGTCCTGAATTCAGAGAAATTCTGCCGCAAAAGCACCAATCGAAGATCGCGTCGATTCGTGTTCACAACGATGGAACGCTGCTCACCACCGCGGCTGAACCGGTCGTACATGTGTGGAGTACAAGTCCCTCGCAACTTTCTGGCTGGCAATACAATACCGAGTTGGCGGGCACCCCCGAGAACGTGGGCGGAGTCGCCTTTATGAACTCTTCGCGGTTGATTCTGGGAGTGGGCGAGCAGGGCAATGCCATCGTCTGGGATGTCTCGCGCCAAAAGCAGCGTCAACAACTTCAGAGATTGATGGCAACCGGTTCCGAAATGGAATACGACGCACCCGTTATCCAGGTTGTCACATCCAATGACAATCAACGAGCAATTTCCATTCGCTCCAATGGCAAGATCGACACTTGGAACTTAGTAACGGGTGAGACGATCAATCAATCGATGGCCCCTGACTTTCCTGCCAGCGATGCAAACTTTATCGGTCACTCGCCAGGTGCAACGTTTGTTGACATGGCGATCGATGCCAAGACCAACATTTTGATCACTGCCGCTGAACTTCCGACAGAAGAACGTGCGAAAGACGAAGAGGCGTCCGCGGACTTGTCCTCGAGCTCTGCGAAATCAAAACGTGACCGAATGTGGGAATTCTGCAAGTGGAACACAGAGACGGGCAAGATGGTCGATCGCTGGACTCATCCGTCGCCAATTAATCAGACCGTGTCGCTGGGGGAAGGCGGCAAGGTGATCCTTTATTCCAGTACCGTTGAGACGATTGTCAAAGAAGCCAAGCGTGAGGGTGCCACACGATTTTTCACAAAAGATCTGGGAAGCGCGTTTGCCGTCGCACATCCGATCCAATCCAATTTGATGATGACCGTCAAGGGTTCTGGTTCAACTCGCATGTTCAATACACAACTTGACGACGGCGGTTGGAGCCTACCCGGTTATCGACTGGACTACGACTTGCCCCAGAACAGTGGACTGCTTTCCGACGACGATGTGCCTTTGACAGGCGAATGGAATCCGAATGGCGATCGCTTCTATTTGATCTGGGCTTCAGGCCGAATCACCGAATTTAGCTGGGAAAACCTGCAACTATCCATGAAGCGTGACCTGCGAACATCACAGCTCAATGATCTCGGAATTGCATTAAAGTCCGATACACTTGTTTCAACCAAGAAGCCAGGCAACGTTCGACTCACTTCTCGGCAACAGCTTGATTTGAAAGTGCGAAGTTTAGGCGATAACAACTTTGTTTATATGGCAATTCGCTTTGCGGGAATTGAGGGACGCACTCGGTTTGTACGGCTGAAAATGCCGTCGGGTGATGAAACTCCATCGGCCGAAAAATCGGAAAAGCGTTATGCGGACAAATTGTTATTAAGCGATGATGCTGAACCTACGCTGCAAAACGAACCGTTTGCGATGCTACCAACCACTGTTCGACAAGATACTGTGGCCAGTCGCCGCGTGGGGACAGACAGTTACTTTGCCAGCAGTGATGGTACAGTTGTGCGCGTTTCGGAAACTGGCTTGACCACTTATGGCAAGACGACAACGATTTCCGCGTCAGGCAACGCTGCCGCCAACCGCATTGTGACGCTGCACGAAGGTGGAATACTCTGGTTGGCCGAGTTTTCTGGCGAGAAATGGGACTGGACCTCGCTCACCGCTGCGCCAGCCACAGCCAAGCGGGTCACGATGTCACCGAACGGTAGTGAATTGCTCGTCTTCTGTTCCGACGAAGCTGGGCAAGGTTCGCTGGTGAGAATGGAAGCTGTCAGTGGCAAAGTCGTCGAGACGATGGCCCAGGTTCAGTGTGGTCATTGGTATGACGATGGAGTTCTCGCGATGGTCACGAACGATGGTCGGGTGCTGGTGAAGTCGGGTGCGGAAGAAAAGCTGGTGGGTCAAGTGGAACCGGGCATGGTGGCTCAGAGCATCCATCATTTTGTCGAACCTTGGAGCGATCCGAATATCCCAGCCGCAAATTGGCTCGTCGTACATTCGGAAACTAATGACGCCAGCGGTGCAGGGGAGATTGAGTATTTCAGTCTGGATGCCCAGCCCGCAGGACAACCCGTGGCGCGCCACCGGACATCGCTTGCTAAGGGAATCACCGTGTTAGCCTGCTCGCCCACGGACAACATCTTCGTGACGGGCGGCGGTGGAACGGTATCGGTACACTTCGCTTCTCCGACTTTGGAGCAGTATGGGCAGAGCCCTCTTTTCAGCCTGGAAGGGCATGCGGGGGCTGAGATTGAAAGCCTCACATTTTCGGCAGATGGCAAAACGCTCGTTTCGAGCGATAGCAAGAACCGTCTATTTGGCTGGCTATCAAGCGATGCCCTTGAAGGCATTGCCAGTGGACTGCCAGAAAGCATCAGCGCAACGCTGCAATAACCCTCCTAAAACACAACGTGGAGGGCATTTTGCCAAGTGTCTTTAAAGTTCAAGCCGCTGTGACGACTTTAAATTGTTTATTATTCGCGCTTGCGTGGTGGTGTGATGGTCATCATATCGACTACGCGACGCACACCGGTAATGCTGCTAATGGCACTAATGATCGGACTACGCTGGTAGTCTTGGGCTAGCACACCCGAGAGCGTAACCAATCCAGAGCTAACGTTCGCGACTATTTTGCTTCCTGGAGCCGCGCGTTGAGCAATTTTCTGAGTGACGCTTTTAAGCAGCGTTTTGTCTGGTACTTGTTTTCCGAGCGCCATGTTGAGTCTCCTCAATTAATAAGTTGGCTACATGCCAAGGCTGCGAGAAAATCAACTCTAGTCAAGAGTTGCCGCGGCTAGTCGCTAGGCGAAGAGGAGTGGCGCTTCGAAGTTTGAATTGAGCGGCGAGATTCACCGTCTGGTCAGCCTAGCACGCCCGGTGATCATTGAACAGTTAAAAAAAGTTCGATTGCCCGATAATAATCGCAGCATCTTGACACTCGGTCGTCCACTGCGCCAGAATCGTTACTTTGGTGGAGCTTACTCCCTATCAACAAAGTGGAGGCCTCTGAGTGGGCATTAATGATGATCGCGAGCGTCTGTCCCGCGAAGATTTCTATTCAGAGCAATCCTCTTCCGATCGTTCCGACGAGCAAGAGTTGCTTGATACCGTTTTGCGCGAAACGTTGAGAAATAACAATCGCGAGGCTCTAGAACTGATCTTTGCTGTGGCTCGGAATTCTGAATATCCCGACACCGGTAGCATCCACGCGGTGGAGGAGGTCGTGAAAGCCATCATGAAGCATCGCTTTGGCAATCGTCAGTTCACTCGACGACTGATTCACCGTATCGCCTGTTCATTGATTGAGGAACCTGAAGCCACCATTCGACTCGAACGATTGTGGCAGGAGGCGCGCGCCAGTGGATAAGTGTACGATCACCCCCCAGATGAGAGCCTGGATCGATCAGTCGCAAGGAATGATTCGCTCAATCGCCACGAAGATTTCTAGTCATCTTCCACCCACGGTCAATTACGACGACTTGGTATCCTATGGTCAGCTGGGCTTGATGCAGGCAGTGTATTCGTTTCAGCCCGAGAAAAATGTGACCTTTCAGACCTTTGCCTATCATCGCATTCGCGGCGCCATGTACGATGGCTTGGGGAAGATGTCTTGGACTAGTCGCGCAGTCAGCTTGCGCATTCGCGCAGAAAAATTGAGTGCCGATCTGCTGGAACAACAACTTGATGCCAATCGCCGCGCGGAAGCGGCCGAATCCTTGAGTGCCGACGCGGATTGGCTGATGCGCACGACGGAGCGCATTGCTGTCGTGCATCTTTTGACCGACAGCTCCGACGATGGAAAGGGGCTCGCCGCCACCGCAGTCGATCGCGAGGCCACCGCCGACGAAGCGATTGCCCATCAAGAATTATGTAGCCTATTGCGAGGACTCGTCGAGCAATTACCCGAGACGGAGCGTACGCTTATTTTATTAACCTATTTCGAAGGAAAGACGCTCACTGAAGCTGCCGATGAACTAGGTAAGAGCAAGTCGTGGGCGAGTCGGGTTCATGCACGAATTTTAGAAAAACTGGCACGCCACCTGGCTTGCCACGGCGCCGATTGAGTAACCTTAGCACCGCAAGTGGAGCTCAGGCCACCGGATACGATTGCGTATCCGACCGATCAATAAATATGTTTGTAGCGAATAGTCGTATTGTAACGGAAATACGTTACGGCGCTAAGCGATCCATATCCACTTGCGTCAGAAATACGACCTATAATTTGCAGATCGAAAACTAATCCGAGTCGCATTTGATCGATTCAAATGCGGAAGCGATGCAGGATAGGCAACCTTTTATAGGCATCCACGAAATGTCGTCAGAACCCGTTATCGACGTAGAGCAACTGCTTGCACCAATCAGTGACGAGCATCCAACCGGCGTCGAACTGAACACCAACGACCTCCAAGGACCGTTTCAAAAAATCAAAGATCCGCTTGACGAAGCTCGAAAGCTGGTCAAGGAACTGCAAGACAAGGAACTGAGCGGGGGCATCGACAGTTTTGGACAAGCATGGCGCGTAATTCCAAATCCCGATTGGACGACCATCATCGAGCGCGCCAAACAGACGCTCGAACATGAATCCAAGGACTTTCGTGTCGCCGCTTGGCTGAGCGAAGCTTTGTTACGAGAACATCATGTGAAGGGTCTGCGCGATGGATTGCAGCTGTGCTTGGGACTCTGTCAACGCTATTGGGCGAATATCCACCCAGCCCCAAACGAGGAAGATGGGCACGGCGTGACGATGGGAGCCTTCACCGGGCTTGTGGCAGATACAACCTTCGCCGCACTACTCGACACACCAATTGTACGAGGGACCAAGCCGGGCGAGCGGAGCGAACGATCCTATTCCGCGTTGGATTTTGTGCGTGCCAAAGACATGGAAGGTCTTTCCAACGCAGAGGAACGCAATCGCAGGATTGAACTTGGCTATGTTACAATGTCTGAATTCCAGTCGATTGCTTCGGTAACGCCGGCAGAGTTTTTTGTCGAGACATTGGAGTCAGTCAATTCCTGCCTTGAAAATTGCGACGTGTTAGGTGAGTTCTTCCGCGCAAACTGCATGGATGACGAGTACGGAGAGCCGACCTCACCGGGTATGGCCGGTCTGCGCCAGCAATTGGAATTGTTGCGGCGGATAATTTTGGAATTGAGTGGCGAAGACAGTGCCTCGATGGAGTCTAATGTCGATGAGCAGAGTGAAGCGGTCGATAGTGCTCCTGGCAAGTCGGCAAACCAAGAAATGACTCGTGAGTCGGCATTTCACACGATCGAGCGTGTGGCGCAGTTTTTTGAACGGAACGAACCGCATTCGCCGGTCTACTTTGCGTTGCGCCAGGTTGTCCGGTGGGGGCGGATGCCTTACCCCGAACTGCTAGCCGAACTGATTTCTGATGACAATGTGATGTATTCCCTTCGTAAACAAATAGGGCTACCTCCAGAGAAAAATAACGAATAACCCGCTTTGCAAAAAAATAAATCGTTCGCATTGTTGCAATCCTCTTTAGACGGCGGTTAAAATTGCCGTAAATTCAGGGGGTGTTGCTGCATCAACAACCTTCCCTCCATTGCAATCTGCGATTTCAGTCCGCTTTCCGTTCCATAACGATGGGTGAGTCATGGCTAAGAGTTCTCAAGACAAACTAAAACGCGTGCGTAAACCGCGCGTGCACATTACCTATGAAGTTGAAACTGAAGGTGCTTTACAGAAGCAAGAATTGCCGTTTGTAGTGGGAGTGATGGGAGACTTTTCCGGCGATCCAACCAAGAAGCTCGAACCACTCTCCAAACGCAAGTTTACCCAAATCGATCGTGACAATTTCAACCAAGTCATGAACAGCCTTAATGTCGGGTTGGAAATGAACGTCCCGAACACGATGGTGGGCGAGGATGGCAAGGAGATGAAGGTTAATCTCAAGTTCGGTTCGATGGATGACTTCGAACCTGCTGCTGTTGCAAATCAAATCGAACCGTTGCGCAAATTGCTGGCGACGCGCGAACGCCTACGCGATCTAATGGCGAAAGTTGATCGTAGCGAAGACCTAGAGGGCCTGCTCGACAAGGTATTGACTGACGAAGATGCCTTGAAGAAGCTTACCGACGAACTGGGTAGCGCGGACGCTTAAGCATATTGGTAGCATTTGAAACATAATCGATTTTAGGAAAACCACATGGCTGAAGAGCAACAAAACGAAGCCTTAGCGCGCGAAACAACGACTGAGTCGATCAGTCTCCTTGATCAGGCAATTTCCGCCACCAAGCAGACAAGCAAAGAAGAAGCGGTCGACCTGATACGCTCATTGGTCACCGAAGCCAATGCTGGTGTCGTGACTTACGACCGCAATGTCATCAGTACCATTCGCAAAGGTATTGCACAGATTGACCAAGTGATTTCCAAGCAACTAGCTGCGGTCATGCACCATGAAAAGTTCCAAAAGCTGGAGGGAACGTGGCGTGGATTGCACTACCTGGTGCACGAGTCTGAAACGGGTGAAATGCTCAAGATTCGCATGCTCAACTGTTCAAAGAAAGAACTGGGCAAGGAACTCGAGAAAGCTCCAGAGTTCGACCAGAGCTGTGTTTGGAAAGCGATCTACGAAAACGAATTTGGCATGCCCGGTGGCGAGCCTTATGGCTTGTTGGTTGGTGACTACGAATTTGACCACAAGACACCTGGGGACATGGACATCCTGACCGACATGTCAGGTATCGCGGCAGCGGCATTTGCTCCGTTTGTAACAACGCCTTCATCCAAGCTCTTTGGTCTGGAGTCTTGGGAGCAGCTTCCCACGATTCGCGATTTGAAGAGTTCGTTTGACTCGAAAGAATACGTAAAGTGGAAAGCATTCCGCGACAGCGAAGATTCTCGCTATGTCGCCATGACGATGCCGCGGACGTTGGCGCGACTACCCTACGGTAGCCAAACCAAACCTGTCGACGAATTTGACTTTGAAGAAGTGGAGACCGGTCCCAACGGAGAACCGATCGCCATTTCGCACGACAACTACTGCTGGATGAGCACCGCATACGTTCAAGCCACAAAAATGACGGCAGCTTTTGCGGAAACCAACTGGTGCACTGCCATCCGCGGTGCGAACAGCGGCGGACGCGTGGAGGGCTTGCCCACGCACGTGGTGAAGAGTCCTGACGGTGATACGGACATCAAATGCCCGACGGAAGTTGCAATCACCGATCGTCGCGAAAAGGAATTGAGCGACTTGGGCTTCTTTCCATTGTCCCACTACAAGAACACCGATTATTCCGTCTTCTTTGGTGGCCAAACGACTCAAAAGCCAAAAATTTACGACTTGGACGCAGCCACCGAAAACGCAGCCATTTCGGCTAGACTTCCCTACATCATGGCGAGTTCTCGTATCGCCCATTACTTAAAAGTGATGGCCCGCGACGGAATTGGTTCGTTCAAAGAAGCGGAAGATGTAGAAGCATGGCTACAACGCTGGATCATGCAATATGTTTCTGCCGATGATAAGCCATCTGAAGATTCCAAAGCTCGCTTTCCGCTGCGTGAGGCAAAGATCCAAGTCAAACCGATTCCCGGTTCTCCTGGATCTTACAGTGCGGTAGCCCACTTGCGACCTTGGTTGCAAATGGAAGAGCTCAACGCCTCTGTACGGATGGTAGCGAAGTTACCGAAGCAAGCGTAGTAAATCCATTGCATGCCGAGTGTACATCGTGCGGCCAACAATCTTCTTGGAATGACCATGCCTGAGCCCACTCCTCAATCCTCCTATGCATTAGGAAATGAGGAGTTGGTTTTTGACTCCGTCGTTGAGTCGATGTTCGACGAGGTATTGCAATCGCCCGTCGCAGGAGTTGATCTCGAAAGCCAACCCAAAACTGACTTTCGAGGCATCTTCAGCGACTTCATCGCGGGCAATTTAACTGTTGAACGAGCGCTGCGACTTTGGTTTGGCGAAGTTCGACAGCAAGTATCGGAGCAGGGTTTCGAGCAGTGGAAGCGATCAGCTGCTTTCCGAATGTCGCTGGCGATTGCCGAAATCGATCGCATCTTGGACGAGCAACTGAACGCCGTGTTGCATGCGCCACGTTTTCAGGCTTTGGAAGCGTCTTGGCGCGGCCTGCAAATGGTCATCAACTCTGCGCAGGACGAAGAGACGCGACAAGTTCGAGTCCGAGTTCTTAATGTAAGCTGGCGCGAGGTGCAGCGAGATTTTGAACGCGCGAGTGAATTCGACAATAGCCAGCTCTTCCGAAAAATATATGAAGACGAATTTGGCTCGCCGGGGGGAATCCCCTTCAGCATGCTGATTGGCGATTATGAGATCCACCCACGTCCGACACCCGATCATCCGTACGATGATGTCGCCGTGCTAGGGCATATGGCTGGAGTGGCCGCCGCAGCTTTCTGTCCGTTTGTCTGTGGTGCTGCGCCGTCACTTTTTGGAGTCGACAACTTTTACGATCTCGAACACACAAAAGATCTCGCCCGTGGTTTTCAATTACCAGAGTTCGTAAAATGGCGAGCGTTGCGCAGGAGTGAAGAAGCTCGCTTCATCGGTATCGCCATGCCTAGAATTCTAATGCGCGAACCCTATGAAACCAAAGACACAACCGGCTTTTGTTTCAAAGAGGATGTAGCTGCCCTCGACGCTCGTAATTATCTGTGGGGCAATGCTGCATATGCTTGGGCGGGAGTCTTGATTCGCTCGTTTGCACGCACCGGCTGGTTGGCGGATATTCGCGGTACGGAACGCAATCGGGATGGAGGAGGAATTGTTTCAAATCTCCCATCGATTTCATTTGGCACCGATCGGATGGGTGTCGGTCGACGTTCCTCCACGGATTTGATTGTCACCGATCAACAGGAAGCAACGCTCGCTAAACTAGGCTTCCTTCCACTCTGTCACTGCCACGACACGGAATATGCTGCCTACTACAGCAGTCAAAGCATCCAGTTACCCGCAACTTACGACAGCCCCGTCGCTACCGCCAACGCAAACATTTCATCCATGATGCAGTATATGTTATGCGTGTCGCGGTTCGCCCACTATCTGAAAGTTATTGCACGGGATGTGGTGGGATCCGCGACTGAACCGGAAGAGATGCAGACCATCCTCGATCGTTGGGTAAAAGAATATGTCACCCCAGATGACAGCGCGCGTCCGGAAGTCAAGGCGCGACGTCCACTGCGACAAGCCGAGGTCTCGATTACGCAAGACCCGGGGCGTCCAGGTACATTTCAATGCACTTTCTCGCTGTTGCCGCACTATCAATTGGACGACCTGACTGCGTCAATCCGCTTGCAAACAACCACCACCAAACGTGATAACTGATCCCTCAACGAAAGTCACTTTCATGCAAGCACTGACACTTCTCAACCAAGGTAAATTGGACGAAGCCGCTGACGCTGCAGTCGATTTCGTGCGCAACAACCCGAGCGATGCAGCCGGACGAGAAATACTAGCGGAACTTTTCTGTTTGCGCGGCGATCTAGAGCGTGCCGATAAGCAATGCGAGACCATTTTGATTCAGCACCCAGGCGCTGCGTTGTCCGCCTCGCTCTTGCGGCAACTGATCCGCGCCGAAACGGCACGACGCGAGTGCTGGCGGGATGGCCGATTGCCCGAGTTCATCGGCGAAGCAGGGGACGTTTGCCAAAAATCGCTGGCTGCGCTGTTGGCATTTCGCAGCCATGCAGCAACTGAAGCAACCGATATACTCGCCAATTTACAGGAGAGCCATCCCGCACTGACTGGCACTTGCAATGGAGTTGCATTTGATGAATTCAGAGACTTGGATGATATGTGCGCTGGATTTTGGGAAGTACTCACTAGTACGGGAAAATACTACTGGATTCCACTCGAGCGCATCTTGAGCGCCGAGTTTGCACCCGTTTCCCGCCCGCGCGACTTGTATTGGCGACAATGCACGTTGGCGGTCGAAGAAGGTCCCGAAGGTGTCGTCTACGTGCCCTCTATTTATATCGATACCGATCTAAGCCAAGAGTCGGATGAGCGTCTTGGCCGCGCGACGAGTTGGATCGAGGAGGACGGCGCGCCCGTGCGTGGCATCGGCCAGCGAACTTTTTTGGCCGGCGAAGAAGAGCTTGGCATCATGCAGATAGAAGCCATCACCTTCGATCGCGAGTAGTACGCCCAATGTGACATCGAAATTCGTAATTTGATTCCGGGAGATGTAGTACAATGGCGCGCCCTCTAGAAGACGAACCACTTCGGTCATCGATTTTGGATCGATTGACCGGAACGGAGAATCATGGACGTTTCGCAGGACGTCAAACGCTTGAACAATTGATCGAAGGAGTGCAACGCGACCTGGAACAGCTGCTCAATACACGCTGGCGAGTCGTATCGTGGCCACCCGCGCTCGATCAGCTAGAACGTTCTTTGGTCAACTATGGCATTCCAGATTTTGCTGGAATCAACATGTCATCACCGACTGACCGAGAGATATTCCGGGAAATGGTGGAGGAGGCGATCCGCGCGCACGAACCACGTTTTCTCAAAGTACAAGTCAAAATTGCAGATAACACCGATCGACTCGACCGAACTTTGAAATTCAGCATCGATGCTGTCGTTCGAGCCGATCCAGACCCCGCCGAAGTTCAGTTTGATTCTAAAGTTGACCCGACCTCGCACCGCATCAAAGTTAACGCACACCGATGAGCGACGATCTACTGCGATTGTATAACAGCGAACTTCAATTCGTCCGTCGGCAAGGGGATGAATTCGCCCGAGCGCATCCCGAAGTTGCTGCCCACCTCCGTTTTGGTTCCGAAGGAGAAAACGATCCGTATGTTGGAAGGCTGGTCGAAGCCTTTGCATACCTTAGTGCACGGACTCGACTCAAAATTGAGGATGAGTTTCCCGAGATTGCCGGGAGCTTAATCGACATCGCGATCCCTCATTACCAACGTCCAATTCCATCGCTTTGCATTGCCCAATTTGCACTGGACGCCGCCCAAGTTGAACAATTTAGCGGTTACAACCTGGCTCCCCATGCGGTCGTAGAAACTGATCCCATCGACGGAGAGCCGTGCCAGTTTCGAAGTTGCTATCCGGTAACTTGTTGGCCATTTCGTATACAGTCCGTGCAGCTTAGGGGAGTACCATTTGAGGCTCCCAGTTGCACCTTGCCGAAACCAGCGCTAGGACTGCTCAAAGTCACGCTTTCGACCTACAACGCCAAGACTAACTTTTCGTCGTTCAAAACCGAGTCTTTAAGGTTTTTTCTCAAACTCGCTCCCCCCTTTTCTTTCCAGCTTTACGAGTTGCTCTTTGACAATGTGCTTGGTGTCGCTGTTGGCGCATCGGCCAAAGATCCTAACGCACGTTTGTTGAGACAAGGTGCAGTACAACCGGTTGGCTTTGGAATTGATGAGGGAATTGTTGATTACCCCGCTCAATCGTTTCTTGGATATCGTCTCCTTTCTGAATATTTCGCGTTTCCAGAGAAGTTCCTATTCTTTGATCTCAAACTCGACTCCCACCTGCAACAACTGCACACTTCTCAGATCGAACTTTTCTTTTACTTGGGCAAACGCTGGCAGGAGCTAGAGCCTCACGTTCAGACCGATTCTTTGCAACTTGGGTGTTCACCAATTGTGAACCTATTCCCCAAGCGAGCAGAACCGATTAGGCTCACACACTTTGATGCGACCTACCCCATCGTCCCGGACGCGAGACGTCCAAATGCGCACGAGGTTTATTCCATCGATTCGGTCACGGCATTGTCAGCGGGCGGACAGGTCATGGATGTTCAGCCTTTTTATTCGTTTCGCCATAGCTCACAACGAAAAAACCGAGCTTTCTGGCATGCCAGTCGACGCGAAGTACGAAGTGACAATGAACTTGCGCGTGGTACGGAACTCGACATGTCCTTTGTCGACTTGGATTTCAATCCACTTGAGCCGGCAAGTTGGACAATCGACATAGAGACCACTTGCACCAACCGCAATCTCCCGGCGCGACTGCCGTTTGGTGCGGGACTACCGCGATTGCAACTCGAAGGCGGAGGAGCGATTGAAAAAGTCGTCTGTTTAACCAAGCCAACGAGTCCATTGCGTGCGCCGGTCGGCCAGGAACTCCGGTGGCGCGTCGTCTCGCACCTCTCGCTCAATCATCTCTCATTGGTTGATATTCCCGGCGAAGGGGCATCGGCCCTTCGCGAGTTGCTCACGCTGTACGACTTCCGCGGAGACGAAGTAACGGGCAATTCCATTGTGGGGCTCCTGCGAGTCAACAGTCGCCCTATCATGGGGCGCGTTCCCGGGGACCACTCGGGCGCGATGTGCCGAGGGCTCCAAGTGAATGTCGAATTCGATGAGGACAAATACACTGCCGGCAATCTTTTTCTTTTCGCGAGTGTCATTGAGAGGTTCTTTTCGCTCTATTGCAATCTGAATTCGTTTACGCAAACTCTTGCCACCTCTAACCGCAGACAAGGAGTAATGCATCAATGGCCAGCTCGCGCCGGACTGCAAAATATTCTGTAATCACTCGTCTGCAACGTGAACCATTCCGCTTTTCCTTTGTCCAAGCCGTGCGATTGCTCGATCAAGCGGGTCAGAATCAGGCGACGCCCAAAGGGCCAATTGGCGGTAACTCGCTGCCGCGGACAGAGTGTGTACAATTAGCGTCTGTGGCAGCTCTCAGCTTCCCGCCAACCGAGATTATTTCCCTCCACGGAATGCCGACTGAACAGGCCGACTCTACGGCTAAAGTCCCCAATGAACGCGAGAATGGTCCCCCAACCGAGATACTGGCAGAACAGCCTCAAGAGCCGACGACTCCAAAACTAACCGTTGGCTTCATGGGACTGTTTGGTCCATGTGGAGTTCTCCCACATCATGACACGCAGCGGATTATCGATGCGGGCAGCAAGAAGAATCCCGAGCGAGACTTTCTGGATGTATTCAATCACCGCATCCTTTCGCTTTTCTATCGCGCCAGTATCAAGTATCGACTACCAATTGCATACGAGGCAGCCTATCGCCATTCCACATCAACGAACGATGCCATTACACGTGCGTTTTATTCGTTGGCCGGTATGGGAACGCCGGGACTTCGTGGAAGGCTCCATACTTTAAATGAACATGCAATTGAATTTTGTGGGTACTTTGGACATCAACCCAAAAATGTGATTTCGCTGCAAAGGATGTTGGGAGCTTATTTCCAGCTTAATGTGTCTGTTGAACAGTTTGTTGGACAATGGATGCATCTTTCCGAAGACAACATTTCTGCCATGCCCTCGCGCCAGCAACCACTTGGGAAAAATTCTGCTTTAGGTCAAACTTTCATTCTTGGCGAACGCGTGTGGGACGTTTCTGGCAAGTTCCGTGTGCGAATCGGCCCCTTGAACCGAAGAGAATTTGAGTCCTTTTTGCCCGGCACCGACAACCTTGTCGAAGTCGCACAAATCGCTCAACTGTACGCAGGAAATCAATTTGATTTTGACGTACAACTAGAACTTCTAGCTAACGAGGTCCCGCCCATACAACTTGGCGGAAACTCGCGACTGGGATTAAATACGTGGTTGTTCGCAGAGCAACCCATCGAAAACAAAAAAGAAGCAATTTTCACCCAATCAGGTTTACCGCAATTGCGTTAAAACCACCATTCACTGTTCGGAGTTGATCTATGGCATCACTGAATCTCAAATCGCTCGTCTCGAAGTTAAATCCTTTGTGCCGTCAGTCGCTCGAAGGTGCAGCGGGTCTCTGTCTTTCGCGCACGAATTTCAACGTTGAAATCGAACATTGGCTGAGCAAGTTCACGGACCGAACTGATGGCGACTTCGAAGCGATTGTCAAAGAGTATGACTTGAACATGTCCCGCTTTTTGTCCGATTTGCAAAAAACACTCGACCGTTTCAAAACCGGTAACGGACGCCCACCTGCGCTCGGTCAAAACGTTGTGGATTTGATTCGCGAAGCTTGGCTCATTGCATCGGTCGAGTTCGGTGAATCAACGATCCGCAGCGGCTACATCGTGCTCGCCCTCGTCGGCTCCGAGGAACTCTCACGAGCCGTGTTGGGTTGCAGTGCGGAACTGGAAAAGATCTCTTACGAATCATTGCGCAAGTCGCTCAATGAGATCTGTAAAGAGTCTAGCGAAAGCGCTTCGATAGGGACGACTGCCGAGGGCGGCGCGGGAGCTGGCAAGCGGACCGGCCCAACCAAAACGCCTTCCCTCGATCAATTCACGATCGACCTCACCGATCGGGCTCGTAAAGGTGAGATTGATCCCGTACTCGGTCGCGACGATGAAATCCGTCAAGTCATCGACATTCTTTGTCGGAGAAGACAAAACAATCCGATCCTGACCGGTGAACCAGGTGTGGGAAAAACGGCCGTCGCCGAAGGTTTTGCTCTCCGGATCGCCGAAGGAGATGTCCCTCCGGCTTTACAGAATGTAACGCTTCGCGTTCTCGATTTAGCGTTGTTGCAGGCGGGTGCGGGGGTCAAGGGGGAATTTGAGAATCGCCTCAAATCGGTCATCGAAGAAGTGAAGTCGTCCGCTACACCCATCATTCTTTTTATCGATGAAGCACACACGTTAATTGGTGCTGGCGGCCAAGCTGGACAAGGCGATGCTGCCAACTTGATCAAGCCCGCTTTGGCTCGAGGTGAGTTGAGGACGGTCGCTGCTACAACTTGGGCCGAATATAAAAAGTACTTCGAACGCGACGCCGCACTCGCCAGACGCTTTCAAGTGGTCAACGTACTCGAACCAAGCGAGCAATCGGCAATCGACATGTTGCGTGGCTTGGTGGCTACACTCGAAAAGCACCACAAGGTGAGAATTTTGAGCGAAGCAGTCGAAGATGCAGTCAAACTTTCCAATCGATACATTACCGGTCGCCAACTACCCGACAAGGCAATTAGTCTGCTCGACACGACCTGCGCCCGTATTGGACTGAGCCAAAACTCAACTCCACCCGCCATAGAAGCTTGTGTGCGCAAGTTACAACAATTGGAAACAACCATTGGTATTCTCCAGCGCGAAAACGAAGCGGGAGCCAACCATACTGCGCGCATCGACGAACTGAATAAGGAAACGGAAGCCGTTCAACAAAAGAAGGCGGCCCTCGATGAACGCTGGCAAACGGAGCTGAATTTGGTCAGCCGAATCAACGAACGTCGTTCACTTTTGCACAGTCGCAACGCGGAGAAGGCCGCCGCCAACGCTGCAGCAACCTCTACCGAAAAAACAGAAGCCCCAACGGCGCAGAAATCGGCCAGTCCCAAGACCGACAGTGCGGAACCAGCCTCCGAACTGGCCAACTTGTCTGCGGAGGAACTGAAAGCAGAGATCTGCCAATTAGAAGAGGAGCTAAATTCTTGCCAAGGCGAAACGCCCTTGGTATTTGCCTGTTGCGACTCCGGGTCGGTAGCCGCGACCGTGGCTGCCTGGACCGGCATTCCGGTAGGCCGCATGGTATCCAACGAAATTCGTACGATTCTAAATTTGAAGAACAAGATGGAAGAGTCGGTTGTCGGACAATCGCACGCGATGGAACAAATCGCCGAAAGTATCCGTACCTCGCGGGCGAAACTTACTGACCCTAGTCGCCCCATTGGGATTTTCTTGTTGGCGGGTACCAGCGGCGTCGGAAAAACTGAAACCGCATTAACCTTAGCGGAACTACTTTATGGTGGCGAACAGAACGTGACGGTCATCAACATGTCAGAATTCAAGGAAGAACACAAAGTATCGTTGTTGATGGGTTCACCTCCTGGTTATGTCGGCTATGGCGAAGGCGGGGTTCTTACCGAGGCGGTGCGGCGTAAACCCTATAGCGTGTTGCTTCTCGATGAAATGGAAAAGGCCCATCCGGGTGTTCAAGACGTCTTCTACCAGGTTTTTGATAAAGGGCACATGAAAGACGGAGAAGGCCGAGACATCGACTTTAAGAATACGGTCATCATCATGACTTCCAATGCTGGTACCGATCTGATCAAGAGCCTGTGCGCAGACCCCGATACGATGCCCTCACCAGAGGCTTTGGCAGAGGTCTTACATCCCGAACTGCTCAAAACATTTAAGCCTGCGTTTCTCGGGCGCGTCACAACCATTCCCTACTTCCCGCTCAGCGACGAAATCATGCGACGCATTATTCGCCTAAAATTGGGCAAAGTCGTGCGACGCGTGTTCGACAACTACGCTGCTCGTTTGGAATATACGGATGACGTGGTCGACGCCATCGCCGCGCGTTGTACGGAAGTAGATACGGGGGCGCGAAATGTAGACAAGATCCTCAACAAAACGCTGTTGCCAGAATTGTCGAGTGAATTCCTCAATTCCATGGCCGAAGGGCGAGAATTCAGCAAAGTTGTCGTCACGGCCGGGGACAAAGGTTTCCAGTACGATCTGCAAAGCTAGAATGAGACCGTTTCGATTGCCGCCCATGGACTTTCTACACCTGGAACCTAAATTCCAATGCGATTGACTCTTAGTGTCTATGTTTCGGTAGAACGCGAAGAGGGGCGTAGCGTCTATGTTTGTCGACCGCTTCGGGGACCACAAGTTGTCACGAAAGACCCGCTGCTCAGCAGCGCCTTATCCAAACTCGGCAACAAACTTCGAACTCAAATCAACGAGTGGATCGAAGCCGGGCAGGGAAGCCGAGTCAACTTGTGGTTGCATGACGTCGAAATCCAGAGCCGAATTCTAAAGTTGACGTTGACGCTCCGCGATCGCACGCTTCGCTGGAAGTTGTTCCTGGCTGCACTGCCAGCATTCGATCGATTCTGCGTCTTTACCCCTTCCATTCCCGATGAAGCTTTTGAGATCGAATCGTTGGATGTATTGGAATCGCGAGCGATCGAAGTGTATTCGGCGTGGGCCACCAAGCACATTGCTCAGGGACGAGAGTCGGCGATCGCCGATATTGGCATCAGCGGCGACATGTGGATCGAACCGTTGGACATCGACGTTGAAACCAAAGTCCGTTCCCGCAAGAAGCCGAAGGACATTTTGGCGGCGCTCTTTGGCGGAGGAAAACTCAGCGGTAGTGAAGAGTTGCATAAAGTGGGAAATTGCCTCGATGATTACATCGATAGCTACACTCCTGCGCTCGGTCGAACGGAACTCGTCGATGAGGTCGATCGACTGCTTGCACGTGAAGACCGTCAATGTGTGTTGATTGTCGGCCCTCCCTCGGTCGGTAAGACCGCCATTATCCAAGAATGCGCCAAGCGCCGCGGCGAACGCATGCGCAATCGTCGCAGCAGTCGTCCGCAAATCTGGTGGCTATCTCCCCAAAGATTGATCAGCGGCATGTCCTATCTTGGCCAGTGGGAACAGCGCTGGTTGGCGATTCTCCGGGAAGCTTCACGCCGCGATCATGTTCTCTACTTCGACGACCTCGTTGGTCTCTTCACTGCTGGCCGCACGCGCGATAGCAGTTTGAACGCAGCGGATGTTCTGCGAAGCTACTTATCAGAACATCCGGTGAGGATCATCGCCGAGTCAACGAGCGAACAGCTTGCCATCTTAAGGCGACACGATCGAGCACTTGCAGACCGTTTCCATCTGATTTATGTCCCCTCGCTTTCAGCCGACGACTCGCTGCCGATCATCCTGGAAGCCGCTCTCAAGATTGAGAGTAAAACCGATCGCTATTTCCATCCGCAGACGATACCGTTGGTCACGCGACATCAAGAGATCTTCGCGCCGGACCGCGCCTTCCCTGGGAAAGCGATCGACATGCTCAAGACGCTTGCCAAACATTCGCATCACGCCATTCATCGAAGCGAAGTTTATCGGTTGGCGGGTACGCAAAGTGGCGCCAGCCTCGAACTGCTGCTCAATCGCTTGGGCGATCAGACTGCCATCCAGTCGTTGCTGCGACGCCAGTTGATCGGGCAACCCCGGGCCGTCGAAGCGCTCAGTCGCGTTGTCGTTCGATACTCGCAACATCTTCACCCACCGGACCGACCCCTGGGCGTGCTGCTACTGCTCGGCCCGACGGGAGTTGGGAAAACCGAATCCGCCAAAGCGCTCACGCGCATGCTTTATAACGACGAATCGCATTTGATTCGCATCGACATGAACGAGCTTACGACCTCGCTTGCCGCTGAAGAGCTTGTCGGCACGTTCGACAATCCCGATGGACGGCTAACATCTGCCGTACGTCGGCAGCCGAACTGCGTCATTTTGCTCGATGAAATTGAGAAGGCCCATCCAGACGTTTTTGACTATTTATTGCAAGTACTGGGCGAAGGTCGACTCACGGACGCCCGCGGTCGGGTGGCTGACTTTCGCTCTGCCATTGTCATCCTGACGAGCAACCTGGGTGCAAATGAACAGAACGCCAGTTTGGGTTTTGACATTTCAGCCGAACGTCGTTCGCAGATATATGTGAAAGCGGCGCAGAACTTCTTCCGTCCCGAGTTTTTTAATCGCATCGATGAAGTGGTCGCCTTTCGAAGCCTCGATCCAACCGATATGGAGCAGATCGTTCGCATACAAATCTCACAAGTACTTGCACGCGACGGCATCAAACGGCGTGGAGCATTTGTGAAGGTCCACGAGTCGGCGATACAGCGAGTGATCAAATCAGGCTTTGATTCACAACTAGGTGCACGCGCCGTGCGGCGAATGCTCGAACGGGAGATTATTGGACCACTGGGAAATTGCCTTTCCAGCTTGCCAGTTTCCAACTCGACGTTGATTCATGTGACGCATGTTGTCGATGCTCCGCAACTGGATTGTCGCGTCATTGAACTCGAGATTGCTAAACATGAACCAATTAAGCTCTTGGATGAGTTGCCAGCGATCATTGCCGCGACGGAAGGCCTGTACGAGCGACTTGACCGTCGACTGAGCGAAATCGCTGACGAGCTCAACGAAGTGGATACGACTTCGTTGCAGCGCAGCCATAATGCATCCTACTACGCCCTCCGCGAACAGCTCTATCGCTGTTCTGAACTGCGCAAGGTTGCTCAGTTTCATATAACGCAGCGACCAGCTCCACAGCTCAACTTAACCCCACCCACGCAAGCCAAGCCACGTTCGCGCGGACCATCGCGAAATGCGTTACGCGATTGGGCGGCACATGCCGACTTAGTTACCGATTTTGGTAGTACAGGTATTGAAGCTACGCAGTTCACGACCGAAGAACTTGCACAACAACTTACCAATAACTTTATCATTGCCGACGCGATGATATCGAGTGCCCAAGAACCGCGAAATTGGTTACTGGGGTTCGAGAATCTAACCGGCGATGATGTTCCAACCAGTTTGACCGACCGCGATCTGATGACGTATGGTTTTGAAGGTAGTCGTCATCCGAATGATGCGCCATCGACCTTCCTCACTCATGTTTGTTGGTGCCTGGGAGACTATTGGCAATATGAGATCGGGCAGGCTGCACTTGAGTCGCATTTTATTAGTGTCTCGGGTGTCTCGTTAATCGGAATCCTTAGACCGTTACTTGGCACTTACCAATGCCAGTCCCACCAATACGCCAACCAACTCTTGGTACTGCGTGCGATTCCTTATGATCCTCGGTTGTCGAAGGAAGAAATGAACAAGCTGATCGCATCACAAAAACTCCTTTCCGCGTCTGGGGCGCTCGTCACTCCAGCGGAACAGAGTTTGCCAACCCAGGTTATTCATACGACAATTGGTAAAGAGACGACGAATTTGCGAAGTGGTGCGACGGTGCAAACATCGCAAGATGACTGGCTCGATCCTCCACAAGCGGTCCGGCGGTTTATTCAATGGTGGATTAAGTGCTTGCCGGTACCTCAAGAGTTGCAACAGACTTTGCCATAGTAGCGGGAAAGAATGTGTTGCGTTGTTCTCGTTCTGCCGCTATGCAAAGTGACGCAGGGCGGAGGTCAGAGTACAGAAGACCACTTTCAGATTGAGACTTCCATGTTTGCGCGAATGCCAGTACTGATCAATCAACCTGCACCAGGAGTGGCCATCGCGCAGTTGATCGATGGACTTTCACACCAGGCTCTTGGTGGTTCGATCGAGCAGGCCATGCGGTTGCTCAAACGCTCTTTGTTGCGAGAAGTGAAACGACACCGAATTGATTCGTTGACAACTTGGCAATCTGCAACGTTGCATACGAAACAGTTTGTGGTCCAACCCGCCGTGATTCATCGCGACCGTCGTTATCCGACCGGCCCCAAGGTCGCCTTGCCGGTACGGTTTATTGAGATGGTTGACGATCGCGAACAGCTGTTTTGCCTGCTGCCTGATTTTGGCGAGTTCATTTACATCCCCGAACGTCCCTTGCTGAAGACGATGCTCTCCGAAACGATTCGCTCCCTGACATCGACCCTCACGCCCCGTGAGATACATCGCGTCTGGCCTGCCGCGCATAGCGAGGTACGTTGGATGCGTTTGACTCTGGCAGAACCAACGCAGTACCAAACGATTGAGACTCCCAAGGTACTTCGCTCTGTAGCCGAACCACTCAATGAGCGACGCAATCTTGCGATTCCCACCGGTGCTCGCGACAAAGAACTGATGATGATGCGCGATGCCATTGCTAACGGAAGCTGCTTGATTGTTGGTGAGACCGGCGTTGGCAAGTCGACATTGATCGCATCGGTGGCCCGCGACATGCAATTGCAGAGACGTGCCGAACATAAAAAAGATCGACGTAAGGGTGAGCGCGGACATTCCCCAATCCCGATGTTTTGGACCAGCAGCGGTGGGCGATTGATCGCAGGCATGCGCTACCTGGGACAATGGCAACAACGACTTGAGGCGGTCGTTGCCGAGATTGGCAATATCGATGGCGTCTTGGTTATCGAAAACCTGCTCGACTTAGTATCCGTTGGTGGAAAGGAACCACGCGATTCGCTCGCGGCGTTCCTTATGCCCTATGTCCGCAGTGGAAGTCTGAGGTTAATTGCGGAAGCCACACCTTCGGAACTGGACGCATGCCGCAGATTGTTACCTGCGTTGGTTGACTCGCTTCCAGCGATCCACATCGCGCCGATGGACATTGGTCATGAACGCGAGTTGTTGCGCATCACTTTAGCTAATAGGTTGCAGTCTACCAAGCTCCAGTTTGCTCCGGAGATTCCCGCTTGCATTGCCCGTGTCTGCCGTCAGTTTCAAAGCCACACTGCGCCACCCGGAGCATCGATGAGATTTTTGGAGGAGCTGACGAGCCGCAGACGCGACGCTCAAATGCCAGATCAGTTGCTCATTCCATGGGTTCTCGAACGTTTTAGCAAACGGACCGGTCTACCGCTGATCCTGCTGGACGACACGCTCACGCTCACACGCCAGAAAGTCATTGCGGAACTCGAACTGGATGTCATCGGCCAATCGGCAGCTTGTGCCGAAGTTGCCAGCGTCATCACGAAGATCAAAGCTGCCGTGCAAGATCCGCGTAGACCATTTGGTTGTCTACTTTTCTGTGGTCCCACTGGCGTCGGTAAAACACAGCTCGCCAAGTCGCTTGGTCAGTACCTGTTTGGCGCCAAGGGTGACAAAGTGCCATTAACGCGACTCGATATGAGCGAGTATTCGGGAGCCGCTGCTGGATATCGCTTTCTCAATGACGCCGAAGGCAACTCGGCGCGCTGGATTCAGCAAATCCGATCGCACCCGCTGAGTGTCCTGCTACTGGATGAAATTGAAAAAGGCTCGCGAGAAGTATTTGACATACTGCTGAGCGTGCTCGACGAGGGAAGACTCACCGACAAATTTGGCCGCGTGACATCTTTTCGCAATACCGTGATCTTGATGACGAGCAATATCGGTGCGCGGACAAGCACTGCTTTGGGGTTCAGCGATGACCAGCAGATCGACTATGTCAGCGAAGTTCGCAAAGCTTTTCGACCAGAGTTTTTCAATCGACTCGACAGCGTCATCCCCTTTAAACCACTGAGCCGGGAGGTGATGCGGCAGATCGCGGAAAAGGAGCTGAACGACTTACGGCAGCGCGAGGGACTTCAGCGGTATGGCCGCGAAATTCGTTGGACGGAGGCGTTAATTGACTACCTGACTCACACCGGCTTCGCAGCCAATCTGGGCGCCCGCCCTCTGCAACGCGTGATCGAAACCGAGATAGTTGCCCCACTCTCCAAAATGCTGGTTGAACATAATATTGCTTCACGCTCAATGGCGGCAAAAATCTTGCTTGGCTGGAGTGAGGGAGCGTTGTCGGTCGACATAGAATGAGTCGACATGGAATAATGCACAAAGTGCGAAAATAAACCGCAGGTAGACCAAACGCGGCCAAATCGGTCGCAATTACACTATAAGAAGTCGACTCTAGGACAACTACTTCAGGATTTTCGAATATGCGCGATGCTTATGACGTGGTAGTAATTGGCGGCGGTCCGGCTGGAAGTACAGCGGCAGGTCTTGTCGCGCAGGAAGGGCACAGCACGCTGTTGGTCGAGCGCGAGCAGTTTCCGCGTTTTCACGTGGGTGAATCATTGATGCCCGAGTGCTATTGGCCGCTACAACGCTTGGGACTCATCGATCGAATGAAGGCCAGCAACTTCGTTCCCAAAAAAAGCGTGCAGTTTGTCGCCGCTTCCGGAAAGGAATCGTCTCCATTTTATTTCACCGAACACGACCCGCGTGAAAGCAGCACGACATGGCAGGTCGAACGGGCCGAATTTGACAAGATGCTCTTCGATCGCGCTGGGGAGTTGGGCGCCGACTGCTTCGATCAAACGCGCGTGATGGATGTTCTGTTTGACGATCAACAACAGGCCTGCGGAGTCAAGCTGCGCACCAAAGAGGGCGAGTCCCGAATGATCCGCGCACGAGTTGTCATGGATGGTTCTGGCCAGAGTTCTTTGATCGCCAATAAGCTAGGATTGCGGCAGGATATTCCCGAGCTCAAAAAAGCAGCCATATGGGGTTACTTCAAGAATGCGATTCGCGATCCAGGAGATAATGGCGGAGCAACCATTATCATGCATACCCAGGAGAAAGAGAGTTGGTTTTGGTTCATTCCCCTCAGCGATGACGTCACCAGCATCGGCTGCGTGGGAAACAACGACTACATTCTCAAAACCGGATTGGATACCGAGGCCCGCTATCAGCTAGAACTCGACCGCTGTCCCGGACTTCAACAGCGACTGGAGAATGCTCAGCGCGTCGGAAAACTGCACGTTGCCAAAGAATATTCCTATTGGACGAAGCAACATGCCGGAACAGGGTGGGTTTTGATCGGAGACGCCTTTGGTTTCATCGACCCGATCTATTCTTCCGGAGTTTACTTCGCCCTGGTTATGGGTGAAAAGGCTGCCGATGCGGTTATCGAAGGGCTGGAAACCGGTGATGTTTCTGGGAGTCAACTTGGTAACTGGTGCGATGACTTCAAGGGTGGTGCCAAGTGGATTCGGAAGTTAGTCGATGCCTTCTATACCAAGGAATTTAGCTTCGGTAGCTTCATGCGCGACAATCCTCAGTTTGCAGGCAATTTAACCGATCTGCTCATCGGTCGCATATTCTACGATGGGGCAGGGGATATCTTCGATCGCATGGATCCCACACTGCGTTCTACCGCCTCTCAGTCTTCCATCTAGCCAAAACCATTACTTGTTTTCTAAGGCGATACCACGATGAAACGCAAACGCTGCGATGTTTTGGAACAGGAGTTTTTGCAAGTGCGGGCAAAGCTTTTGGAAGTTGCCGCTTTCTTCGATCGGTTGGACGACGCAGAACCGCATACAGAAGCCGGTTCGGGAATGAACGTTCAACAATTGGAACGTCTTCGAACTGGCTGCGAGTTGCTCACCGACGCTCAAAGCGATAAAGCTGCGCGACTGCAATTACTCTTCAGTCGGCAATACGAGCCAAATTGGCGCGAGACCTTTGAAGTCTGACGCCACCACTTGGGCAGTACCCACTTTTTTGGGGACCGCCAAGGCGACCATGGTGATGCATGAGCGACTCCTTCGGTTTAGAATGCGCTTCGTGAATCATCACCGAACTGTAAGTAAACGGCTCAATGCATACAGGTAACTGAAGCCTCCCAAGACTAGGACTTAACGTAGCAATGTATTATGTCGATCCACACATCCACATGGTTTCGCGCACCACGGATGATTACGAAACGTTAGCCAAAATGGGGTGCGTGGCACTCAGCGAGCCGGCGTTTTGGGCAGGCTTCGACCGTGGAAGCGTTGAAAGCTTTCGCGACTATTTTCGTCAATTGACAGAGATGGAGCCCAAACGGGCCGCACAATATGGCATCCAGCACTTTACGTGGCTGTGCATCAATGCCAAAGAAGCAGAAAATGTAACGCTCTCGCGCGAAGTCATCGCGATGATTCCCGAGTTCCTCGATAAACCCAACGTGCTCGGGATCGGTGAAATCGGTCTCAACAAGAACACCAAAAACGAAGCCACGATTTTCTTAGAACACGTCGAATTGGCTGTTAAGTACCAACAGCAAATCTTGATTCACACTCCACACTTGGAGGACAAGTATCAAGGTACGCGCATGATCTTGGACATGTTGTGCGGCGATTCGCATATTGATCGCAGTCGCGTACTGGTCGATCACGTCGAAGAACACACAATTGGACCAGTTCTGGAGGCCGGCTTCTGGGCCGGAATGACTCTATATCCAGTAACGAAATGCACACCCCAACGGGCGGCCGACATGATTGAAAAGTATGGCCCAGAACGGTTAATGGCCAATTCGGCTGGAGATTGGGGACCAAGCAAACCGACGGCTATTCCCGATCTCATTTTGGAACTGCGAAAACGCGGTCATTCAGCCGCGGCCATTCGCAAGGTCGTTTATGACAATCCCGTCCAGTTCTTTTCACAAAGTGCAAACTTCAATCACGTCCATCCTGAATCCGCACTATAATATAGTTTCCAGGTCGCGCGTGGGCACTGTTGCCCACGCATACTTTCTAAAAGCCCACACTTGCGCCACATGGGCTTAATGGCGCCACGGATGAAATCGAATAAGTTACGTCGGCAGATCTGTTATGAAGCTGCCCGAGCCATGTATTTTCGTCATGAGTCCGAGTACTACCGCGCAAAAAACAAGGCAGCGCGACGGATTTGCAAGGGGTGGGTAAAGCCCTCCGACTTGCCGAGTAATGCTGAAATTCGAGATGAAATTCAATCGTTCGCTCGGCTGCATGAAGGCGAATCTCGCCGCGACAATCTGAAACAGATGCGGCTGGTCGCACTCCGAGTTTTGCGATTGCTCGAACGCTTCAAACCGAAATTGATTGGCAGTGCCTTGACGGGACATGTACGACGTGGATCCGATATCGACATCCATGTCTTTTCAGATAGCCTGGATGCGATCACGCTCGCGCTCGACGAACAGATGCTCTTCTACGACGTAGAACGCAAACGCGTCCGCAAGGAAGGAGTTGAAAAGGTTTATACGCATATCCACCTCAACGACACCTTTCCAACAGAACTGACCGTATACGAATCGTCGTGGGTCAACCACGTCTTCAAAAGCTCGATCACTGGCAAAGCAATTGAGCGTGCGTCGATTTCTCAACTCGAACAGCTACTCAGCGAAGAATATCCCGATTTGCCGCTGGAACAAACGATGCAGGAAATGGAAGAGATGCCCGATCGATTCCAACTGTTTACAGCGCTACTACTACCGCTGGAAAACGTCAAGCAGCATCCGAAGTACCATCCCGAAGGAGATGTGCTCTATCACAGCCTGCAAGTATTTGACTTGGCCAATGACCAACTTCCGTACGATGAAGAATTCCTCTTGGCGGCATTATTGCACGACGTCGGTAAAGGATTGGATCCAGGCGATCATGTCGCCGCTGGTCTTGAAGCTCTGGATGGCTTTATTAGCCCGCGGACTGCATGGCTGATCGAACACCACATGGAAGCGCACCGCATTTTCGATGGAACGATTGGTTCTCGCGCACATCGCCGGCTGCGTGAAAATGAAAGCTACGACGAGCTACTTTTATTATGCGAATGCGATCGCGGGGGGCGAGTGGCTGGAGTTCAAACAAGTGAGCTGGAAGAGGCAATCGAAACGATTCGCGATCTGGCGATGAATTTTGGTTGATGAATTTTGGTTAAGGAACAGATGGACGGAAAGACGTTTGCAACCAATTTGTCGCTCGCCCTAGACAACGATCGTTTGTTGCGGGAGCGACAACGTTCGCGGGCCGCGTTTAGTCCATATCTCGCCTATGGTCGCCACTTCGGTCCGCCACTGCATAACGCCCGCCCAGCCGCAGTGATGCTACTGGTTGAAGCGACTTCGCTGGCTGATTGGCCTGAATGGAGGATTCCACTTACGGTCCGTTCCAATCATCTACCAAGTCATCCCGGACAAATATCGTTGCCGGGCGGTCGCGTGGAAGTAGGCGAATCGCTCGTACAGGCCGCCCTTCGCGAATTATCGGAAGAACTTGGCATTCCGAACTTCAACGGCCAAGTCATTGGACCGCTTCAACCTCTGTATGTATACAACAGCAATTATCAAGTTACACCCTTCCTCGCCGTTTGTGACCAACTGGAGAACTGTCTTCCCTGCGTACAAGAGGTTGATCGCGTAATTCACCTCCCCTTACAGAGCCTCATGGCCGCTTCTCCCAAGAAAACAGCCTACTTCTCGCGTGGCTTGGCGGAATGGCAGGCACCAGTCATAGCAATAGGCGAAGACGAGGTTTGGGGTGCAACGGCAATCGTACTCGGAGAGTTCCAGGCTCTTCTGTGGCACATTGTTGAACGTGGACAAGTTGCCGCTCCGGCTTCTTAAAATAGCTGCTGAACATACGGGCGTGTGCTGCAGATCAGAGCGACAGCGGCTATTTGGTGAGAGTTAAATCACGAACAGCGGGTTGAACGGAAGCATCCTGGTACTCAATGCGTTCCGCTGCATCCAAACTTGCCTTGGCCGGTGCAATCGACTCGGCCAAGAATACGTTGTTGTATTGCAGCAACGTGCCCTTCTCGAAGTGCACATTTCGCAACGAAATTGCATATTCGACTTGGGATTGATGATACCGTAGACGCGCGTCCAATAGGCGTCGATGAGTTTCAAGTAAAACATCCAGCTCCGGTTTTTCTTCCGCGCTGCGTTTATTTTCGAGCGCATTGAGCTGCGTCACGATCGCCTCCAGACGTTTGTTCTGAAGAACCATGTTCTCAAATGCGCGCTTCGATTCACTCACAGCATTGCTGAGTCCAAAATGCACAATGCGCTCTTGTTCACGCAATATCTCTGTTTCTCGCACGAGTGCAAGTTGTGAATTCCGAACTGCAGCATGCGCTCTTCGCAAGCCTACAGGCAGATTGTACTCGACGCCCAACGCCCATTCCTGCAACTCACCGTCGAAGAAGCTCTGCGGCGGAGTTCCAACCGCATCCCCGAGCAAGCGATCGCCGAAACCGCGATAACGATACCGACCGATCATGTCCAACTGAGGCATCAAGAAGTTGCGATTTGCGAGCAGTTCCAGCTCGCGCTGCTTGATCACCCAGCGTTGTTTCTTCAATTCTTCGCGACGTCCCAGTGCGTCGGCAACAGAACTATCCCAATCGTAAAGCACCGGCGCTACGGCAGGTGAATCGATCGTTTGGATCAAACGTCCGTCGTTGATCGGCATTCCAATTAACAGCCGCAGTCGACGTTCAGCCACGCGTATCCCGCCCACGCCGCGAAATGTTCCGCCCGAAGAACCATTGTTGGTTCGGGTGCCGTCAATGGGTCTCCCATTGAGCGCGTCGATCACGTCGGCTTGAAAGCGATGCAGCTGCTCTTCCGCTTGAGCTTCATTGGCCACACCCACGTCGCGCGCTTTGACCGCTCGCAGTGTCTCTTCCGCGATATCCCGCACCTCGATTTTGGCTTCTAAATCGCGGTAGGCGTAATACAAATCCCAATAAGCGTTTTCGACTTCCGCTACCAGATCACGAGCCGATCGTTCAAATTCAATCAGAGATTGATCGGTACGAGTGCGCGCTAGCAACACGCCATTCAATTGCCCAGGTACGGCACCTGGACCAGCAATTCGATTGAATTCCGTTCCCGCCCCCTGCAACAGAGGTTGCCGCACTTCAGCCTCGAAGAACGACTCCCACGATTGCCTTCCAAGCTGATTGGAAATCTGATTATTGTTGTCCCCAATGGTCACGTTGCGAAAGTTGAAAATCCCACCGGTGGCAGACCGCTTGTTCAGCCCAACTTGGCTTGTGCTCAAATACTGATTGAAGAATCCGTTGTTTCCAAAGAACTGGTTATTCAACCGCCGATTGTTTTCTTCGAAGTAGCTGTTCGCGAACAGGTTTGCGTCGAAAGCGCTGAGTGCTGCCTCTTCGCCTTGGCGTGGGTCGCTATAGACCAAAGCCGGATCGAGTGTACTCAATACGCCCTGCGGTGACCGAATGATCGTGCCACCCAAATCTCGCATGATTTTGGAGCTACTGAGCGCTAGTTGAACACAGTCTTGGAGTGACAGTGGCGTCAGATTGCCTGCAGCCAACATCCCTTCATCCACATCATAGGGCGAAAAGGGCTCTGGCACTCCAGTCCCACAATCATTGCAGATCTGAGCCGAAGCCAAATGAATCTGCTGCGGTCCGCATGTCAGTACATCGGTTGGGACGTGGCAAAGGTCACTATTGCAAAACTCAAATCTCTCACGTTGATAACAGCAGCCGCTAGTAAGGGCCAATGCAAGTAAAAGTTTTGAGATTCGCGGGCCATACAGTTTCCGCATGGATCTCTCCTGAGTATTCACTGCAGCCCGGGACAACAGAGTAAAAGTACGCAAGCTGACTCAACCCTTGATTTCGGAAATTTCTGATTCTTTGAATTAGCTAATCCTGCAATTTCCCCTCGTTGTAGGAATGCTAGCAAGGATAATACGGGTAACGGTTGTCCTAGATGTCAAAGTTTAAACGCTAGCAATACACCACTTTGCCTCACTTTCGCACACTGCAACTCCGATTGTGACCACAGGCGGCGCCTCTTGATCTGGGCTACAGCACCGGTGCATTACGCAGTGCTAGCTACCTCTGGTATACTGACCACTTCGACATCGATCCTCCCCGAACCTTGGAATGCGCGTCCAAGATGCTAAATTCAGTCAGCATTGAGGAAATCGATCACCTCCTAAATGAGCTTGAGCAAATGTCTCAGGCATCATCTCGCAAGAAATTCCTCGACTCCGCATTGGAACGACTTAAGTTCTTGCTTCGTGGACGTGGGGCGTGTGTCCTTGTCCGCGCAGCGGCGGAACAGTGGGTCCCGATCGCTATGACCGGTACGATCGACCCCAGTGCCGTCGACGGCTTTCGAGCTCCGCAAGCGGAGCAGGCCTATTGGAGTTCCGCTGACTGCAAGCTGTTGGCTGTCCCCATTCGCCGACTTGCTAGCGGAGAGTCACAATGGCATCGTGGAGTGATGATGGTCGCATTTGATCTCGCACCGAACCCGAGTGAGATTGATGAGCTGGTTCGACTGTGCGATGCATTTGCCGAAGTCTTAGCATTGCGTCAATGGTCCGAACTCGAACAACTGCTCGATAATAAGTGGCTGGGCTTTCAAAAGTCATTAGCGATCCTTGCCAACACATCCTCGTTGCAGGAAGCGGCCGTTTCGGTCGTAAATGATATCGCCGCTCTGCTGAATGCCGATCGCGTTTCGTTGGTTCGTTCCGGAACAACGGGTGGTCAGCTCTTGGCAGTCAGCGGCGTTGTGCGACTTGAGCGCAAGTCCGCAGCGGCGGTGGCGATACGTAAACTCGGTCATCAAGCGATAATAAGGCAACGCCCGCAATCACAGCACCGCGCTGCGCCTGCGTCGACCGCCGACCGTTCACTGGGTCTACTCGAAAACTATATCTGTGTGCCCATCATCGCGCAGGGACGTTCGAGTCGTGCAACCGCAACTGCCGCAGTGCTGATCGAATGGAGTGAATATGAATCGTTCCTTCTGGGAAGCAGTACGCTTAACTATGTGTTCTCAGCGTTTGCGGCTAGTTGGTTGCAGCACCAGCGTTGGCTTCTGATTCCATATCCATTGCGTAAGCTCTTCGGCTTCAAACAAACCGGCTCCATCGGTCGCTGGACCCGTCGGATGACTCGCGTGGCGATTATTGCTGCGTGTTTTGTCTCCTTGGGGTGGGCGCTGAACATGCCAACTCCGCTACGTATTGAAGCCCAAGGTTCACTTCAACCAACCGAGCAACGCGTTGTCTTTGCCCCGTTGGATGGCGTGGTCGAAATTGTGCTTGTTTCTGACGGTCAATTGGTTGCCACGGGTGAAAAATTGGTTGAAATGCGTTCGCCCATGCTCGAGATTCAGATTCAAGGGGTGCAGGGGGAAATCCGTGCAAATGGTGAGAAACGCGATGGCCTCAATGTAGCTATCAATCAGCTCGCCAATGAAAATCCGAGCGCCTACGCGTTGCAGAGCCAGTTTTCATCGGAAATACGAGAACTGGAAACACAATTGCAGACGCTCGAACAAAAGCAGGTCGCGCTGCTGGCGGAGCAGCAAAAGTTGCAGATAACGTCTCCAATCGACGGAGTGGTGATCGCCAGGCAAATCGAGCGGTTTCTAAATTCTCGCCCCGTTCGGCGAGGAGATTCACTGTTGCGAGTTGTACAACTGGATGGACCTTGGCACCTCGAACTGCAGGTCTCCGACCAGGACATTGGGTATTTAAAGCAAAAGGTCTTTCCCGACGGCGAAGCTGGTAGTGGCTCCATCCCAGTGAATGCTCCCCGCGAATTCGATTTCGTGATTGCCTCCAATCCGAACCACAAGCTTTCGGGGTATGCCACCTGGATTTCGGAGACTGCTAGAAATCCGCAAGGTACCGAAGTGCTCGTCGATGTATTGGCGGAAGTAGACGAAGCGGCCGTCTCAAGTGGCCATATGAGTGCAACCGTCTACGCTTATTTTGATTGTGGTCGCCAACCGTTTTGGTTTGTCTGGTCGCGTCCTTTGATCGAAGCCATTCAGCGTAAGCTGTGGTTCTGAATACTCCTGCCGAGGTCCGTATGCTTGGTCAATCAACTCATTTCACAATCCGTGCCTTCCTAGGAACAGGAATTGGTTGTCTCGCGTACTTTACCTTCAATTTGCTTGTCGTTGCCCAACAGGGGCAAGATGACTCAATTGCCAATACAGCGCCGAAGACGCAACAGGTTCAAGTTGAAAATGCGTTGTTGAAAACGATTGAGTCCACCAAGGTCGCCGCTGAGATTGCCGGCAAGATCGATCAGATTACCGTTGTCGAAGGTTCAGACGTTACCTTGGGACAATCGCTGGGCAATATCCGGGATAGCGCCATTCGCGTGCAATTGGAACGCTCCAAAATCACGATGGCCATCGCTCGCAAAAAGCAGCGCAGCGATATCGACCTAAAACTCGCTCAGAAGAAGAACGACGTTGCACAAAACGAATTGGAACGCGCCGAAGCTGCCAATAAACGCATTCCCAATACCTACGGACCGAAGGAGGTCGATCGCCTGCGTCTGATGGCCGAAAGCACCGTTTTGGAAATCGAGCGCGCGAAACATGAGCAAGAAGTTGCAGAGCTTGAGGTCATGTTAGCGGAAAACGAATACCGTCAAGCCGAAGAGTTGTTAGCGCGCCATCAAATTCTGTCGCCGGCGATCGGAGTTATCGTTGCCGTGAACAAGAGGGCCGGCGAGTGGGTTGAGCCCGGCGCGGAGCTGTTCGAAATCGTCAAGACCGATCGATTGCGTATCGAGGGATTCGTCAGCACGGTGGCGGCTGGCAAAATGCTAAAGGGCCGCGCGGCGAATGTGACGGTTCTAACTGCAGATCATCCCGAGGTTGTAGCTGGAAAAGTAGTATTCGTGAGCCCCGATGCTAACCCTGTGAATGGACAGGTACGTATCTTCCTGGAGATCGACAACAGCCGCGGAAAATTTCGACCTGGCATGCGCGTGAATGCGACCATCGACTTGAACGCTGAGTCGTCGACGTTGAAGTCAGAAACAATCGATCAACCATGAGTCCAACCGCCGGCACCAATGTCGAAGCGCTCGCCCGCGCCGTGCGACTTCGACCCGACATTGAATGGTCGCCATTTGATGGCGAGTCAGGTTCGACATGGGTAGCGCGCGATCCCATTGCATTGCAGTACTTTCATTTCAGCTCTTTGGAAAAGACAATCGCGGAGCGACTTAATGGCCGCAACACGCTGAACGAAGTGCTCGCCGCCCATCGCCGCGACGGCATCGGGCCCAGTTGGCTTGTGAACTTTGCAGCCCGATTAGAAAACTCGGGACTGACCGTTCCAAGAGAAATTGGCAACGTCAGTGGCAAATTATGGTCTGCGCATGTGCGTCAAAGTCGCGGGCATTGGCTCCAACAAATCGCAAGCCCACTTGCGATCCGCATCAAGTTGTTCGACCCTTCCTGGCTGCTCGACCTACTTGCTCCGATCGCCAAGACACTATTCCATCCCTTCTTCGTCTGTATCGTGTGTGTGTATGGTATCGTCATCGGCTTTTTGGTGACCCTACGATTACTGGAAACTCCGTCAGTGCTGATCAACGCATTTCGCGATCTCACGTTCGCGCACACGTTGGCCATGTTCCTTGCCTTCGTTTGCGTCAAATCGCTACATGAACTTGGTCATGCACTCGCTTGCAAAAAGTGGAACGCAGAGTGCCATGAAATTGGTGCGATGTTTCTTTTGTTCACTCCCTGCTTGTATTGCGATACGACCGATAGCTGGAAACTCTCAAGTGCTTGGAGGCGGGCCTGCATCGCCGCCGCCGGGATTTATGTTGAGCTGACCATCGCTGCCATGGCTGGGAGCCTGTGGCTACTCTCCATTCCAGGAAGTGATTTGCATCTGTTGGCCGCAAACGTGATGATCGTTTGTTCCTTGAGTACTTTCTTGGTTAATGCCAATCCGCTCCTTCGATATGACGGTTATTATGTGTTGTCCGATCTTTGGCGAGTTCCAAACCTGCATGAGCAAAGCCGCGAAGCCGCACGCGTTCTGATCGCAGCGTCTTTAACAGGAAATCCAGTTCCGAACGACCGCTGGGATTCCAACCCAGGTCTTCTGACTCTATACGCAATAGCGGCCTGGGTTTATCGTCACTTGGTGGTCGTGATGATCGCCTGGGTCGTATGGCGACTGTTTGTTAGTGTGGGCTTGCCATTGGCCGGCATTGCACTTGTTACCTTTTTGTTGTTCAGCAGTTTTTTGGCTGGGTTGGTTGGACTTTGGCAATGGCTTATGGAAGTTTGGAGAACTGGTTCAATGCGTTTCTTCCGAGTTCTTTTCGCGACCACCACAGTGTTATTGGTCATTGGCGCGTTCTTCTACAAGCCCTGGCCAACTTTTACATCCAGCCGTGCTGTAGCCGCCCTTGCACATACGACGCCGGTTTACGCGGAGCACTCTGGTGTTCTGATTCACTTTGTCGAACCAGGCATAGAAGTATCCGCCGGGTCCGTCGTGGCTGAAATTGAATCGCCCGAATTAGACCTTGAGCTCATTGATGCAAGTGGTTCTGTTGCTTTCCTGAAGCAGCGAACTGAGCAGTTAAAGTCTCGCTTGGTCGATGACGAGACAGCCGCAAGCGAGCTGGCGACAGCCATCGAAGAACTCGCTAAGGAACGGGAACGGGAACGCCTGCTTGTCCAGCAGTCGACCTCCCTCGCCATGCGAGCTCCACATGCAGGCATCGTTATCGCGGGTGATAACCACGTGAACCAAACCATCACGGAACTCACTCGAGTACAAGCCGCCAAACCAGTTATGACAAACCAGTTTCGCCATAGTTCCGTTGAGCGAGGTACATTGCTTGGCTGGATTGGAAAGCGCGATCAATACGAAATTGTGGCCTATGTAGCGGAACATAAGGCGGAACTCCTCAGTCCAGGAATGGCCGCTCGCTGTCGTTGGGACTGTCAGCTAGGAGAGCTTTACCGAGGCACGATTAAGGCCATTTCACCTGAGCCAGTCGTTGAGATTCCAGAGTCGCTGTTGGGAGACGACAACATCGTTGTTCGCATCGCTGAAAATGGACGCCCCGTTCCCGAGCATCCCCACTATGAAGTGCGGATTGCAATGACGGCCCTCCCTCATGTGCTCAGCCATCAATCCGTTGGGACAGTTCATTTCGAGACCGCACCGCGTACTTGCTTCGAGTCCTTAAAGCGAATCATCGATCAGCAAGTTCGACCGGAACTTTAGTCATCATCCCCAATCCGCACCCGCCAAGCCTATCAAAGGTCGCGGAGTGGCATGGATGACGCTTCATACCGACACCACCGCTGGCACCTCGCGACCACCCAAATGGGCCTGCGACAATTTCTCGATGACAGTTCTCAAGATTTCAAACTGCATTGCGAACCGATAATGTAAGCCAGGGGTTAAACACCTTTAGCGAGCAAATACCGCAGTGGTAAAGAAAAACCATTGACTTTGCAATACGCCGCGGCTTATGCTTACAAAAAGTTAATATTCCTGCGCGAAATTTGTTTTTTATGTTTGTGGCAGGATTGTATGGAAGGGCTTGTTGCTCCCAAGCCCTTAGGTATTCGACGATAGTTCCATCGTCGGAGGACCATAAGGAAGGTAGATCGAAAACGACTGCCAGGTGCCCTTGGCCTGTTACTATACACGGGTGCAAATGATTGTTGTTTCGGAGTATGTAATCATGTCCGCCGATTGGTATTTTATGAAGAGCGGTTTCTTTTACCGCCACAAGCGAATAGGGCCTATTTGCGAACGGGAACTTCTGGTTCGTATTGAAAAAGGAGAAGTCAATCCCGACACACTGATGTCTAGCACGAGTAAGACACATGGCCATTGGATTCCAATGCGAGAAATTAAGCCGGCAATATCGCATTGGAAAAAGACACATCCCGATGCCGCCGCTTGAGCACATGAGCTCAGTACTATAAAGTTGCCAGCCATGGCCCCCACCAATACCTACCTGCTTAAACTCACCTAATAACCCGCCCCACCTTTTTTATACTCGCTTTGCCAATGTCTACATTGGTGTAGAGCGATTGTCTCAATCGCTTTTAGTGTAGAGCGATTGTCCCCAATCGCTTTCAGTGTAGAGCGATTGTCCCCAATCGCTTTGGAAACGATTGAGACGTCGTGCGACACTGACAACTTCCCATTAGTTGTTTCTCTGCTGGTGTTGGCGGATTATAATGCTGGCAACTCTCCCCTAGCATCTCCACCTTTAGCCCGCCGGTACACATGCTGTCTCTTGCTATTCGACTCACGCTTGCTTTCATTTCTGTGGGCAGCGTCTTGGCTACTAGTATCCCTGCTCAGCCACCCGTCTATGACACACCCGCTGCCGCAGCCACCGATCCAGATTTTCAACGTCAAGGGGAGTACGTCGCTGCAGCGCGTGCGATGCAAGTCGTTGCCCAAGGAGAGGGAGAATTTGAAGTCTATGTCTACGCCGGTGGTCTACCAGGAGCGGGCTGGGATCGGTCGCCGCCACGCAAATTCAGTGGCGATGCCGATCAAGTGCAACAACTGATCACCGACGGACAATTCCGACGCATCGACCGCCAAAGCCCGACGCTTGGGAGTCCTCTGCCGACAGACGCGGTGGTTCTCTTTGACGGTACCCAACAGTCGCTTGATGATCATTGGGAGCAGGGTGCCAAGCTCACAGAAGATGGCCTGCTAGTACAAGGTGCAACCAGCCGTGACCAATTCAGCAGCTATACACTCCACCTCGAATTCCGGACTCCATTCATGCCGACAGCCCAGGGCCAGGGACGCGGTAATAGTGGCGTGTATCACCAGGGACGATACGAAACGCAAATCCTCGATTCATTTGGACTCGAAGGGATGATGAATGAAACAGGTGGCATCTATTCGATTAAAGCCCCCGACCTCAACATGTGCTTTCCGCCACTCAGTTGGCAAACATATGATGTTGACTTCACAGCGGCCCAGTTCGATCCAGCTGGCAAGAAGATTGCCGATGCTCTACTCACTGTCCGTCTCAACGGTGTTATCGTCCAACAAGATGTTAAGGCCAGCCATGCCACTACAGCCGCACCGCTGGATGAATCGTCCGCCGATGGCCCGATCTATTTGCAAGACCATGGTAATCCTGTCCGCTTCCGCAATATCTGGGTCAAACCACGCGATCTCGTACAAGAGAGCAAGCGACCCCGTATCCCAGGCTTTGAACGATTCTTCGCTCAAGCGGATGGTGATGCCATGCCCCTTGGTGGTCGACTGCTGGTGAATGAATTGGGCTGCGTTGCCTGTCACGCAATGGATTCTATGAACGATTCAGGTCGACAAGCACCCATCCTGGATCGGGTGGGTGGCCGCATTCGTCCCGATCATCTCGTAGACTTCATCAGCGATCCACATCGTGTCAAACCGGGAACACCGATGCCCCACCTGCTGGCGGGTATGAACGACGGGGAACGACAACAAGCGGCCCACGCGCTTGCAAGTTTCCTGCTAACGACAGGAACTACCGTTGACCGTGCTGGCGACCCACGCGCCGTGCGGCGTGGTGATTCACTATTTCATTCAATTGGCTGCACTGCCTGCCATGCTCCACAGAATGGCACTCAAGTTTCCGAAGCGACCAGCGTTCCATTGGGCGATTTAGATGCCAAATACACACTGGGCTCTCTGAGCGGCTTTCTGGTCGAACCACATTCCATTCGCCCCAGTGGTCGCATGCCCTCGTTTGGCTTGACAGCCGAGCAAGCCAGCGACCTGGCCACCTACCTCTTACGAAATTCCGTGGTCGGTCAAGGCGCGTTGAACATGAAAGCGGCCTTTTATGAAGGCAGTTGGGATAATCTTCCGGATTTCGATACGTTGACTCCCTATTCAGAAGTCGACGTGCATGGGCTGGACATCCTAGCTAGCAACAAGACAGATAATTTTGCCGCACGCTTTACGAGCACCATCCTGATCCCCCAAGCGGCTCGTTATCGTTTCCACCTTGGTTCAGACGATGGCAGTCGACTTTTCATCAATGGTCAGTTGTTGCTCGACCAAGACGGGGTTCATCCCATGTCCTTCAAATCAGAAGAGATCGAGTTGAAGGCCGGTGCGCACACCTTACAGGTTGACTATTTCGAGAAAGGTGGCGAAGAAGTTCTCGAACTGGAAATCGAAGGTGGCACTCTTGCGCGCACAGGCATTGCAATCATTGCGACTCTGGATCCCAATGCCACCCAAGTTGAAACACTAGTTGAATCGCATTTCACTCCCGACCCATCCCTGGTTGATAAGGGCCGCATGCTCTTTAGTTCCATTGGTTGTGCGGCCTGCCATGCATTGAAAATCGACAATCAACCGTTGGCCAATACACTTGTTGCCAAGCCTTTCACTGCACTCGATTTTGATCTTGGCTGCTTGTCCGCTCAACCAGCTCAACAGCTCCCGCGCTACGATCTTTCCCCAGTGCAGCGAACAGCCATCCAAGCACTCGGGCAGGAATTGCGGGCGAGCGCTGATTTGGATAGCTCGAATATCGACGCGGAAACGCATGTCCACTTCACGATGGCATCGATGAATTGTTATGCTTGCCACAGTCGCGGAGGGGTAGGGGGGCCAGAATTGTCGCGAGACTCACAGTTTCAAACGACGATGAAGGAAATGGGAGATGAAGGACGACTACCGCCACCTCTTAACGGTGTGGCCGACAAGCTCAAACAAGAATACTTGCACAATGTAGTGAACCAGGGAGCCAACGAGCGCCCCTACATGTTAGTCAACATGCCTGGCTTTGGAGCTCAAAACCTGACGGGATTGGTCGATGCTCTCGTTCGCTTGGACACGAAGCAGACTGCAGACTTCAAACCAAATGCTATCGATGACTTAGCTCCCGTGGAGAAGATCAAGTCGGATGGTCGCGCGCTCGTTGGTGAAAAAGGTTTATCATGTGTTAAGTGCCACGTTTTTGGTGGCCAAGGTGCCCCTGGTATACAAGCCATCGATCTCCAACGCATGACCACACGGCTTCGCGAAGATTGGTTCCATCGCTATTTGATGTCGCCCACGACCTACCGTCCCGGAACCCGAATGCCTGCCAGCTTCCCCGACGGCAAGTCGGTGCTTCCAGCCCTATATCACGGCGAGCCCAGCCTGCAGATTGCGGCCATGTGGAAGTATCTTGATGACGGCGCAAAGGCTCGCGAACCAATTGGGGTGCAAACGGAAATGATTGAGTTGGTTCCCAATCGCCGCCCAACGATCTATCGCAATTTCATTGAAGGGCTTTCCGCCAGAGCCATCGCTGTCGGTTATCCAGAGCAGGGTAACCTCGCGTGGGATGCAGATCAGTTTTGTCTGACTTTGCTTTGGAAAGGAGCCTTCATCGATGCCAGTAAACATTGGGTTGGTCGGGGTCCAGGCAATCAAGGTCCTCTGGGTGACGAAGTTTTGATGTTCGAGAAAATATCGCCAATTGCCGAACTTAGCGCCCCCGATAAGGCTTGGCCTGCTAAACCCACACGCGAACTGGGCTACAAATTTTTGGGTTATCGGACAGGTGCGGACGGTCAGCCAACGTTTCGCTATCGCGTGGGCGATGCCATCGTCGAGGACACTTGCATTCCGCAACTAACCGAAGGCCGCTTCAGTGGTTTTGTGCGTGAACTGACCATCATCGAAAATTCACGTCAAGCTGAAAAGCCAGAGAATCTCTACTTCCGTGCCGCAACCGGCAAAGAGATCTCCGCGCGCCCTGACGGTTGGTATCAAATCGATGGCAAAGTTTATGTCAAGATCGATTCAACAACCGAGTTGATTGACTTCGAAAACAAAAGCGAACTTCGCTTGCCGGTCAAGTTTTCCAACGGCAAGTTTAAAATCACTCAGCATATCCGCTGGTAGCTACTGTTTTCTGGACACACCACTGACCTATCGCCAGCCCTTCACTTGAAGTCATCATGCCTAAAACGTTCGCGTTCACCTTACTATTGTTAGCCTGCAAGTTCGCCGCTGTTCCACTCGCGGCATCAGCGCAAGCCGAATCGACCCAGTCCCTGGCCAAAGAAGCCGACTATTATCCGATCACGACATTTGAGATCCCCGAAGGAGTCGTATTGGAAGCGGGCGCCGTACAACTCATGCCCGATGGCAAGCTGGCGGTCGCCACGCGTCGCGGAGAGATTTGGATGGTCGATGAACCATATAGCGAACGCGTCACTGCATCGAATTTTAAGCTCTTTGCCGAAGGCCTACACGAACCACTGGGATTGACCGAAAAGGACGGTTGGCTGTACGCCACCCAACGTCCTGACGTCAGTCGCTTGCGTGATACCGATGGAGACGGAATCGCTGACGAAATCGAAGTCGTGGCCGATGGCTGGGAATTGAGTGGTGACTATCACGAGTATGCGTTTGGTTCTAAGTTTGATCGCAATGGTGATATCTGGGTCGTGTTATGCCTAACCGGTTCTTTTTCTAGTGACGTTCCATATCGCGGCTGGTGCATGCGTGTTACTCCCGAGGGTGAAACAATTCCAACTTGCAGCGGTATCCGTTCACCAGGTGGTATAGGTGCCAATCTCGAAGGTGACATTTTCTACACAGACAATCAAGGACCTTGGAACGGCACTTGCCATCTGAAGCATTTGATCCCTGGCAAGTTCATGGGGCATCCCGGTGGCTTTAAGTGGTTTGAACTGGCTGAAACTGTCCTCGGCAAGCAACCTACTGAACCCGAAAGCCCCTCACGTTCGCTGTTGCAGGCCGCTCGTATTCCCGAATTTGAGGTTCCAGCCATTATGTTTCCGTATGACAAAATGGGGAAATCGGCCAGCGGTGTCACCTGCGATAACACGGGTGGCAAATTTGGTCCGTTTGCGGGACAGATTTTCGTAAGTGATCAATCCGCTAGCACAGTCATGCGCGTGTATCTCGAAAAGGTACAAGGGCATTATCAAGGTGCCTGCTTTCCATTTCGCTCTGGACTTGCCTCCGGTAATGTCGCGACTGAGATGTTGCCACAGGGGGCAATTATCATTGGCGGAACCAATCGAGGTTGGGGCTCGGTCGGACCGAAACCTTTTGCGCTCGAACGCCTCGACTGGACCGGAAAGGTTCCTTTCGAAATCCACGAGATGCGAGCTCGGGAGAATGGCTTCGAGCTGACGTTTACGCAACCTGTTGATCCCAAGGTAGCTGGAGAGACATCGTCGTATGATTTGACGACCTACACGTACATCTACCAAAGCGCGTACGGCAGCCCCGAAGTCGATCACACGCAGCCTTCCATCACGGCTGCGGAAGTTAGCAGCGATGGAAAAAGTGTACAACTGATTGTGGACGGGCTTCAACCCGGTCACGTCCACGAACTACATGCAGACGGCGTCCGTAATCTTCAGGGCCAACCGTTGTTGCACGCCGATGCCTATTACACGCTCAACTACCTTCGCTAAATCGTTGGAACAGAACAAGGGAGACAACAGCTGTTCCCCCACACACCTGGCGACCAACTTAGGCACTCGCATGCGGCAAAATCAAACGTGCCGCTTCGGTTACGCGACTTAGGTCAATGCATGAATCAATCGATTTCTTGGCCAATTCAAGAAGTTGCTCGGCCTGTCGTTCAAGCGGCACTCTCCGCTCACAACACTCTGTATGAACTGCAATTTTGGCCAATGATTCAAGCATGTGAACCAACATCATAACGTTACCCGCTGCATTTTGACGGATTTGATCGAACGCTAGATTGGCTAGATCGTCAAAGCTTGGGCCAGGGGCGATCACTCGTAGTTTTCCCTCGTGAGTGCGGTAGCGCGATGGAAATTCACGTGAAGCCAGTCGAAATATGATTGCGGTCAAATAGTTGATGCACAGAATGGCCGTGGTTGTATCGTTGATGCCTGGCGACAAGGCCTTTAAGGCAATGTCCACAATTTGCCGAATCCCGAAGCTTGCATCTTGTTCAACCGTTCGCTGACGACTCATGATATAGATCGAGTTGAATTCAGATTCTTGCTTTGAGTCAACTTCTTTTACGTCAGCCAGAGAGACCAGCAAGGTTCCTTCAACCACAAAATCTCCTATACCACGTTCCATTCGAAGCACTGCATTGTATTTGCATGCTAGTTCGAGAAGTAAGTCCATACCTACAGTTTCAATGTAACCGGTCCTGCTCGCTGAGATCGACTTCCAACTATGAGGTAACGACAGCCAAGCCTGTTCGTCGATGTTGCATGTTTTGGGGGCCTGTCCGATTCCTGCTGGAAAAAGAACGTCAATTGCAGCCATCGTCTCCTCGGCTGCCGTCGCAATAATGCTGGACGCCTGAATCGAAACCGAGATATGGTGGATGAAGAAAATTAAGAAGCCAATCCCGACAAACGCGAGTATCAATGCCATCAGCACGGCCAACGATGGTACAAACGCGCCCTCCTCACCCTCCCGGATGACTCTTAATACGACAAGACAATATGCAAAGATGCCGACAAATACGCCCAAGACCACTTGGTTTGTCCGGTCGCGCATAAAATTCCGCAGCACCCGCGACGTATACTGACTGGATGTAAGTGACAGAGCGACGATGGTAATCGAGAACACCACGCCTGCTACGGTGATCATCGAACTGGCCACCGTTGACAGCAGGCCGCGCGCTCCGCCGGCACCGGCGCCAAACAGCAACGGCCAGCGGACTCCGATATCCAACTCAAGAAAAGTGTCTACGGCGATCAAACTCGCGGCAAGCAGGACGGCTCCAACCACCATTACAGCAGGAACAAACCAGAAGCTTGCTCGCATCTCTTGCCAATAATGATAGATGATCATATCTGATTGTTGGGCCTAACCACATGCACTGGGACGTGCCATTCACGGGACGAATAAACGATTAAACCGATTGGTCACCGGCAAAAGACGTCTGTCCCTTGGTGTTGTCTAGTCGACCTAACGAACGGTTGAGCACGGTTTCCAATTTCCTGACGGCACCCGTGAGCGCCTGAGACCAAGTTGCTCCATTATCGCTCACAGCGATCGGTTGCAGCCCAGCCAGACGAGCTTCCAGTAGGCATCGCATATCATTGGCGTCCGATTTCGCCTTGCTGTTTTCGTCGGTCAGGTGAACTCCAATGTGGGTGAGGCGTTCGTGAAATCGCCCCAGGCGAGTCTTGATCACCTCCTCGACATTTGCCGTGAGTTCGTCCCCACCCTGGATATTTGCGTCCGTGTTTACGTCAATATGCATCAGTTCTTGTTTCTAGGAGAGTTGCCGAGCAAGGCCGCTCTTGGCCTTGCCGTCGACGAAGTGTAACACCCTTCCTTCGTAAGAAATTGCAAATATTGGGCCTCAACTTGTTGGCACGTGGAAATTGTCAATTGTGCAAGCTACTCACTTACACTTACTGCCGCCCATCAATGCCCCCTACACCCCTGTGGCCACACGTGGTCGAACTAAGCTTGTTTCAGTCTGCCGATGATCTGTTTGATTGTTGAGGCCGAGTCGGTTCGCAGAAGGCTTGCGCGATAAATTCGACCTGCCAAATAGATAACTGCAACCGTCGATAACAGGAGCAAAAGAGCTGCGAGGGGAGGCTGCCATACTGGTATCGCTTGACCGGTCGCGATGCGAAGAATCATCATCAAAGGAGTTGCTGGCGGAAAGAAACTCAACGAAGTGGCCACAACTCCATTGGGATCACGCACCGCCGCGAACCATACCATCAAAGGTGACGAGAGGACGAGCCAAACTGGCAACAAAAGACTTTGAGCCTCTTTCAGTTCGCTTATCGACGCACCCACAGTTAAAAAAATTGAACTGAAGAATAAGACTCCGAGCAGCTGAAAGAGGATAAACCAGGGAATGAGCGCAATGGGGATGTACTGAGACATGTCGTTGGCACCTAATATCAACCACCCTCCAATTCCATAAATAACGAATATGACCAGCGAGCCACACACGTTGCCCAGTAACTTGCCTGCCATCAGTTGCGTTGGACTCACTGCTCCAAGCAAAAGCTCCGCAATGCGTTGCCCCTTCTCCTCCATGCCACTTTCAAGCATGGGTTGTGCTGCCAAGAAGATGACCATGAACATGAGCATCATAATCCCAAATGGCACGAATAGAGTTACTAAAGCATTCGATGGCTTTTCGGCGTTGAGATTGCCGTCAGCATCCGCCGTGTAAGGCGGAGTCGGAATGATCTGCAACGGTGCACTGGCCTGTGCGACCATGCCTGCGTCAATGCCCATCTGGTCGAGCCGAATGGTTCGCACAAGATTCATCAGCGTCGCGTCAAGCCATTGCCGGGCAGAGCTCAACGCGGCGTCTTGACTGACAAATCGGATAGGGGACATCGGCCGTTCGGCATCGACGTCAACTACCGTCGCGGGAATTTCGACAAATGCATAAAGCTCTCCACGGCGAATCTGCTCGCTCAATTCAAGCCGTTGCGCATCGTCGACATTCGCATCCTTCAGCGCCAGCTCAGAGAACTCCCAAAAATCAACTTGCTCTCCCATCCCGCTACCATTCCGCGAAGAAGATTCCGATGTCGATTCATCAGCTTGTGTGAGAGCCTGCTTGACAGCTGTATTGCGAGCATCTGCCGATGATTTGATCGAAGCAAATAGTTTCCCACTTTGATCAATCACGATGATCTTCTGAGTCTTTCCACCTCCGAGTTTGCTGAGACGTGGCATGAGTATTATCCCACCAAACATCAGCACGGGCATCATGATCAAGGTGAACAAAAAGGCTTTGGTGGCAACCATCGCAGCATATTCGCGATGGGCAATCACTAATAATTTGTACATATCAGCTCAATCGATTAAGAGATTTTAGAGTCGCTTGTGGCCTGCATCGTCTTACAGTACTGGGCAGTTATTCAACCTTGGCAATGCGTACGAAAATGTCGTGCAAGGACGGACGCATTGCTTCAAAGTGCTCGACATCGCCGTGAGCTGCAAGAGCTCTCAGAACTCCTGCTCGCTCGGACGATGATCCAAGCAGTAGTTCGGTGAAACGGCCAGAACTTGTTCGTTCAATCACGCCAGGCAGATGCTCAGGTACGTCAGCCCCGCCGGCAAGTCGCACGCGAATGGCATCGGCACCGTAACCCGATTTGATCTCTTCGAGCGTACCGTCAAGCACTTTTTGACCACGATAAATCATAAAAATCCGATCGCACAGTCGCTCGGCCATATCCATATCATGCGTACTGAAAATTACGGTGGAACCATTACGTCGAAGCTCCAGAACTGCATCTCGAAGCACTTCCATATTAACGGGATCAAGACCACTAAATGGTTCATCGAGGATGATCAATTCCGGTTTCGCGATCACCGCGACTATGAACTGGATTTTCTGCGCCATTCCTTTTGAAAGTTGCTCGATTTTCTTTCGATCCCAGGCAGTCGCCTGCATGCGTTCGAGATACTCGTCAATCACAACATCAGGACGACGAATCCCTTTAAGTTTGGCAAAATACCTCAGTACCTGTCGCACCGTCATCCGTCGATAGAGGCCGCGTTCTTCAGGAAGGTAGCCGACGCGATCGTCGACAATGGACCCCGACTTTTCGCCTAAAACAGTGACGGTTCCCTCGTCCGGGCGGTAGATTCGAAGAATCATGCGCAAGGTCGTTGTCTTGCCAGATCCGTTGGGGCCAATGAAGCCAAAAATGGTGCCTTTAGGCACCACTAAATCTAATTTATCCACCGCTATTTGGGTAGTGAATCGCTTCGTTACCCCTCGAAGTTCTACTGCTGTATCGATGATCGCCACCCTTTGTCGCGAGAAGTCGAATTATCATTCCTAATCAGAGCCAAACAGGATCATACTCCACGGCACAGAGCTGATTGATTTAAGGCGCTATTCATTAGGGTAGAAATCGTCAGCCACGCGGAAACTGTTTGCAATATTCGTAAACGGCCATGGTAGTCGCAGTGACGACGTTGTAGCTGGCTGGTAGTCCATAGACAGGAATTTCGACGACCGCATCCAGTCTGTCTAGTACCTCTTGTGACAACCCCTCGCGCTCGGAGCCAATAACTAGCGCGGTTCGCTGTTCGAACTGATAGTCGTACAGCAAACTCGAATGCGTGGTTTGCTCCAAGCCAACACACGTATATCCCTGCAGTCGCAGCTTGTCCAATACCGGCGGCAAACTTCTGGGAGTGGTAACTTGCACCGTGTCGGCCGCATCGCGCGCAATGTCGCGATCGACTTTTCCCGAACCACAATGAATGATCTGATTGATACCACTGCAACCTGCCAAACGTACCAACCGACTCAAATTGACATTACTTCGAAGTGGACTTGAAACCAAAACAAGTGCACGTGGCTGCTCCAAGACAACCGGTGGTTTATGGCGAATGTGCTCAAATCGAGGCATCGTGAATAGGAGCTCAAAGATCGTAAATGCGAAAATGGACGAAGGAGGCTATGAATAAATGTGTCGCGGTTTATTCTGGCGGTAAGGGAAGAACGATGTTCAACAATTGCGGCGGATTGACGGACCCTGCGTCGAACATGGCCTGTTTAATTGCTAATTGCCGTTGCGCAGAATCCGTACCGTACAAGCTTTGGTGCCATTGTAGGGCCAACGCCAACAAATGATGATTCGCTTTGCGCAGTTGCTCAACTTGCGCATTCCATGTTGCTTGATCAGCAATTTTTCCCGATGCTGCGTCAACAACGAGTGCGAACGCGTCTGCAATGCACACGAACACGCGATCCTCCAGGGCGGCCATTTGCGCCACCGAATGTCGCGCATCGTTCAACCAACGACTTTTGGATTTCCCCCTTGATCTTGGATCATGGTAGTGGCTAACGAGATCGGCGCAGATTCGGGCGCTTAATGCTTGCCAAAGTGTGTATTTCGTCCTCAAAACCAAAGACTTGGCCAATTTACTCCAGTCATGAGCAATCAATTTCTGTGCGTTTTCCCAGTTCTGCTCGTAAACAGCTAATAGTATCCGCGAGTGCCACAGGTAGAAACGGGGTGATTGAAATGATTGATTCGCAATAGCGGTAGCGGCGATGTCGAGCGCGCTACGTGCTTGATCAACCTTATTTTCGCTCAGGTCGGACCAAACAGCGGCGCTGACATTCATCCAAAAGAGTGACATCGAATCCGCCCGATCCATGGCGCTCGCCCGAAGACGCGCGGTCGACTGTTGCAGTTCATGTAGCAGATTGGCATTCCAATAACAGGCCAACATTCCCCAATGAAGAAATTGAGTCTCCCACTGCGCGCTTTCCCGGCCATGCTCGTAGAGCGACAAGGCTTTCGTCGCATAGTTGCGAGCCTTGCAATGCAAACCGCGTTGTATGCTCCACACATACATACAGAAGTAAGCCGTGGCCTGCGAACTGGCGACTTTTGTCGCGCGGGCCAAACTCCGACCGAGCTTTAGTCTTTTGAGTGCCGGTTGGCGCCAGGCCCGTCCTACAAACGACAAGATGATCCCCGAGCGTACGAGTACTTGCGCTTGATCGAAGGCCGACCCACGCCGGGTAGCGATCTCGTCAAGCCGGAGAATCAGCTCTGGCCCCAGTTGATTGTCCAAAAACGTCAACAGAGTCGACACGCGTGTCAAACACTGTTCTAGCAATGAAAACGACTGAAGACTACCCGTTCCCTGGGCCGCAGTTCGTCCTCGAAAACTGGCTAGCACCGAGCGCAAGTGAAATCGAAAAATGGTCCACCAGCGTCGTCTTGCATGTGCGAAACCAAGTTCGCTGAGAGCCCCCCTCAGCCGATTCAATCCGTTATCAAGTTGACCGGCACGTATCCACTGCTCACCGGCCAAGCACTCGATCAAAGTCGCTTCCGCAGGATCCTTTGTCTCTAGACGCAGTTCTTCGTACAGCTTGGCCGCATCAACCGAACTCCCCATGCCCGCCAAACAATTTGCCTTAAGTCTTCGTGCGCTGAATTGTTCTTCGCTGGTGCGATTCGCTTCTTTTGAAAAGGCTCGTTCCAGAAAATAAAGCGCTTCATCAAATGCACAGGCTCCGGCCGCAACGCGAGCAGCTTCCATATAACACGCGGCCGCTTCACGTATCATATCCGCGTTCCAAAAATGGTGCGCAATTCTTGACCACGGGGGCGGTGTCTCGCTAGAAAGGATCCTGGCAACACGAAAATGTCGACGTTGAAGTCGATCGATCGGCACCGATTCCACAACGAGTCGACGAAAATTGTCATTGCATATCTCAACTTCGGAATCCAGATTTTCACCTCGGTTGCGAATCCAGCCTTGAGCGTTTAAGTAGCTGAGCGTCCGTTGCAATTCATGCGGCGCAACGCGAGAAACCATCTGCAATTGATGAAATCCAATGGGCTGATCCGCAACAGCCAAATACTGCAAGACGTTTTCCGCTTGAATCGGCAACGCACTAAAACGCTTTAACCTCGTCTCTTGAGTGTCGGTACCTAGCCACAGTTCTTCGGTAAACGCAACATCCCGAGCCGCATTGTTGAAGGCTCGAAACAACTCCGACAGTAAAAATGGGTTGCCTTGCGAGCGGTCTATCAAATCCAACTGAACTGCCGGGCTCAATCGCGTTCCCGCCGTCGTAGCCCATTTTCGCAAGAGTTGCTGACACACTTCTTCAGACAATGGTTCTAAATTCAAAAAATGTCGATTTTTTGCCAGCAGCGGTTCTAACACTCGATCGACCACGCCACTGTGATTGGTCAAATCGGCAAACACAATTAGTCCAGTGAAAGCGCTATCACTCGACAACAATTGACACAACATCCGCAGACTGTCCTGGTCCGCCCAATGAGCATCATCGACGACGATCACCAGTGGCTTATATTGGCTTAGCGTCGTCAGTAGTGCAAGAAGCGACCTAAGGCTTGCGTCTCGCCGTGCCGCCGCATTGGTTGGATCGAGCTGAGAAACATCGCGAATCGGAATTGCAGGAACCAGTTGTTGTATCTGAGGAAAAGTACGCCCGATTAACCGAGCATTTTCAGTGAGCGATCCGCTCCACACCTCCGTCGGAACATTATTGAGTGAACTGACTAATGATTGCACCAAACCATTAAGCAATCGAAGGGGAGTATGGTCTTGGCGAAAACACCTCAACGAAAACACCAGGTGTTTTTCGCGAGGTATATGACTTGTCCACTGCTGCAATAGTGCCGTTTTGCCCAGTCCAGAAACTCCGCGAACGACGATCAAGTCAGCCCCCTGTTGCTCCACGCGGGACAGACGCTCATCAAGTTCTAAGCGCTCTTTTTCACGCCCCAAGATCTCCATCTCTGCGGTTTGGGTTTCCCCCTGTAAAGGATGTCCTAGCGCGCGGAGTATGTCTGGTCCTATTGGGCGTTTGGCTGGTTCTGGATGCAATAGTGAAACGCACAATTCAGCCAAATCGCGCGGGGCATGCGCAAGACAGGCATACATTTGTTCTTCATTTATGCTGAACTTCCCAACTTGATCGTTTGCATCTGAATTCACCTGCAACGAAGGATAGGCACCCACCATCACTTCGTACATGATTACGCCAAGACTGTACCAATCACTTGCAAACGTGAGAATTCCGCCGTTCAGTCCCTCAGGCGCCATGTATTGCAACGTTCCGATAATTCGTTCACCGTCGACAACATTTGGCGCAATCAACGTTTCGTTATGCCGCACGGCGAGTCCAAGATCCAGCAGTACGGCGCGGCGGCGTGGGGTGATCATCACGTTGGAGCATTTGATGTCGCGATGTATCACACCTCGCTGGTGCAGATATTGAATTGCCGAAGCCAACTGAGCTAACACTTTTCGCAAATTGCTCCACCGCGAATCATTTGTTGGGTGCAATCTTCGAAACCAGTCGCGAATCGTCCGCCCTTCAACCAACTCCATCGAAAAGTATCGCACTTCACCGTCGCTAAAGGCATCGTACAATCGCACGAGATTTGGATGACTAAGTTGCGATAGCCAACTAAATTCTTCGATGAACCGATAGACGCTCCAGGCGTCGACGCGTTTCATCACCTTGACGGCCACTTGCGCCGTGCTCCGCAGGTCGATGGCCGCATGCACGTACCCCATTCCACCGCGGGCAATATGCCGAACTAATAAGAAACAACCGAGGTTGTAGGGCAGCGGCGACATTGAAATCGATGATGTCGGTTCGGACTCGCGGACGGTGGAATCGTTTTTCCCTCGCACCGGCTCTTCAGGCGCAGCGCGCACCCCGTATATTTTGCTTTCCGTCAATTCCAACAAACCGTTCAACCGCTGTGAAAATTCTGGACATAGTTCAATATACGAGTCCGGATTGGGTGGAACTGGATCGTATCGCAACCGCAGCGCATACTCGAGAACAATCAGCCGAAGAATGTGGGCTTGCTGTTGAAGCAATTTGGGAAATCGAAGGGTGAAGAGTTGAACACAGGGACGCACACGCTCATCTTCCGCTTCCGCAGGTTGCGGCTTGGAGCCCAAACGTTGGAGGACTTGCGTGGGTGGCTGAAAATAGAACTCCAATTCCGCGCTGAGCATCCGCACGAGCAATTCACATTGGCTTTCTCCCTGGACGCGCTCTAAGAAAATGGAGTAGGCGGCTGGATTGTATTCGCGCCAACTCTGGCGAAACTCTTGTTCCAATTCGGGCAGATCAGGATCCAAAGTTTTCCTCCGATTCCAATTCCTTACGGTTCAATCTCTGAAACGGCACACCCCACTGTAGTCGGCCATTATGTCCCAAACGGAGCTTTTTTGCCGCATTTGCATTCAAAATCAAGAGGTTTTGCGAAGAATGCGCCAAGCGTCAAGCCTGAGTGGTGGTGAAACGGCATTGACCTACGACGAGGGGAGTTCGTACTCTCGCGCATCCGTCGACCAACCAGGTGGGAGATTGACTACCCTGCAATCCAAGATATCCAGACCTCTCGACTGAAGAACGAAGTGTTTGAGAAGCTAGACTCCAGTGATCAAAGCGGATCTCTGCTACCCGTTCGCGTTGTTCAACGTGATCGGCCAGCGATCGCGATTGGGCGGTGGTTGAGATATCTTGCGCTCGGCTTATTGGCGTCACTTGCAGTCGGCTGCTCGAGCCAACGTTACCTTGTCGAACGCGACACACCCTTCAATCCCTTGGCAATGCAGCTGCAGATCAGCAGTCGCAGCGGACCGACGATTGGTAGTCGAACCGACTCGGTTTTGCGAAGGTACGCGCTGGCTGAGTTGTATCATCGCGAGCCAAAAGCGTGCTTGGAAGCGATGCAAAACCTCGTCGACATCGAAAATGACGGGGAATTGGTGTACAGCATCAGCGAGGTAGCCTACATCCTAGGCAAACGGGCGGAGTCAAAGAAAGATGTCATTCTGGCGTTGGACATGTATGGTGTCTCCGTCAGCAACGCCTACATGTACCTTTTTTCTACACAATTCGACTCGATCCGCAATCCCTACGATCCTCTCTTCCGCGGCGCCTGCGATCTCTATAACGAATCGCTCGAATCGACATTGCGTTTAGTCAATGCCAAAGGGCAGTTGAAGCCTGGCGTTAGCTATGAAGTTCCAGCCGGAGACAAGACCTACTTGGTCCAAACGGTTTTAAAGGGGAATTGGGCGCAGGACGATTTTTCGCACTTCGAGTTCGTAAGCGACTTTGAGCTTGAGGGATTGCCTGCATCGGGTCTGACATACGGTCTTGGAGTCCCGTTGATTGCGGTCCGTCGCAAAGGAGCGGAGAGCGATCCGCGTGAGGCTTACTATCCAGATGGCCTTAGTTTTCCGGTCACCGCGTTGTTACGCGTCGTCGCTTCCAATCCTGGAGGAACGACCAGCGAAACAGCAGCAAACAAAGCGTCCCAACGTCACCATTGTGTTCTTGAGCTACATGACTCGCTCGCTGCTTGCGACCTTCAATTGGCCGGCCGACTTGTCCCACTTCAGACCGACTTGAGCACCGCGCTGGCCTACTTTCTGGACAGCCCCCAGTTTCGAGAAACCGACCAAGCCACCTTGGGGCTGTTGAATCCACAAAAGACGGAGAAACACCGAGGGATATTCATGTTGGAACCGTTTGATCCAACGCGAATTCCAGTGGTCATGGTCCATGGCCTATGGTCTAGCCCGGTAACATGGATGCCCATGTTCAACGACCTGCGGAGCTTTTATGAACTGCGCAAGAATTACCAGTTTTGGTTCTATCAATATCCTACTGGCCAGCCGTTTTGGATGAGTGCTACTCAGATGCGCGAGGACTTGGCCGTACTCCGACAGAAGCTAGATCCCGACCAGCGGTACGAGGCGTTGAACCAAACGGTGTTGGTTGGCCATAGTATGGGTGGTCTTGTCAGTCGCATGCAGACGATTGAAAGCCAAGACCAGTTTTGGCAGTTGCTGAGTGACGAACCCTTTGAAAATGTCCAAGGTGAGCCTGAGGACTTGAACAAGTTACGTCAAGCAGCATTCTTTCAGCCAAATCGAAACATTCGTCGCGTGATCACCATCGGCACTCCACATCGCGGTAGCAACTATGCCAATGACACCACGCGTTGGCTGGGGCGCCAGTTGATCAAATTGCCAACGATGATGGTGACCACTGGGCAAAAACTGGTATTGCAAAACCCCGGCGTCTTTCAGAACAGTGAACTGCTCACTAGTAGCACGAGCATCGATTCGTTGAGTCCCGATTCACCTGTGTTCCATGCGATGTTGCGCGCTCCGCGCGCGCCCTGGGTCAGTTATCACAACATCGTCGGCTTAACGCCGACCAAAGGACTTTTCTCCAAGGAGAAGATAACGGGGGATGGATTTGTTGAATACACAAGCGCACACATGGACGATGCCGTCAGTGAAATCACCGTGGATTCGGAACATCAGTTGATTCATCGCCATCCGCAGTCGATTCTGGAGGTCCGCCGCATCTTGCTCGAGCACTTGCAGAGCGTCGAGGCGGAATATCGCGTTGCCCAACGACTCGCACAACTCGACGCGGAAAAGCGAAAGTTGCCTGTTCCGGCAGTTATCGATTCGCCCGCATCGCGCAGTGCGGCGTCACCGGCCCCAATTACAACGTTGCGTTGACTAAAAGTGGCATTCCTTCCCACAATTTGCGACATTCTTGGGATCGCCTGTTAAACTAGAGTTTTTGCACCTGACATGGCGCTTCAAATAATTGGCGATGCATCTTTGACGCAGCGGTGGTCACCAATCATTCTCTGCGGGATGTTCAGCTGGATCAGTTTTGCCCCGGATACACGTAGTCCATTTCTGCATTATGGCGAAGTCTCGAATTGGCCCATTTTCACTCGAATCCCCTCTGTCGAAACTGAAAAGTTCCGGTCAGGTCTTTCGTGGCATTCACCTAGAGCAAAAGAAGCTGGCCGCACTCCGGGTCTTTCCCATTCCCATGGGCATGACGCCGGAAAGTCGACAGGCCTACGCCAGCCAACTTGAACAGTTAAAGCAACTACGACATGCTGGTATCGTGCGCTGTTACGGTGGCGGATTTGACAATCGCAATGCATTTCTGGCTTACGAACTGGTCGACGGCGAATCGCTAGCTACACAACTTGCTCGGCGCGACCGACTCCCTTGGGAAACCTCGCTCGACATCAGCCAACAACTGACAGAAGCCCTTCAGTACGCTCATCAAATGGGTTGGATACATGGTCGCATTCGTCCTGAAAAGATTTTGATTTCGAAAGACGGTCAGGCCAAAATCGCCGATTGGCGCCGCGACGCAATCGCTTCCATGATCGACGCACCGCAGTCGTTGCGACAACTTCAGTATTCCGCCCCCGAGGTCTTGGCGGGCCAGGCACCCGATGAAAAGTCAGATCTCTACTCGCTTGGTGCCGTGATCTTTACCATGTTAACTGGTACAGCGCCTTACCAGGCAGCAGACGCAAAAGGTCTGATGACTGCCATACAGTCGGGAAATGTCCCCAGCGCGGGCGCCCTGGTGCTCGACTGCCCTGTCTGGCTCAATGCCATCGTCGAACAACTCTTAGCCAAAGATCCCAAACAACGCCCGTACAGTTCCACTGCATTGATATTGGCGTTTAAAGAGGCACAGCGACGGCAGGCAGAAGGCGTGGGAGTTCTCCAACACGCGGCCGCCGGCTTCAGCCCGCTGCAACTGCGCGCCGGCCGCGACGAAGCCGAAAAAGTCTTAGGAATCAAACCGAAAAAAGAGCGCAAACAACGCGATACACCTTTCTTCGAACGTCCATTGGTACTATTCGCAGGCTTCATCCTGGCAGTTAGCGCTGTGGTTTGGTTCTTGCTACCACTGAGCGAACAAACCCTCCGTCAACGCGCTGAAAAGCTACTTGCCAGCGAGACTCCAAGCAATTGGAGCGAGGCCCGCGATGCTTATCTACTGAATATGATCTCGCGTTTTCCCGAAGGACAACATGTCGACTGGGCAAATGAAAAAATTGAGTGGGTCGACGCACGCGAAGCGGAACGACGACTCGACCGAGAAGAACGCCTCGGTAGAACCGACAACTGGTCCCAATCACAAATACAATACTCCGAAGCAAGAAAATTCGAACGCTTCGGAGATATGGCAAGCGCATTGGACAAATACCGCGCCATTATCAGCCTGTTTGGAAACCAAGATGAGGACCGACCGTTGGTAACGCTCGCACGCGAAGGTATCGAGCGAATCAAGGAACAAGGAACGACCGACCTGCAGACGTTCCTCGAAGCCAAACTTACCGAAGCGCAAACTGCCTACGACAGAGCTCGCGTGGCCGAAGCCAAGCTAAAACTGGAGTCGATAATTGAACTCTACGACGGCAACCAGGAGGTTGCTCCGCTCGTCAAACAAGCCCACGCGCAGTTGGACGCAATGGGCAAGCCCTAGCCAAGCCGCTTCAGCGAAGGGTGAAATTGCGCGAACCAATTACCAACCGCTCGCCTGGTTAACCCTGCAAGCGTTTGGCAATCGCTTCCACTGGCAAAGGTGTTACCGTGGGAGTACCAATAATGTCGGTCCGCAGAATGTCATTGGGATCCGTAGCTTCCGAGGCAGCCTGATACTGCACGATGTACGCACCCACTTGCAGATAATTTTCCTGATAAACGGGTGGCCAAAACTCTTCACTCCGACTCGATAACGTTCGAGCCAACAACCGGGTTGCGCGACCACTGAAACCGCTAAGCACCATTTCCAGGCGACCGAGCGACTCGCGGTAAATATAAAATACAAACGCCGTATCTTGACCACCCGCATAGGCCCAAGTGCCATCTGCTCGCTCGTAGTAAATCCCTGGCTCCGCTGCCGGTTCGGTTTTGCTCAAACGCATTCCCGCCGATACGCACGGTGGATGAGGGTCACTGTCCCGATATCGTAAGAAAAATGGGCAGGAACGATCGGACGCCTTTTCGACGTTGTCTTCCGAGGCGAATGGCGTCGCATGAAATGAGTCTGCTATGACCATCTCAACGACTGGATTGCTCTTCACACTCCCCAAGCAGACCATCGCTTTGTCACCGGCTGACGAAGTGAATTCTTCGTGCACAAAACGGGCTCGCTCAACCGCCTCGTCCGCTGCTTCGTGGCCAGGACTCCATACCAACGTCTGCTTCAATAACTCTGGGTGGGTCGGTAGTTCACGACTCTCCGATTGCGTACGCGCCAGCTTGTCAGTCCCACCCAGCGTTGTTACGCCGTTAAGCACTTCCCCCATCAATACAGCGTCCGATGCAACAACCCAAGCTGTTTCGGGAGTGTCATCGCCATCCGGACGGCGAACTCCAACACAAATTTCCAGCTTGCGACGCCGTGCCAAAAGCTCCCAAAAATGTTCTGGCTTTACAGCAAACAACGCTCCTGGAAGTTCTTCCGCAGACGCATGACCATGTTCGACCAAATAGTCACAAAGGCGAGAAAGTGCATCCAGCGGGATATACTTAGCCTCGTTCTTTAACAACGAAGCAACTTGATGGCGGTCCAAACCAGTATATTCAACTATGGCCTTAATGGTCCCCGGTCGCTTGCGACGATCCGGAGTGTGGCCAAGTAACTCGGCAAGTCGAAACTCGTAGCGCATTAGAGTCAGTTTCTTACATTTACGGGAATGGATAGTCGTTTAACAGTGAAGCCCAAGGAAGCGGGCGTAAAGCAAGAATAAGCCCCCTTCTGCGCGAAAGCTACCCCTCAACCCGAAAAATGTGCGTTTGCGACCCACCGCAGGCCGTCAAACCCTGACCCGCGACGACCGAACACCCAGCCCGACCACCACAACTACCCCCCCAGGAGACGGCTGATCACCGACTTTGCCTCGGCAACGCTGGTTGTACCTTCAACGATAGTTCGCCCTCCACGGAAAATGGTCAGCTTGTATTCTGCAAGTGTCAGCCTAACAAAGAAGTTGTTTTGCTGAACCTTGCCCAACAAAGACAACCGCTCGGCAAGTAGATCAAGAGATTGAGACTGTTCATGGGGACTCTCCAATTGCACTGCGTTTTTTCCACACAGTATCGTGGACTCGCTACGAATCTCCCCAGAGAGAAACGGAAAGTTCCTCGACGAACAACATTCACAATTCGTTTGGCGCTGCAGAGCTACAACACGGCACTCCGTATTCCAACTATCAAGGACGATTAGACCACCTCGAATTGCAGATCGATTGCCCGATAGGATTTTGATCGCCTCGGCAACTTGCCAACTTGCGATCAATCCTATGGCTGAACCAAGAACTCCGGCTGAATCACACGTTTCTAGCATATCTCGTGGTGGCAAGTCGGGCACCAGACAGCGAAAGCAAGCGGTCATGTTCGGCACAATAGCGAGAACCTGTCCACTGGCCCCTAAGCAGCCACCATGAATCCAAGGTACAGCATGGCGAACGCAATAGTCGTTAATGAGAAATCGCGTTTCAAAATTATCGGTTCCATCGAGAATCAAATCGCAGCCCGACGCTAAAGCTTCGATATTCTGGAAAGAAATATCTTCAACGAAAGACTCAATCGAAATGGTACTATTGATCTTGGCAAGTGCCGTCGCGGCCGCGACGGCTTTGGGTAATGCGGAGGCCGCATCTGCTTCGGTGAACAAAGTCTGACGCTGCAAGTTGCTGAGTTCGACCCAATCGCGATCGACTAATCGCAACGCCCCCACTCCAGCCCGCGCAAGTCGCTCTGCAATGACGGAACCAAGTGCCCCGCAGCCGCAAATCAGAACTTTCGAGCCTGCAATTTGTTGTTGTCCGGCCTCCCCTATCGGTGCAAAGCGGGACTGACGGATGTATCGCGAAGTATCGATCTCTGCCATTGGCTATTGCTTTTCATGCATGTGATCGTGTTTCTTAGTTGCTGCGGAGGTGATAGATTATTCGACGCAGCTTAAAACATGAAGGGCTGTGGGCATTCTTTGCAAAAAGGCATTTTCATGGATTTTATCTGGAATGATGGCGGCCGAGCCTCTTGCGGCTTCGTGGGACTGACAGGCGATTGTGTAACTCGCGCTATTTCCATCGCAACGGGAACCGTCTATCGCGATGTTTACGCACAGTTGGGGGAGGCCAGTACTAAATCACCACGCAATGGCATTCCCATTCCAATTGTCGCTGACTACTTGGCCAATGGTGGCTGGAGTCATTCGATTGCATTTGACTCGCCGCTTAGTCTCTGCGAACTTCCCAAAGGTGTTGTCATTCTTCATCTTTGCAAACGTTCGGGCCGTGGTCACCATCTAACTACGATCATCGATCACGTCGTGCACGACACGTGGAACCCCGCTGAGGATGATGATTACATCATCAAAGATATTTGGTCCTACCAGTCGACCCCTTCAGAGACGACCTTACCTATCGTAGGCCCTAAACGAAGGGCAAGTGAATCGCAGGAACTCAATCAACAAGAGTTCGATAAGATTTTGCGCCGCCTACGGGCGCTGGACAAAACCGCTAGTAACGACGGCAGTACCGAAGGCGAAAAACGCAACGCTTTGCGCATGATGCAAAGCTTAATGCTCTCACACAATTTGACTCGCGACGATATCGTCGGCAATAACAATGTCGACCAGTTGCAATTTGCTCGCATGGCCTGCCCAGTCAACGGTCGCCGCGCATGTGGATGGGAAAAGAATTTGGCCATGTATGTGGTGATCGAACTAATCCCTACCGTTCAATGTTACCTCTCGACTCGCGGGCATCGGACATTGTTTTGGTTTTACGGGCCACTCGACGACGTGCAGAACAGCATTACGCTTTACCGCGAACTGCTACTGACGATTGCAACGTCAGCACAGTTGCAATATGGAAGCTACACGCGCGGAAGCGGCGCATCGTATGCCGAAGGCTATGTCGCCGGTCTGCCCCGTGCAAGCACAGCCCCGCAAGAGACCGAGCGTGCCGTCCCGGCCCACACATCCAGTAACCTTGCGCTGATCCAAACTCGCATGCTTGCAATGCACGACGCCGCCAGAAAATGGCTTGGTTTAGAATGCAATGTTCACTTAACTTCTGGAAGTCGTCGAGGCCGTTACCAACACGATCCCAATGCAGAAACACAAGGTCGAGCCCACGGCGCCAAGCATGATGTAAAGGCTCCCAATTCAACGAAACGCATCACACATCAATAACACTGTAGATGCTCAGGGCGTTCGCCGAAGATGAATCTCGTAGAACCATAGATCATCGTTGGGTACATCGAGCTGGATATCCGTGAACACACCTTGCGCATTGGCCACAAAATTCGCTGTCCCCATATCAAACCAAGCAAATTGCTTGCGCCACTTGATGACAAACGTATCGTAGTGCAAGTGCTCGAGGTCCGCGACCAGCTCGGGGTTGGGATGCAAGCGAAATACAAGTTTGCCATTTTCCAGCGTCACGCTCCCAGGCCCATACATTGGACATAGGTAGTTGCCGGTGTAGTCTTCAAGTGGATGACTGGGCTGCGTACCGATCACGGACGGTGTAACAGCTTTGGTTGTTCGCTCGCGGAATTCCTCGCGTGCACTATTGCTTCGATCCAAACTCTCTTGGCTGGTTTGCAGTACTGGCAGGTTGAGTATCTTTGCGACGATGTGGCTGCATAGATAATCGCCAACGCCGGTCATGCTATTGGTAAGCACCACGACCCCTAGCTTTTCGTCGGGAATCATCAGCACTTTCGAATACATACCGTCGTAACCACCTCCATGCCCCACTACTTTTCGTCCCTGCAAATCGTTCAGTGACCAACCTAAGCCGTAACTGCGAAAATGAGTGTATGGATTGCGGGACGACGCCGCCTTGGAGACTTTCATGGGGGTATGCGGCTGCCACATTTCCCAGCCATTCAATTCGCTGAACAAGCGATTGTCGGAAGTGATCGCACCACTATTCAACTGGACCTTCATCCACTTTGCCATATCATTTGAACTGGAAATAATTCCACCGGCGGCAGCCATGGCGTCCCAATTGACCCACGCTATGGGTTGTGAATCGTTTGTTACGGTTTTATGCGGCGTCGCAAAGTTCTCTTTGGCAATCAGATCGCGCACGCTGCAAACCGACCGGTTCATTTCAAGTGGCTGCAAAATGCGCTGACCAATAAACTCGCACCATGATTGTCCACTCACTTCCTCGATAACTTGGCCTGCTGCGAGAAACATGAGATTTGAGTATCCGTACTCGGCGCGAAATGCCGAGGCTGGCTCAAGCTTGGCTGCCCTTTCTAAAACTTCACGCGGAGTATATGAGGTACCCCACCACAGTAGATCGCCGCTGAAAGTGCCCAGTCCACTACGATGGCACAAGAGATCGCGAATGCGAATGTCACGCGTGGCTGCATCATCCTTTAGACGAAACCACGGCAAGTGCTGATAGACGTGATCGTCCCAGCCAATTTTCCCTTCGTCTACTAAAATCGCCAAGGCGGCTGCGGTGAAAGCCTTGGAGTTGGATGCAATTGCAAATAGCGTATCGCCATCGACAGGGTCGCTAGCCCCAGCGCGGCGCATACCATACCCCTTACTCAGGAGCACCTGATCGTTCAGAACTATTCCAACGGCCAAACCTGGGACTTGCCACTGCTGCCGCACCTGTTCAATCGATCGATTGAGCTCTTCGACAATTTGAACCAACCGGGCATCGTCGACCGCCGAAGCCGGAATAACAGGCGACGATTTGGCAACAGTTTCCTGACCGCGTGCAGAATACGGCAAGCAACTTGCGAGAAACAGCGTAAGAGCAGACCACTGGCAAATAGTGAATCGTTGGAACATTTTGCGACTTATCAGCGTTTTTTCAGGAAAGTGGTGAGTCGTGGTTTCCTAGAACCACCTTGCAACAGACGGAGTTGCCAATACCACGTATTGTGATTAAGAGTTCGCCGCTTGTCGATTATTGGACACGAATCCTATCGGATTACTGCAACAACTCGACAGCAAATTGCTCTCGCGTGAGGGTGAACGACCTGACGATCATTTTGCCGCTGAGCATCTGAGATGCGGCATAGAGGTTTTTTCCAAGGTCAACTGAAATTTGTACCGTCACTTGCTCCGATTCGTCTGTTATGACGGCAGGGATAACTACGATTTGCGCATCCACCAGGGAAAGAACGTCGAGGACTTCTTGCGCCTTGGCAGTGATTTCAGCTTCCGTTGCACCTGGGATCGTCGCAAATCGAGCTGCCTCAAAGGCGGCGTTGTCGACTGTATTGCGAATCATATTCGCGCGTGAAAAATCGATGGAGGAAAACAATACCCCAAAGATAATTGGTAGGACAATGGCAAGCTCGACGGTGACCGCCCCGCTTCTTTTTAGAGTGCGTTGAGTGTACATATTCAAATGCGATTTAGTCGATGAGGACAACGGGTAAACTGCGCGCCATATTGCGAAATGCTTCTTCGAGCTCAGCCGTGTTGGAGGCATGAAAATACAAACCGCCTGTTGTTTTCGCAATTTTCTGCAAATCCGATTGATCGGCTTTGTCTAGAAATGACACTGTGTGAATCATGATCTTTTTCTTCTTCGCTTCCAGTGCGATTAATTTTGGATCACTTCCGAAATTCCATTTTCCATCAGACATTACAATCATAATCTTGCTGGCAAAGTCGTGCGAATCGGAACCCGTCAAAACGTCGATACCCATTTCGATACCTGCCGACATGTTCGTACCGCCAAGCATGACATCCGCGCTGCGTGCGGCTAACAGCGACCGAACCTGGTTGTTATCAAGCCCCAACGGTCGATCAAGACTGCTCTCGGGAAACTCCCGTCCCGTAAGTCCGCCTTCGTAGTCCGCCAACGTAATGGTCGACGCCCAAGTTACCAAACCCACTCGCTGAGTCGCATTGCTCGTTGCGATACCATTGAGGAAAGCATCAACCGCGCTGATTAGCGAAGCCCAGCGACTGCCGGTTGGATGCGGCGGATAGATGACGCGGTCGGGTGGCGGAAGCGGCGTTCCCGCAGGGTACGCAAAATCCACTCCCGAATGATCGAAGCACATCGAATGCGAGCGGTCGATCACGAGGCATATTTCGTTCTCCGAAAAAGCCGCGGTCGACGTTAGCACAGGCGTAAACGACTGTCGCCCCGTGATCCCAAACATCATCAAAGGGGTATTCTGGTCGGCGTTGACACGCACTGAACTGTAGGGTTGTTGATTCTCTAGAAATTCCCATTTCCCCGAATTGCCCAATTGGCGAGCATGGCCAATGGAAATGTCAGCCGTGGTCAACGTTAGGTTTGAACTCCCCACAGTATTGGCGGCAGCCACTTCAATCGCAGCTTGCTTTGCAGCGTCAACCGATTCAAGTCTGGCCAGCGCTTCCGCACCGGCTCGCGCTGCCGCGTCTGCCGCTGCCCTTAGCTGTGTGCGCACCAGTTGCATATAAGCAACATTTACGGCAAAGGCGGCCATCACCAAGAAGACCCCCAGCGCAGCCAAAAATAAAATCAGAGCTGTGCCGCGTCGTTGGCAAATATCGTTGTGATTTGCAGGGTTCATTGCTTCACCATAGTGATTCGTCCAGACAGGATGTGTCCGTCATAGAACATATTTATCCCGCCTAAGTTATTGGAGGTTGGGATCGCGACGGTCGTGGAAATGAGCGTACCGCGTACCCAGTCTTCCGAAGTGGGAGGATCAAACGTCAGCACTCCTCCGCTGATTTCGGTCGAAGCGAGAATCTCTTCGACGCGCAATCGAGCCGCAAATTCGGTTCCACCGGTTCCAGTGCAGATTTTCGCCGCCTCATACGCTGCGGAAGTAGCCGTTTGTTTGAGAAAAATGGAGTTGCAGGATTCAATCGTTCCGAAGACAACAACCACCATGATTGGCATGCAAAGCGCGAGTTCAACAGCCGCTGTGCCCACTCGCAATCTGGATTTTACCCGTTGACGAAATAACATTTTTTTCCAATCAGATAGCGCAGGGCATGGTACGCCGTCACTTGGGAGAGATACATCTTCTATTGAATACTTATGTCATCAACCTCTAGAAAACGAGAAAGCATTGCCTCCTGGATTCGCTTTCATCGTGGTATTGAACACGATAGAACGATTTTGCTGGTTGTGCAGCCCAAGCATCACAGAACCTGTTGTCGAGCCTGGAACCAACCGCGTTAACGCGTGGTACGACATCGAAATTTTCATGGCATTGCTTTTACAACAAGCACTTCCTTGTCATGCTCAAAATCCAAGATTTTTACGGTTCCGCTCCATCTGGAGCTTGCAACGGGGGCAGCATCGGAGGGCATAAACAGCGCCACAAACATGTCACGGGCCTCATAATATCCATTCAACCACTGGCCACGCTCACCAACGCTTCGATCCGGAGCCGCGTCCATCGCCCCCTTGGTTTCGATCGCCATACTGAAATGATGATCGCGAATAGCTTCTAAGACAATTTCAATTCGTTCACGGCTGTCGGACTGTTCCAACTGATTGAGGACTTCGTGTAGCCAAGCATCTTCCGGTGGGTGCTCTACAGGTATATTCGATTCGCCTGCGACGACTCTCGATGGCTCAACATTGAGGTCAATCGTTTCAGTCCAGTCAGGCCACCGCGGGATATCAATGCGCATTTCGACCGACCAGAGCAGTTCGTTATCGGAAAGCTTGAGTGTGGGAGCTGCAGAAACCGGTATGAGAAAATCGAAGTCGAACAGTTGCTTTTCGTGAGCGGAAAGCCTCTGCGCGTCAGCCAACGTCTCGATCCTCGAAAATAACTCGTGTGTGTGTGTCTTACGATTGCTGCCCGAGCCAGAAACACACTTCTCTACACAACGAATTGCACAGGTGACTGCATTGATCGACACGTTCCGCTTGGGTGTAAAATCCAAATGACACTTTATTGGCAAGCCAGGTGCAATACGGCGAGGTTGCACATCCGCAGTAACGACACCTGTCAGTTGTTTTGGAAGATAGCTCTTAAAAAACCAGATCATCCCCACGACCAAGAGAATGATTGGAACAAACCAGACAAGAAAAAAAGCAAATAGAGAAAATATAATTGCAGCAAAGATCCAACCAATCAGATTCCCCACTCCCTTCTCGGCGGCGCGGGTCGGTAACCCGTCGTCCGGCGAATTTGAAGTGGCGACGGTGAACTCCTTCTCGACTTTGGGATCCACGGCCCAGGAAATCTTGGCACGTGCTCGTACCGAATGGCTCACATTCAAAATGTTGCCGTAATAGGTGGGAGGCCACTCGGCGGATTTCAATTGAAACGGATAGCGATATTCCTGACCTGCTTGCCACAGACCGCCGAACACCGTAGCCGTTTGACTTATGCCTTGGTCGATGTTCCCCCGTCCGTGCGTCGCCCAATTGGTACTCACCTCTAAGGCTTTGCAGTTGGTATCTCGCTCACATTGAACCACAATGTTTCCAGCGATAATTTCACCGCCCGAATAAACTCTCTTTTCGTCGTCCAGCTCTATTGTCAAATCACAGGCGGCCACGAGGCTCTCCCAGTTAATGTTGCTTGCAGACTCTCGTACAAGAAACCTTCGATCGCCCGTACATTTGAGTGAAATTTCGCAAGCAGCCCCTCTGCCAGCAAAATATCAACCTCAAACGATGGGTCGCGGTTCATCCACCGGCTCGCTTCAATGCGGCGGTTCAAAATGCGACTCAGTGTCTCAGCGTGCATGGGAGCGTTCATATCAACGCTCACCGTTTCAAATCCAAATTTGCGCAGTTGCCGAGCGAGATCGATATGGGTTGCAACAACAATTGGTCCCTTTCCTCGCATCAGCCGCCACCTATTCCAGTGCCCCATACGCTGAGCTTCGTCAATCAACAAGGGGCGGACAGTTGGTAACTTCGGTCGCGGACCGGTTTCTGGATAGTAAACATAGACCGAATTCCCTAATGATCGGTGAAGGGCCAACAAATGGGTCGTTTTTCCGTGCCCACAATCACCGACGAACTGTAGCGCTGTCCGAGGCCGTCGCAAAATTTCGAGCCAGTGCGCAAGTTCCTCAACCACAGCCAGTTCCGCGCGCTCTCCAAATGTCAGCTCGCCAAAGGGATTGCGCCGCAGGTTCCACGCTTGAAATGGGGATTTAGCGTGACCTACTTGCATGGCTCGACTATCGTCCCGTGAAAGGCTCTATCGTCCGGTGAAAAACTCTATGGCTAGCATAGTAGAGCGGATTTCGCATTGCCATAGGACAAGCAAATTCGCTATGGTCAAAAGTTGATATACGAACACGCAGGAAGTGCGATGGACAACACTCAGGAATCCAGAATGCAAACAAGCATTATCGTTCCAATCTATAACGAATATGAGAACATACGACCGTTGATTGCACAGGTTACTGCCGTCATGGTGCGTTTGAAGGGTGCAGCCGAACTGATCCTCGTCGATGACGGTTCGACCGATGGTTCTGCGGAACTACTTGACGAATTGGCCGCCGGCGATGACCGGTTGGTCGTCGTGCATTTCCGCAAGAATTACGGTCAGACGGCCGCCATGCAGGCAGGACTGGAAACGGCTCGCGGAGAGTACTTGGTCACGCTTGACGGGGATATGCAAAACGAGCCTGGCGATATTCCGCGAATGCTTGAACAACTTGATGCCGGCTACGATCTCGTGCACGGCTGGCGCAAGGAACGTCACGATACGTTGATCACTCGCAAGATTCCAAGCCGTATTGCGAACTGGCTGATATCTCGGGTTACCAATTTTCCAATTCACGACCTCGGCTGTACGCTGAAAGCCATGAAGCGCGAGATCGCCGAAGAACTTGAGTTGTACGGTGAGATGCATCGGTTCATCCCCATTCTTGCGCATTGGCGAGGGGCCAAATGCCTCGAAGTCGTCACCACGCATCATCCGCGCAGATTTGGCACAACTAAGTATGGGCTTTCCCGAACCCTGCGCGTGGTACTGGATTTAATCACGGTCAAGTACATGCTCGACTACTACACCAGTCCAATGAAATTGTTTGGACGAATTGGTATAGGGTTCTTTTTTGCCGGTGCGGCAATGTTGGCTGCCACGCTTGGGATGAAATTGTTGGCTGGCTTCGATATGACTGGCAACCCGATGTTAGTCCTCGGCGGACTGCTGTGTATCGTGAGCGTGCAAATGTTCAGCGTTGGTCTGATGGGAGAAGCCAACACCAGACTCTACTATAGACGCAACGAGCGGCGACCGTTCTCCATACGCCGCGTTGTCGGCGGCGAGTCCTCCAAGACCATTCCATTGCGACGCGCTGGCTAATCCGACCAGTAAACGGCCTTGGGAGAGGAAGCGTGCGCAACGCTCCCCCTCCCAACCCTCCTGGTAAATCCATCAATTTTCAGGCGAAGCGAACACGGCTAGCGTACGCTCAATTGTTCAACATCGAGCGAGCCCCAGAATACTTCTCTACCACGCATGATATGAAACTTCGGAGCTGTGGCGCTCTTGAACTCGGACGATTTCATGATCCACGCAAGGTCATCCCAGTTAGGCGTTTGCCACTCCATCAAACCAACCAAGATATCGCCCGTATTGATTTGAGCATTGTCAGCCGGGCTGTTGGTGCGAACGGAAGTGACGCGAAGTCCACCTTTGTAAGTCGCATCAACACTGCGCACCTTGTTGGAATCGGCTGGTTCAAGACGCATTCCAAGTGTTCGAAACACCTGCTCCTGCACCGAACTGGCCGACGTGAGTTGAGCGCGAGTTGAGGTAGTCGTCTTACCAACCGGCAAATTGACTGCGACCAGTTCTCCATCGCGTTCCACATTGATCGGAATTTCAGCACCGCTGGAATAGTCAATCAATGCTAATTCGTATTCTAGGCGACTGGCCACGGTGCGGTCAGCCACGGCGGTAATCACATCTCCCTTTTGCAAACCACTGGCTCGAGCTGAGACAATTCTCAAACGCGATTTCCCAGAGTTGTATTCGGTCTTCAGAGATAGTGAGTTATCCATTGCGTAACCCCGATGTTGAGCAATCAACTCGGCAGCCACTTCGGTCGCTTTATCAACAGGAATCGCAAAACCGATGCCTTGTGCCCCGATGCGCACCGCTGCGTTGATGCCAATCATCAGGCCCTCCGCATTAAGCAGTGGTCCACCTGAGTTGCCAGGATTGATGCTGGCATCGGTCTGAATCAAATCCGGGTATTCTTGAGCACCGTTGACAGGAATGTTGCGATGAAGAGCACTTATAATGCCTTCGGTCACCGTGTGATGGTATCCAAATGGATTGCCGATCGCGATCACCGGCTCACCCCGCATCAGATCCGACGAAGTTCCACAGCGAATCGTTGGCAGCGGCTTGCGTGAATCGATCTTGATCAACGCGAGATCCGTCGTAGGGTCGCGACCGATGAGTTTGCCCACGTATTGGGTTCCATCGCTCAACGTCACCTCAATGCGCGTGACATCTTGGACAACATGTTGATTGGTCAGGATATAGCCACGCGGGTCAATAAGTACTCCGGCACCCATTCCGTTGACGAGCGGTGCATCGGATGTACGAGCCCCGGTCGCAGAGGGAGCTGCCGGCTTATTGCCCTCAATATTTACAACGGCTGGTTCAGCACGCTGGATCGCTAGTACAGTGGCTGTGTGCCGCAAAGAGGAACGCTCCTGGGCATCAGCGACTTGCGGCATACAGGTCAGGCTCAACCCTAAGCCAATAATGGCTAAGGGACGTCGCCAAGTGCAGATCACTTTTGTCTGCGTCATAGACACCCTTCCGAGCGGGAATTCGGTTGGGGACAATTCGAGCGATTGGGTCAACTCGTATCGCCACACATCAAACCAGCATACCCCCAGCGGGCAGGCTTGGCATGCAAACAGAATCGGTCGCATCGGTTCAACCGCTTAATTCGACATTTTCCGGTCGGCAACAGCCACCCAAACTAACGCAAGGTCGCGTTAGGTAAACTGTAACGAGTCGGTAATTTTTTGCGGTCGGTACGAGTTGACGGTGGGGTAAAGCACAACTCGTAGTCGGTTTCTACCGACTCGGACCACTTTGTTCATCCATTTCTCGGATGTACTGCCTCAATCGCTCAAGTTCGTCCGTCGTGTCTTTCAGACGAATCATGTTCTCGACACGCTTCAACAATTCGACTTTGTTGATGGGCTTAGAGAGAAAGTCATCAGTCCCCGCCTTCACCGCACGCTCGATATCCCCCAACTCGTTAAGCGCCGTCACCATCAGCACCATAATCTTTGAAGTAGCTGCGCTTCCCTTGATTTTCTGACAGACTTCAAAGCCGCTCAACTTGGGCATCATGATGTCAAGCAGTATTAAATCGGGTTGAAATGACGCCACCTTGTCTAATGTGTCCTGGCCGTCGACGGCCAATTCAATTTCGCAATCGATCGCTACCAAATAGGCCTCGAGCAATTCGCGATTGGCCGAGTTGTCATCAGCAATCAGAATGCGAGCTGGTTTGTTACTACCGACCTCAGTCACATTGTTACCTTTGCTACGTTGTCTGTAGTCGAAGCGATTCTCCGCCTACATTTCGTTTCGAATTTGAGCCGTATCTGGTATTCCACAACATTCTTCCATATTGGCAAGCACCGCGGCAGGCACTGGAAAACTATCGCAAAGTACACGAATTTCTTCACGAATGGAGGCATGCAATGCGACATCGTCGCTGTTACGAAGCGCATTGGCTATCCATTTGCCGACCTGTTTCATCTCTTGAATTCCCATCCCACGCGTCGTTAAGGCCGGAGTACCAATGCGGATCCCACTCGGGTCCATCGGCTTGCGGCTATCGAATGGGATCATATTCATATTGACCGTAATGCCGCAACTGTCGAGTATTTTCTCGGCCTGCTTACCGCCTAGTCCAATACTGGTGACATCCACCAACATGAGATGATTGTCAGTACCGCCGCTGATCAAGCGCATGCCAGCGCTCATCAACTCCTCTGCTAGCGTTTTTGCGTTCTCGATGACAGCTTGACCATAGCTGCGGAAGTCGTCGCGAAGCGCTTCGCCAAAGCAAATCGCCTTCCCCGCCACGACATGCATCAGTGGGCCTCCTTGTAGCCCCGGAAAAACTGCGCTGTTGATGCCTTTGATGTGCTCTTGCTTGCACAAAACGAGACCCGACCGCGGTCCACGCAGTGTCTTGTGGGTCGTCGTGGTGACATAGTCGGCCACTGGCACGGGATTGTCATGCACACCAGCCGCAACCAAGCCCGCGTAATGTGCCATATCCGCCATAAGCCGCGCTCCGCAGTCGCGAGCAATCTCCGCAAACTTTCCGTGTGGAATTTCGCGTGGGTAAGCACTCGCACCCGCCACGATCAACTTGGGTTTGTGCTCGCGCGCCAACTTCGCCACCTGATCAAAATCAATCCGATGCGTTTGGGGATCGACGCCGTAAGGTATGAAGTTGTAGAGCTTGCCAGAAATATTTAAGTGCATACCGTGCGTCAAATGCCCGCCCTGTGCCAGATCGAGCCCCAGTACGGTGTCCCCCGGCTTCAAGCATGAAATATAGACGGCCGTGTTGGCCTGCGACCCACTGTGCGGTTGGACGTTGGCGGACTCAGCGCCAAAAAGTTGGCACGCTCGCTCAATGGCCAGTCGCTCAACAGTGTCCACATGTTCACAACCGCCATAATAGCGGCGGCCGGGATAACCTTCCGCATATTTGTTGGTCAACACGCTGCCCACAGCTTGCATCACAGCCGGCGAGGTGTAATTCTCGCTGGCGATCATTTCAAGGCCATCCTGCTGCCGGTTAAATTCCGCTTCGATAGCAGCCCACACGGCGAGGTCCTGGGATTGAATAAAATTCATCGATTTAACCGGCTATTGCTAAAGATTTTGGTACGACCGTCGAAAAAACTAGTTCTTCGACACAGAATGGGCAGATCCACTCATCTCGGAGTTAGATTGTCGATCCGATCGCCCAAATCGTCAACGACACACCCCCAGTCAACCTCGACTATAGTATTCAGCACCAACCACTCCTTTGTCACCTCGGATTGCGCCGCTTCTCATACTCTGCACCACCTCCGGACGATATTTTGGTTCAACCGTCAGAAATCATCTCGTTAAACGGCGTCACCAAACGTTACGGCCGCAGAACGGCATTGCACAACGTTTCGCTCACCATTTCCCCTGGGGTAACCGGTCTCCTGGGACCCAATGGATCAGGTAAAAGCACACTTATCAAGTCGCTGCTCGGCTTGCTCCACATCCAGGCAGGAACCGCCACAGTCTTGGGATTCAAACTTCCCAGCCAATTGCGCGCGATCCGGGACCACGTCGGCTATTTGCCCGAAGACGATTGCTTTATCGCCGGACTTTCTGGAATAGAGTCGGTCCGCTTCATGGCTCAACTCTCTGGGCTGGAAGCCGTCGAGGGGCTGCGGCGGGCGCATGAAGTTCTCGACTTTGCCGACATAGGACAAGAACGGTATCGCAATGTCGAAACCTACTCGACCGGAATGCGGCAAAAACTCAAATTTGCTCAAGCGATCGTGCATGACCCGCAACTTCTCATTCTCGATGAACCGACCAGCGGCCTCGATCCCGAACAACGCACATCAATGTTGCGTAAAATCAAGAATCTCGCGACCAAGCATGGCAAGTCAATTCTGATCAGTACCCACATACTACATGATGTGCGAACGGTGTGTGAACAAGTCGTCATCATGGCCGCGGGCCAAGTCCGGCTCGTCGATAGTTTGGAAAACCTAAGCCGTCCTGCCCAGCGAGGAATGCATGTTCTAGTGGAGTCCAAACGGGAAGTAACCGTTGACGAGCCATTCCCTGACTCCAAAGTACTGTCCGATGAATTGCATCAACACGGTTTTCAATGCGAAATGCGTCGCGATGGCGCCTTGTGGATCTCGGGAATCGATGAAAACGACTGTCGACTGATCTGGCAAGCAGCGCGCAGTTGTGCTGTTCAGATCAAGCAATTGAGTAGCGCTAAGAACTCATTGGAAGAAATCTTCTTCCAGGCAGTTCAGGAGACTCAACATGCCGTTGCATGATGTCGGATATCGAGCTTGGAAGGGTGTTAAGAGCTCAAGACTACTCCGCTGGTGGGTCGTCGCCTCGGTCGGAATTCAACTTGCATTTCGATCAAGTTGGCTAAGTCGCACGCTGATCGTCTCATGGGTTCCAGCGATCGTGATTGGCATCGGTTTTTTCGCGTACGAACAGTCGATTGTCAATCCACCGCTCCGCAATGGAATTAGCGGTGTTGTGGCCATGGCGACCGGCGATCGAGAACTGATCAACATGGTTCGGCAAGATCCAGAAGAAGTGCGACAACAGGTTTGGGCATCGTTGGTCCTGGTCTTCTTTCGTTATCCCCAGTCGATCGTCATGTTGTTGATCGTCGGCATCGTTGCGCCAAAACTCATTTCATATGACCTCCGCAATCGTGGCTACCTCCTTTATTTTTCGAGACCACTTCGCATTTGGGAGTACATCCTCGGCAAATCGTTTGTTATCTGGTTCTTCCTGTCACTCATCACGACTCTGCCAGCCTTGGCTCTCTATGTCGTCGGAGTTTTTCTTTCGCCGCAGCTGAACGTGGTGGTGCAGACTTGGGACCTGCCACTGAGAATTTTAGTGGCCTCCGCCATGCTCATGCTCCCGGTGGCTTCGGTTGCCCTTGCATGTTCGGCGATGACGATCGAAAGTCGCTATGCAGGATTTAGCTGGTTTGCCGTGTGGATTATCGGCTGGGCATCGTACTGGGTATTGTCCCTTGGTGATCGAATTCGACTGATCCAAAACAATCGTCCATCGAGGCGAGGTGAGCCGCCATGGCTCGAAGCAGAAGAGTTGCAAAGTCGCTGGGAACTGCTTTCGCCCTATCATCTCCTCGGTCGCGTACAACAGTGGATATTTGGTTTGTATCCCGATGATCGCGCGATTTGGCCCTATTTTGCCGTGCTTGCCACCGTGACCATCATCGCCCTGTGGTTCGTTCATCGCAAACTTCGGTCGAGGTTACACGCATGAACGAGTTTCGGTCGAGGTTACACGCATGAACGAGTTGCTGTTGAAATTGGAGCATGTGTCACGGTTTTATAAAACGGTCATTGGCGTCGGTGATATCAACCTGGAACTGCCTCGAGGGGCCTATGGCTTGATCGGTCCCAACGGTTCCGGAAAGACAACTTTTATCAACCTGGTGACCGGCATGCTCCGTCCTTCCCTCGGTCGCGTTCGCGTCTTAGGTGAGAACCCCATGCACAATCGACAGGTACTGAGCCGAATTGGACTCTGCCCAGCCAGCGATCTGCTCTATCCCAACATCAGCGCCCTTCGCTGGGTTGAGTACATGACTGGCCTACACGGATTTTCGCGCGAGGAAACCAAGGAACGAGCCCGCCGCAGCCTGGCCAGCGTCGGCATGCTGGAAAATATGGAACGCCCAATCGGCAGCTATTCACTCGGCATGAGACAACGAACCAAACTGGCGCAAGCCATCGCCCACAGCCCCGAACTGTTGATCCTCGACGAGCCATTTAATGGACTTGACCCTATCGGACGTCATGAATTGTCGGAGTTTCTAAGAGATTGGATCGAGCAAGGTCGCAATTTGATTTTGGCTAGCCACATTCTGCATGAAGTGGAGGCCATCACAAGTTCGTTTCTGTTGATCCACGGTGGTCGCGTGTTGGCCAGCGGCGATGCGCGCGAAGTGCGTTCCATGCTCAGCGGCTTTCCCGTCGAAGTCGAATTGGAAGGAACTGGGCTCGTTCACTTTGCACAACGCGTTGCATCTGAAAACTGGTTCAGTGGATTGTCATTCAACGAATCAAAACGCCACCTTAAACTCAGCGTAACTGACCAAACGCAGTTCCTCGCCTATTTGGCGGAGGCTGCGTGTGAAACCGACGTAAATCTGACCTCCATCCGCTCGCCGGACGGAAGTCTTGAAAGTGCGTTCGAGTTACTGCTTCGCGCCCATCGTGGAGAAGGCTAACTAGACATGTTGCATGCAACGATCGAAGTCATTCGCTTTGAAGCGAAGCGGACGCGAACCACCGGCCGCATCTGTATGTGGTTAGGCCTGGCTTTGTTCCCATCGCTCCTGATGCTCCTGCTGCATTCACAACCGCAAACGGTCACAATTCCACGTGATTTACTGGCACTCATGGCCTATTATTTGGTAGTCCAAGTTGGTTGCATGCTCGGTCTACTGCTTTGGGCCACACCTGTTGTAGGATCCGAACTGGAGTCGCAAACCTGGGTTTATCTCGCGTTGCGACCTCATGGAAAAACGGCGGTGTTGGTTGGAAAGTACGTCGTAGCCACACTCTGGACAGCATCGGCAGGCATCGTTTCGGCCTGCGGTGTTGCCCTGCTCAGTCAATTCCCAGAACCAGCATCGCTCGCGGTAACACTGATCGTGCTGGTGGTGATGGCCAGCGTCTGTTATTCAGCACTCTTCGTCCTGATCGGCGTGGCGCTTCCAGCTCGGGCAACCATCGTCGCCGTCGTTTACACCCTGCTTTTTGAAGGCGTGTTATCGACGATCCCTGCGACGATCAACAAGTTCACGGTCTGCTATCGCTTGCGCGCCATGCTTGCCAACTGGCTCGATGTGTCGCTGCCGGGTTCAGCAACCGAAGTAATCTTCGGGGTGGAACCTGCTTGGCAACACATCGTTGGACTGTTCCTCTATACGAGCAGCTTGCTGATGATTGCCCTGTGGATCATGCGGACCAAGGAATTTCCAGTGGCCTCAGATGCATAGGTACTTTCCTTTAGCAAACCTACCGCAACTAAATATTTTCACCACGGGCTCGCGGACGCACGCGACTTCCCCGTATCGTTGGAACTGTATTCATTTTTGGAACGGGAAATAGCGGATGCACCGTCGGAGTCGACTCCGCCGGTGGCGTTGCCTTGGGCTCAGAGATATGCAGTTGCATTTGCGGGAATGGAATCTGAATGTCGTGCACATCCAACTGCCGCTTGATCTCAGTCGTTAGCCGCTCTCTGACTTCAAAAAAGTCGGACGTCGCCGCCCAAAAGCGAACCGTCCAATCGACCGAACTGGCTCCTAAATTGGACAGAATGATTTGATAGCCACGCTTCTCCCCAATGACCAATTTATCGGAAATTGCCTCGGCACTGGCGGTAAGCACCGCTCGTGTTGCATCCAAACTCGCGTGGTAGGCCACACCTACCGTCACGTCAACGCGACGCTCCTTGTGGTAAGAGACGTTTTCAATCGTCGATCCGGCAATCGAACTATTGGGGACGATCAAGCGACGATTGTCTGGAGTATCGAACACTGTGGTGAACAAATCCACTTCATTGACTGTGCCGGTAATGCCCGCTGCCGTGACCATATCGCCCACTTTGAACGGACGAAACACGAGCAATAACATGCCAGCCGCAAAATTGCTGAGCGTCCCCTGAAACGACAGGCCAATTGCGAAGCCGGCCGCAGCCAACACCGCCGCGAGACCCGCGATCTCAAAACCAATCCTGGGGAGGATGATCGTGAGCGCCAGCCCAACGATGCCGTAGAAAGTCAGCTTGCCTGCAAACTTGCCTAGCGTTTCATCAACTTTCTTGCAAATCGCCGCTCCAACCCAACGCGCGAATAACTTGGCAACAAAATAGGTGACTATCATGGCCAGCAGAGCGCTGCCACCTTTAATCAACGCTTCAATGGCCACGGGCGAGATCTCGCCACGCATCAGTCCGGAAATCGTCTGCATCAATGTCGGCGAGATTGCTTCCAACGATTCAGCAACGGAATTTTCAGCAGCCGAGTCTTCCATGGGTGTTCCTACTATTCTGTGCGGGTGGGCGAACTGCAAACTTGTCACTACACTTTTGGAATCGATTGTCCCCAACCCTCACGCAACGATCATCACAGATGACTTGGCCGCGTCCTTAGCAACTATTGCAGGGACTTTCCTTCAACAAAGTATGAAAACGTTGTTAGCGAATTTCACCAACAAACGAAACACCAATTCAGTTGGCGCGATCTCATGAGTCGTCACTTGGTGGAAGAAATTAGAGAGTCAATCCGCAGCGCGTTGGACCACTTGACCACATCAGGAGGGTACCAAACTTATGCTGGAGAACACGGCAATGCACTTGCACGCGACCTCTCACTGTTGCATGACGGGGCTGGCGTGCTGTTGACGTCAAGCGGCACTGCGGCGCTCGAAATTGCTCTTCGCGCCGCAAAGATCGGCCCTGGAGATGAAGTACTGCTCTCCAGCTACGATTACCCAGGGAACTTTTGGGCAATCGAACGCGTGGGTGCTCGCCCCGTCATCCTCGACGTTGAACCCAACGGCTGGAACATCGATCTTCAGTTGCTTGAACAAGCCATCTCCGAGCCGAACGCCATCCGCGGTATGATCGTTTCACATTTGCACGGACAGTTGCAAGAAATTGCCATGTTACGAAGTTGGTGTGATCAACACGGTTTGCTCCTGGTCGAAGACTCTTGCCAGGCGATAGGTGCGCGGATCAACGGCCGAAGTTCAGGGACCACTGGACATGTTGGTATTGCTAGCTTCGGTGGTGGCAAGGTCCTTTCTGCCGGACGCGGTGGTTGCCTGCTTATCCATGACGAAGAACTATTGCTGCGGGCAAGAGTGGCCGCCGGAGCTGGCAGCGGACCTTACGCTATGAGCGAGTTGCAAGCAGTTGTGGTTGCTAGCCAACTGAGATGGCTGCCGGAGATTAATGCCGCTTGCTTCAATTACTTTCAACATTTGACGGGGCAATTGCAAGCTATCGAAAACTCTGAGTTTCAACACTTGTGTCCAGCCTTCAACTTGATTCGGCCGGATGGTGAGCGGACCCAGCAGCCGACATTTTACCAGTGTGGTTGGTTGCTGGCGCCGTCTGTCGCTTCGCTGGATCGAGCTCGATTCGTCGAAAATTTGAGCCAAGCTGGTTTACTGGTTGGCATGGGCTTTCCGGGTTTCCATCGCCGCAGTTCACGACGCTGTCGCATTGTTCATCGTTGCCTTGTTCATCCACAGCAGTGTACGGCTATTGAAGGCAACATCTTGAGTGAAGATTCAAAAGCACCGATCGCAACACTGCCCAATGCAACAGCGGTCGCTGAACGTACCTGGGTTATACACCACCGCCAAGCGCTGGAGAGCAAGCCGCAGATCGACGAAGCCGTCGCCATCATCAACGCAGCTACGCGCGACTCATCGCCCCATAGCTGATGTAAACAAACTCTCGCATCTGAACTCCGGTCATGCAAAATGCTGCATATTCCGACGAACGCTTGCTCTACATGGCGGTCTTCTTTTCTAACTCGAAACAAGATAGTTCGAATCCTGGAACATCTTCGAGATCGATGGTGACGGTTGCTGCTCGTCGCAACGGTACCACTTTGGGCCCTTGATCCTGCTTCGTCTTTAACTCGCCACGGACTATTTTGACATCTGCGGGCGCCTCGATTCCAACCGTTACGCGATTACCTGTGATCTTGGAGATGACCAACGTGATGTTGTCACCGATCACCAGCTTCTCTCCCTCTTTGCGACTTAATACCAACATGCTTCGTGTCCTCCTTGAAGACTAACTTAGTTACGGTCCTACCATGAAAATCGTTATGGCGTGACCAACCTTGGAACAACAGACTCCATTTGTGATCGAAAAGTTCAACTTTTGGCATGTACCGACCGGGACAATCATCTCAGCAAGCGGTGTGCCGCACCATTGAAATTCCGTCGTAACGAAGTCAAACGACTGCAAAACTTGAATCAAAGCCGCATTTTTTCGAATGACATCATTACTTGTACTTGCTATCCCTATTGCTATCAAAAGTTGGGTTAGCGCGTCAAGTGGATCATTTCGAGAGGCAACTCTCAAAATGAAACTGCCTTCAATCATGCTTGGCTTGGTTGATTCAGTATCAGCCAGTCATTTGACACGTTTGGTCAAAGTGAAATCCAAATCTCTGAAAACAAGAAATATGTTTTCCTACTTACTACTGACGGAGCAAACTGCTGAAACTTACGCGCTGTTGAGAAAAAAAGTTCAAAAAAGCGAAAAATAAAATGCGGCGACGGGAAAACCACACATTTCGGAGTCCGCCGCGCGACCACTACAGCTAATGCTGGCTACTCCGACTGCAACAGCTGTAGCGATATCAAGGAGCATATCGACTGCGGATCAATTAATAGATGGAGAATTTGAGCAATGCAGGAAACTAAAAAGGAATGCGGAGTTTAGGAGCGCATATTTGACTGCCCGGTGTTTTCTCGACGCAAAATGGGAGTCTAGCCGTGATATCTTCACCGAGCGTGCCGCGCTCAACCACTTGGGAAGTCCTGCAACGATCGCGCAACCTCGCAGCAGTGGCGACCCTCTCAACTGGACTTACATCGAGCTCCCCCGAAATTAGACACCTGAGTCTCAAAGCGCTCCTGGCTCGGGATGAAGATGAAGCACGCCGCGCCATCCTGGTCAGCTGGGAGAGTTACGACGAGCGCAATATCGAACTGATCCGCCGTGACTCAGTGCGATTCGTCGAAGCTGCCAATAATTTGCTAGCAAAGGGTAGCCTCTCCGAAAAGAAATCTGCCCTGGCCGCCATCGCAGGACTCGACCTGGTGCAGGCGATCGACAGCCTTCTCGACTTGGTTGTTAATCCTCGACATTCCTTGTGCGGTGGAGCAACCGATTGCCTTTTGGAAATGTGTGAGCGTTGGGGAAAGCAGGCTCGAGGCGGGCATGATGTTCCGAGCATCCGCAGCGCGATGCTTGAGAAACTACACCACAAACTCGCCTACTTTCATGAACATAAATGCATGGCTTTGGTGGATGCCTGGCTAAGCCTCGTACATTGGGATGACTCACTCCAGCGTGGCATACTCTCCGACCCATCGCACGACGTCTATCGAAGTGTGCTGCAACGACTTGCCCAAAGCGAACGAACTGCGCTGTTGCAATTGTTGGCCGGATATCTTTGGAGAAGCACGGCACCCAAAAGCATCACTACGACACTCGTCGATCGTGCGGAACCCACCCTCGCACTCGAAATGGCGTTGTTGCTCGATGAACAGACGCTCCCTGTGGCCCTCAAACGCCTGAGACAACTACCACCGCTTCGCTGCATTGTCGAACTCGACATCGCCAACGTCCAATTGGGATTTGAAGTACAGAAGAAGCTCTGGTTGATGTTTGCAGCTTCATCCACTGACTTGGCTCAGATCCTGAGCGGTGCCATCCGACTAGCGAAGCTCGGGACGGCCGACGGTAGGCACACGGCTGCCGAGATGGTGAGAAGATGTCGCAAAGTTGAACTTGCGACACTGGTTCCAGCCATGCAAGCTTCGATGTTGCATTCCGGAAATGACGATTGTCTGGCCGATCTTGTGTTGGAAATCGCCAAATGGCTAGAGAGCCCGTCGCTGGTACTCAAGAAAGCAGCGCGAGAGTTTCTCGCTGACTTTTCACTGAAGAACTTGTTAGAACATTCTCGTCAATGGCCAACGCAAATGTGTAAAGCCATGGCTGGCATCGTTGTACTTACGGAAAAAAATGTTGGTGAGACGTTGAGCCGCGAGTTGCAGTGTCCATCGCCAAAACGTCGCTTAGCTGCCTTGCAAGTGACTGAAATGTTAGGTTGTTCTGAAAGCGTGAGCCAATGGCTCATGCCACTTCTTGATGATCCTCGACTGGATGTTCGCGTTCGAGTAATCGATCTGCTTAGTGCGTTGGGACACGAGTCGCTTGAGACCTTGATTCCCGAACTTCAACAAGATGCAAGCACTGACATCCAAGATGCGGCAAACCGTGCCGTCCGTCGACTGAATCGACGAAACCAATCCCACGAAGTTGAAAACCACCTTGATTCGTCGACTCTCGAAACAAACCATTGAATCCCAACAGCGAACATGACCATGCAAAACTTGTTCTTCATTAGCTTTTCGCGAAATCGCATCGAAGCCATTAACCATGGTTTAGGACTTCCCGAGTCGGAACCAGCCCAACATGGTTTGGCGATTGCATTGACCGTGGTTCTGGTGATTAGCGTCGTAGTAGCTGCGGTTATCCTGCTTCGCAATGTGCAGCGACATAAGCTCAACGACCCACACAAACTCTTTGCGGAAATATGCCGTGCTCATGGCCTCAGTCGCAGTCAGCGCCGCGTGCTTAGCGAACTTTCCAATGCGCGCAAGCTGAAAGACCCTTGCCTGGTACTATTCGATGCTGGGTATTGGATCTTAGACCCCAATACGGACCAGGAACTTTGCCAGGCGAAATACCGCTCGCGCTTGGTTGCCGTACAACGTCTACTCTTTGAAAGCGATGCGGCGAAAATGCAGGCCGCCAGATCCTGAAAAGTCATCGCAACCTATTTTTGACTTAGATTGTGAACCATATCCACCAGCGCAATGGCGTTATCGACTGGTGTTTGTGGCAAGATCCCGTGTCCCAAATTAAAGATGTGGCCAACGCGTCCTCCCGCGCGTTGCAGGATGTCAGCGGCCATTTCTCGTAATGTTTCTGTATCTGCAAGCAGTCCAACTGGGTCCATGTTGCCCTGAACGGCGCGGTCATGTCCGACCGTCTGCCAGGCTTGGTCGAGCGGTATGCGCCAGTCAATACCAACCACTGTCCGACTATCCGCTCGCAACAGAGGTAACAGGGCCGGATTTCCAGTTGCAAAGTTGATGACTGGCACTTCAGGTACGATCGTATCGATGATCTGCTTGACGTACGGTAATACGAATTGCTGGTAGTCTTGAACTGACAAACAGCCGGCCCAGGAATCAAACAACTGCACGCACTGAGCACCCGCAGCAATTTGAGCGTTGAGGTATCGCGCAATCGTACCGGACATCTTACTCATCAAAACATGCCATGCGCTTCGATCGCGATACATGAGCGACTTTGTGTGGTGATAGTTGCGGCTGCTGCCACCTTCAATCATGTAGCTGATTAGCGTAAATGGCGCGCCGGCAAAACCGATTACGGGAATTTCTGGCGCAATGGCTCGACGAGTCAACCGCACGGTTTCCATGACAAAGTCGAGCGTCTCCATCGATTCAAGTTCCAGCACTCGATCGACATCCTTGGCCTCGCGCAACGGATTGTGGATGACCGGCCCATCACCTTTGGCGAACTCTAACTCCATTCCCATCGGTTCGAGAATTGGAAGCAAGTCCGAGAAGATGATGGCTGCATCGACACCGAGTTTTTCCACGGCAGTTACCATAACTTCAGCGCAGAGGGCGGAATTCTTGCAGAGCTCTAGGAAACTTAGCTTTTCTCTCACCGCTCGATATTCCGACATATACCTGCCCGCCTGACGCATAAGCCACACCGGAGTAACCGATGATGCTTCGCGGCGGCAGGCTCTCATGAATGGGCCATCGTACCAGGCTGCGTCTTTGTCGATGGGTGACTTCCCCGTTTCGTTGATCACTCGGGCAAATGCAAGGCGTCCAGTAAGTAAACTCTGCGCTCGCATCGCGCTCTCCTGAACAAGATGTCCCATCTTGGGATGGGTTGGTTCGAGATCGACAGGCAGGTCGTTTTGGCGAAGCATTTCCGAAGTCGTAGGACCAATTGAGGCCACGATCATTCGCCGCAGTGCAACTCGTAGTTCATCTTCCAGACCCAAGTCAGCGCTTATCCTCAACAAGTTGGCAACTTGATGGGCGCTGGTGAGCAGGAGGACATCGCGTTGACCCGCCACCATCGCGCGCACATTTGCTTCCAGCGGCGCGATGTCCTCTGGCAGCTCCCAATTGTAAACCCGAATGGGTATGACCTCCGCACCACGAGCTTCCAACCCGGCAACGAGACTGGGATTGGTCTTGCCGTACTCTTGTAGACCTACTTTCTGATTGGTAACGGGAACATGAGCATCTATTGTTGCCAGCAGCTCACGCCACGTATTTGGCTCTGGAACCGTCACCGTTGGGGTGAGCTTAACTTCTCGCATGGCAGCCGCTGGTTTAGGACCACGCACAACCGTGGTGATATCAGACAAGGCATCAAGAAAGCGTTGCCTATCCACCGAACGTTCGACGGCAGATAATAGATGTTTGAACCCGACACCCGTTAAGAAGATGACGATGTTGATGTCGCCCACCATCACGCGATTGGCAAAATCGATAGCTTCGCGGTTGCGTTCGATGGGCACTTCGCGCATCGATGGACTGACAAACGGCTCCCCCCCAAATTTGGCGATGAGTCGCTGCATGTCGTCTTTGCGTCGGCTCTCGAGGGAAGCGACGGAAAGCCCCGCGAACGAGCGATTTTCAATGCTCATTGTCAAACGCATCTTTCGAAGAAATGTAGGTATACTGTGCGGCACAGATGGCGATCAGGTCACCCCGTTGAGAATCCAGACACAGTTTCCCGTTTGACTCGATCCTTACCAGGGGGTGTCCGCAACTCTCCCAACACGGCTTTGTCTGAAAAAGGGGGATCCCTTAGGCGGCAAGTCGCATTTTCACTTGATTTCAGCTTGCCAGAAAGGGTTCGCCAAATCAGCCCCTTTTCAACTGAGCCTAATACAGAACTATAGTAGAATGACCGCGACCATATACGAAGAATTACAGACATACGTTCAGGCGGGTGACACCGACCAGGCGCTTTCGGCACTTATCGCTCATCTCGAGCAAACCTCGCGTTACCACGAGTTGTTCGAAGCGCTAAAAATGCAACTTCGCAACCGTTTTGGGCTCAGTGCTGCCCAAGCGGACCGCGAATCGCCACTTGATGAAGCGACTGAGATTCAATTCGAACGCGGTTTGTTGGATGCATGCCGGCGGGTCGGCGAGTTGTTCCTCAAAGGGGGTAATGTTCGCGAGGGCTGGATGTACATGCGACCGGTCGGTGACCGCGATGCGGCTGCAAAGGCCTTGTCCAACGTTGAGCCGACCGATGAGAATGCCGATGCTTTAATTGAAGTATTGTTGCACGAAGGAGTTGATGTAGGGCGGGGGTATGCTCTTTCACTCCAACGCATGGGGACCTGCAATAGCATCACATTGTTCGAGCAGGCGTTGGTCGCTCGGCCACGCGCCGATCAGCAGATTGCCGCCAAGTTGTTGGTTGAACATGTTCATCGCGAATTGCTGGCGAACCTAAAACACGATCTTGCGAAACGCCAAGGAGGGATGAAGCCTGGTGGCGAGCCGTTGGGGGAAACCTGCGAACAGCTATTGAGTGAATGTCCCGAACTATTGCGCGACGGCTCATACCATCTAGATACCAGTCACCTCGCGTCGACAGTCAAGTTCGCTCGCGTATTGGACGACCCCGCTAGTTTGCAACTAGCTCTTGATATCGCCATTTATGGCCGCCAATTGCACCCGCAGTATCAGTACCCTGGTGACGAACCATTTCTGGATTTATATCCAGCGTCGGCCGCCTTTTTCCGTGCATTGCTAGGACAGCAGGTTGATTCGGGAATTCGCTATTTCATGCACAAAGCCGACTCCGTTGACCAACAGACGTACGGATTGCTTGCCGTCGAAGTATTGATCGATTTGCTATCGCGTTGTGGCCGCCACGAAGAGGCCTTGAAGACCTTCGCCAAACGAGTTCCTGCGAACGCTCGCACGATGGGTATTTCCCCAACCTTGCTTCAACTCAGCAGTCGTTTGGGCAACTACCAGATCATGCAAGACATCTGCCGCCAGCGCGACGATCTCCTCGGCTACGCCGCCGCCCTCCTTGCCCAGTAGCAGGACAGGCGCCGCGCCCACCTCTACAGGACAGGCGCCGCGGTCTGCGCCCGTGCGGGACACGCGCCGCGCACTTTCGTTACGGGACAGGCTCTGCATTGGCCCACTCATCTGAACGTTCCCTTTCAGGGACAGGCGCCGCGCGTTCGCTCGCTTCGCTTACAGGACAAGCACCGCGGCATTGCGTGCGCCGCCTGTCCTGCCGTCGCAGGGCGTTGTTGCCGCGATGCCTGTCCTTGCCGCGAAGTGCGCCGCCTGTCCTGCAGTGGGATGCGACGCGGATGGGCTGGGTAGCGAAACGACGCGGCGTCAAAGAAGGCTGCACGGACGATGGCTTCCGGCACTTGCTTGCGAAGAGCAGCAAAATCGGCAACAGCGACGGCAAGCTAATACAACGGCTTTGCGAAAAGCCTCAAAGAGAATGCTCGCACAAGTTGTGCAAGCTCATGTTGTCTGGCGATTGAGACTCACCAAACCAAGCGGCAATTCCGCACGGAATCACGCGGAACCATAAGCACATCCAGCGATACAACATGCGCAGGTGGCGCAGTATGATGGCGCTCGATGATATTGTCTGCTATAGCAAGGTAGCAAGAAAGATACCACAGTTGCCGTTCTTGCTGGCAAAGATCTATCGACTGCAAAATAATGATCAACGGCGCTAGCCGCAACCTCGCTCGCTTGGCTCACGGAAGCATTTGACTCACCTGACCGGGGCACCGGCCAAGTTCATGACCCGCGATTGTCCGACTTGCTCGGCGAGTTCATCGAGTCGCTCCTGAGTGCTCGCAAAGAACCTTCCCAGCAAGCGGTTGTTCATTAGACACTCCAAACGCTCTTGCCATACTTCCGCTGATGTGCCAAGCCGCTCAAATATGCCTGCCAGCTCGGCCGAGATCGACGCCTTGCCATCGCGCAACAAGCGACCCGAATGCTCGACCAGCCAAACATACGTTCCCAAAGGAATATCCAACACTACTGCCGTCTGCTCTGCACTTGCTTGCAAACCCGAACTATCGGAACCTCCAGCACTTCCCGTCGCCGACTGCTCTTCGATCGCTGCCAACCACAACCCCTCGTTCAAACCCTTGCCCAGCGTCGTGGCCGCAACCGTGCCTTCCTGTGCTGCTGCCAAATCGTCCAGACGACCGAGACTCTTGACGTGATCGATCCGCGCTTTGATCGACGTAAATTCGCTCGACTCCGGTGAATCAGCCATGTTGGCTGCAACAATGTTCAGATCGACGTACACGCAGGTGGTCACCAACGACTCGCGATCCCCTATCGCGATCGACTTAAAACGGCCTTCGAAGAACGTGCCACGCCGCCCTTCTTCCTTGTTGATCATCCGAACCAGCGGTTCCTTCAGCAGTTTGTGGAACCAACTGATCGAGCCAATGCGCTTGCGCAGTTTAGCCATCAGTTCGGCATCCTGAAGATCCTCTTCGCGACGTTTTTGCAACTTCTCGTCGGTCAGTTTCTTTCGGTTGGAGCCCTTAGGCGGATAGAGTATGTACCAGCGATTGAGAATCTCTTCGTCAGAGAATCGCGCCAAACGCTCGGGCTGCAGTCCAAGCACCAAGTGGAGGTGATTGTCGAGTATGCAGTAGCTACCTACTGACACAGCGAACACTTGGGAGAGCTCCTCGAGTCGTGTTTCGAGCCACTCCTTGCGTTTTTGTTCGCTTCCGCTTCTGAGCAAAAAAGCACCGCGGACGCAGCCGGTAATGCAGTGATACCAAAGACTGATATCAGGATGGATTAATCGAGAACGCGCAATAGTCATGGTTCGGGCTCCTGCGAAGACGACTGGGATGTGGGAAATACGGTTTGGAAAGTGGACGAAGCAATCTGAACAACTGCGTTCCTAGGGAGTGCCCCCACGGAAGCACTGCGCCTGATTGGCGGCAGAACCTCGTCGACGCTAGTTCCCTATATGAATTGACGGAGCTTTCTTGAATTCCTTACACGAGATTTCTCAAAAAATCGAAAAAAGTTTTCTCGGCCACTCTTGGAAGAGATGCGAGCATCGCAACGCTCCACCAAACGCCCCAAAGCGCCACGACAAGTCCGTCCGGCAGGACAGTCGCTGCGTTTTGCTCCCGTTGGCTCCGCAGGACAGGCAGTGCGGAATGGGCTCGCGCCGCGCCTGTCCTGCAACGGAGCACCGCGGCGTCTGTCCTGCAACGCGCACCCGGGGGGATCGCGGCGCCTGTCCTGGGGCATGCGCGAGGACAGGCGGCGCGCGGAGGGGCGAATTGCTGCGCCTGTCCAGCAAAGAGCGAAAGTAACGAGGGAACTGCGCATGTCCCTCGAGGAATCTGAGGCAGGCGGAAAACCAACGCAGCGACTGTCCTGTGGAGCCCACAGGGAATGAGGTCAGCGGTCAGCGTCTGTCCAAACCGATGTACGCTATGCGCACGGGTTTTGGCTATCAAGCGAATGCACTAGCTAGTGAGGACCAGTGTCGCTGAGAGAAATTTAGGCGCCTGTCTCATGGGGAATCTGTAAACGGGTTTTGGCTACCCAGTCGACTGTCCTGTTGGATTCCCGCTGCTGGTTTTCTGTGGGTCGGCGGGAGGAATTAAGAAAGGCGCCCATTTTTTGGGAATCGCCTTTGAGCTTCGCCTACTGGGGAGCAGGGGAGGGCAGGGTGCGGGCAATTCGCGAGAAACGTGCGCGGATTTGATCGATGCTACCAATGGATATCCAGACTTGGTATGTAAATTGACCACCAGGTTTGACGGCAAGTGTTCGTATGGGTGCGAAATAAGAACAACTGCTCGGTAGAGATGGGTCGCTTCCATACCGATAACAAGTTAGCTCATCCGCATGGGGTGTGAAACAGCCGATACCGAAATCGTCGGCGTCCGTGTATGCTGCCCAATGCTCTGTCATCGACTTGTACTCGTTTGGAAATCGAGGCTGAAATCGACTGAGCGGAGCATCGGTCCATGGAGTATCGCCATCATAAACAGAGAGCGTAGTCAATTTAGCATCGACAAAAAAAGCTGGCATCTCTTGATGAACCGCTGGATGCGCCTGCTGACCGTTGTACTGGAATTGATATTGCACATGAATCCACTCGTCAAAAAGTGTGACCATTTGCTCCATCACGCAATCGGTGAGATCAGTTCCACTCGCCCAGTGCACCGGTTGCGATTTGATGTATGCCTTGTCGTCCTCAAGCCGTTGTACGAGTATTGTGGCGGCCTTGCCCTGCCAATCGCCACCCTGTACAGGATTCCAACGCCACGACTGCTCCTTCCAACGTGAACCATCCTCTTTTCCATACCACGACTGCTGGACGAGCCGACCTCGATCGTACGCATTGATCAAATTGCGTTCAGTTCCAGCTTCACCAATCCAACTAATTGCTCCGCCCGATGATTTCTTCAAACCTACTCGAAACGTGCGATTGGTGATCCAGTGAACATCCTCTTCCGTTCGTTCCTTCCCTTCCGTCCTCGCGTCTTGGTCTTGGGGGCAGGCAATCGCCTGAGGAATGCTTCCATCACCTACCGAATATAAACAAAGTGCCAAGAGACATTGAACTGACATCAACTGGGAGTTCATAGAATTCAGCCGATGCGCAGGCGGAAGGCCCACTGTGTCGTGGCTGCACCAGCAACGATATGCGCAGGGCGAATCGACACCTGGCTGTCGCACACAACCGCAATACTGCTTGGCGAGCTCGCCTCTAAGCAAAGTTGCTGGCCGCCGTAAGGGATTGTGAATGCGTTGTCAGCAACTTGCTGCCAATCGCCGCCCAACTGATAACTACTTTCAAGTTGTTCGGGCTCCGAGGGTGCGCGGCAAGCGAGTTCGACAATCCAGCACTTGAGATCAGGAACAAGCGTCAAGCTGGCGGACCAGTGGCCGCGTCCCGCCATACCCACACCAAAAATCACCTGCCGACCATCACCAAAAGACTGTTGATGAATCTGCTGCAACGGCGGGCTCACCGGCCATACTACGGCGCTGTTGGATTCAACGGACGCAACAACCGCATCCGATGATGGGAATGCCCAGCGGTGGCAGTAGCGATCATGTGACCACTCAAATGTCAACTCTCCAAGCGCACCGCCGTGTATCGATAGAGGCTCGCCGCCACGCTGAGGTTGCGCCATTAATTCATATCCTGTTCGATCGCATTTTGGGCCATTCGCCAACGTAAGTAGGTGTCCAAGAAACCCTGGATGTCGCCACCCATCACCGCATGAAAACTGTTTTGCAAGTATTCCGTTCGAGCATCCTTGACCCGTTGATCGGGATGCAAAAAGTAGTTGCGAATCTGAGACCCAAATCCTTTTTGCCTAACCTTATTCTTGTATTTGGCAAGCTGCTCTTCTTCGCGTTTTTCTTCCTCGATGCGAGCCAGTCGGGCGCGGAGCATCTTCCAAGCGTTGGCTCGGTTTTGGTGCTGACTGCGCTCCGTTTGACATGCAACAGCGATCCCAGTCGGCAAGTGCGTGAGACGAACCGCACTATCGGTCTTGTTCACATGTTGCCCACCAGCTCCACTGGCTCGATAAGTGTCTTCGCGAATGTCCTTGTCATCAATCTCGACTTCGACGGAATCACTAATTTCCGGAGAAACGTCCACCGCCGCAAAGCTGGTCTGACGCTTGCCTTCTGCATTGAAAGGACTAATGCGCACCAGGCGATGCATTCCTTCTTCGCCTTTCAAGTATCCGTACGCCATCGGACCTCGTATAGCAATAGTGGCTTGGGTAATACCTGCTTCTTCGTTGTCCTGCCGGTCAATTAACTCCACGTCGTAATCGTGTTGCTTGGCCCAGTTGATATAAACTTCAAGTAACATGGCCGCCCAGTCATTTGCGTCCACACCGCCATCGCGAGCATGGACACTTAACAATGCACCGGCGCTGTCGTGAGTACCGGTCATCATCGACTTTAGCTCAAGCTCTTGGACCTGTTGTTCAAGTCGCTCAATTTCCGCAACAACTTCTGGTCGGGCCGCAGGATCCTCTTCCAACATCTCAATCAATCCATCGAGATCTTCCGCAGCTTCAAGCGACTCTTTGAGAGGAAGCACAATGCTCCGAAGATTTTTCAAATCTCCGACGATAGCTTGCGCACGTTCCTGATTGTTCCAAAAGTCTCCGGCAGCCATTTGATCCTCGATGGCCGCGATATTCGCTAGCTTGTTATCGAAGTCAAAGACTGTCCCGGAGCTGAGTCAACAACAGGCGGATTTTCGCAGCGCGATCCGTCAAGTCACCTTCGCTCATCGAGACACCTCTTGTCTTGTTGATACATACTCAGTTGAAATCCAACTGAACCCAAACCAAATTACAATTCATCCTCTAGTGTACTCTCCATCTTGGATCGTACTCTCCAACATTGTAACCTCCACCAAGCATCTTGAAATCCCCGCCAGCCTGCCAGACTGCGCTATGCCTGTCCGTCGCACTCCGTAACTTCTTGCGAATACGCAGTTATTCTCCGCTACTTGATGCGTTTGATGATATGCCATCCAAATGGACTCATTATCTCGTGGTACTCCGCTAAACCATATTGGCCAACCTCCAATGTAAAGCCGGTCTTTCCGAAGGCTGACGCCATGGTACCACGGGCAAAAATTTGCTCACCGTCAACTTGACCTACAGGAAATCCATGATTCGCCATATGATAAATCCCTGGGGGTGAGTCGCCCGTAAGGTTATCGTCAGTGTACTTTTTGACGATCTCGTCGAAGTCGGCGCCGGCTTGCACTTTCTCAAAAAGATCACGAGCTAAACTCTCCGCTTGCTCAATACTCCGAGTTGCTTTGGTCCGAGTACCGCGGAAGGAGATCAGACAGTGCTGGACAGTGATATAAGCTGGTTCACCTGACTCAGTCGTTACGCCCTCGCGATAGACTTCTACGGCAGGAATTTCATTCTTGTTTGACTGTATTCCATTGCAGCCTACAAACGCGCCCCCCAACAAGAGAGCGAACGATGTTAGTACAGTGAGTCGGATTGAGCCAAAGCAAAATTCAGAGCACATGAGTTCTCGCTATCAAAAAATTTCCCAAGATAAAGCTGCGCTATTTCAATGTCGAACCTACCGTCGCTGAGAAGCCGTGCGCAGACTGTGCCAATGGTCTACCGACTGCTGTGGCATACGCCGTCGCGTAGCTCTTACAGTGAGAGATACTAATAAACAGTTGCTCAATTCCGAGTCGTTGACTGATTTCATGGGCCTTACCAGTCAACACCACATTTGGCTTTCCACCTTGCTGGTTCACCACCTCCACATCTACCCACTGGATGCCGTGCGCCCAGCCAGTGCCGATCGCCTTCAACACTGCCTCTTTGGCAGCCCAACGTCCAGCGTAGTGCTGATCTGCTGCCTTTCTTCCAATGCAATAAGCTATCTCCTGAGGAGTATAAACGCGTTGCAGAAAATGGTCACCGTGTTTCTCGATCATCTTGCCAATCCGCTCGCACTCGATGATGTCTATACCGATTCCGATGATCGAACTGCCAAACATGCTATCCGTATTCATTTAAGGTCACCCACCACAAACCCATCCATGCACCGGCTCTCGATTTTCATGAACAACCGTGACTAACGCCAAAATGGCTATGTGCTGGTGCATCGGCCTCAGGTCGTATATTCCGAGTTGAAGCGAACATATTCGGGAGTCAAGTCGCTGGTCCAGTGCGTACAAGCGCCTTGCCCTGCACCCACCACCAGTTCAACCAGTGTCGTATGATTGTCGCGTATCGAAGCGCTGGCGACCTTGGCGTCAAAGCTCAGTGGTTCACCGGAATCGAAAAGTGCGATTCCGTTGATCTTCAAACCCAATCGGGCAGGTTCAACTGGCACCCCTGCATACCCAACCGCCGAGACAATTCGTCCCCAATTCGGATCACAACCATACACAGCCGTTTTGACCAAGTTACTGCTAGCAACCGCATGTGAAATTTTGCGAGCGTCGGCGTCCGTGTTTGCTCCAGATACGCGCACCTCAATCAAGTGAGTCGCCCCTTCGCCATCCGACGGTATCTGCTTAGCCAACTCAATGCACATCGCCTCCAAGTGCTCCGCAAATCCCCCCAACTCATCATTGCGAAGCGGTTCACTCCCCGCAGCGCCGTTGGCCAGCAACAACATCGTATCGTTGGTACTCGTATGGCCTTCCACACTTATATTGTTGAACGATTTGTTTGCCGCTGCAACCAAAAGCTCCTGCGCTTGGGTTGAGTTCAACGGTGCATCGGTCACCACGCAACATAACATTGTTGCCATGTTGGGGCCAATCATCCCTGCACCCTTTGCCATCCCAGCAATATTGATCGTGCGACCGCCGATCTGACATTGCCGTGAAGTCACCTTGCGACTCACATCCGTCGTCGTTATTCCATCGGCCGCGTCGAAGAAGGCTGCTTCAGTTGCCGCTAACTTCCCGGCCGCCGCGACGATCCCCTTTTCGATCTTGTCCAGTGGAAGGAATCGTCCGATCACTCCAGTACTCATCACCAACGTCTGCTCAGGTTCAATTGTGTATTCAGTGCCACTACATGCCTCAGCCACCAGCTCACACATACGCCGGGCGTCAACGTCACCTCGACTGCCCGTACAAGCGTTTGCATTACCGCTGTTTACGACCACAGCCCGGGCCTTGTCCATTGGAGTGCGGCTGCGACAAAGCACTACCGGTGCCGCTACTACTTGATTTTGAGTGTACACTCCCGCAGCGACCGCAGGGATGTCGGATACGATCAGAGCAATGTCCTTGGTGTTGGGTTTTACTTTAATGCCGGCACTCAAGCCAGCGAAACGGAAACCTCGGGGAAGGAAAGTGGTCACGTTAGTTTTTAGGCTCCAAGTCCAAGAGTTTCAGTTTGATCAAACATGAGATTCATGCACTGCACGGCCGCCCCTGAAGCACCTTTGATTAAGTTGTCCAAGACGGACACGATGATCAACCAGCCCCCATTTTCGCGAACCGCGATATCGCAGTAGTTGGTATGCGCGACCTGCTTGGTCGAAGGTAGGTTCGAAGTGATGCGTACAAATGGCTCAGAGGAATAGAAGCCCGACAGGCATTCGCGGACTTGATTGGCCGTTACATGATCCGTCGGGCGTACATAAATCGTCGACAAGATTCCGCGGTCCATCGGGACCAAGTGCGGTGTGAATATCAATTCTGGCGACGAACCACTAAAGCGATGCACAATATCGACGATTTCCGGTTGGTGGCGATGGGTACCAACGGCATAAGCCGCAAACGACTCGTTGACTTCAGTGTAGAGATTGCCCAATTTGGGAGTACGCCCAGCACCGCTGACACCACTCTTTGAATCGACAACGATTCCACTCGTTTGTATCAATCCTTCTTTCAATAGCGGCGCTAGCGGCAGGATCGCACTGGTCGGATAACACCCCGGGTTGGCAATGAGCTTTGACTCGCGAATTGAATTCCGAAACAACTCCGGCAGTCCATAAGGAGTTTCGCCCAGACGCCCCGGATCTGTATGTTTCTCGCCATACCATTGCTGATAGAGCTCCGGAGTGCTCAGGCGATAGTCTGCACTCAGATCGATAACTTTGCAGCCCGCGGCTAAAATTCGTGATACGATCGGAGCGGAGGCGCCATGTGGAAGACAACAAAACGCCACGTCGCACCTCGCCGCAATATCCTCGGGCGAGAGGTCTTCCACGACCAAATTCAGCCGTTCGTTAAAAAGCGGGTGCATGTCACTTAACGTCGCACCGTCCGCCTGTCGACTCGTCGTGGCAACAATCTGCGCACCAGGATGCCGCAAAATCAATTTGATAACTTCGATGGCTGTATAACCGGAACAGCCAACCACTCCGACTCGGATCATGATGTTCACTGATTCGTGGATGACAAAATCGCAACCCCGCCAGTTGCACAATGCCTCATTGTAGCAACGTCCAGCAGAGGGAATAGACGCACTTCGATGCGAGTAGGCTCGAACAAATCGAAATCTCAAGTAACTGCGTCTCTCAGAGATGCAGTTGGATCGCAGTTATTTCGTAGTTATTTCGCGTCTCGGGGAGAGACGCGACTACGTGTTCAGCCATACATTGCTCATTGCTCGCTCGTAGGTGACCTCCTGCCAGGAGTCACCACTTCCGGCTTATCAAAATCATTGCTGTTTTGCATTATTGCTTAAGCGGCAGATAAATTTCGGCTCGAGTTTCAGCCGCTGGAACCTCCGAGCCAGCGACCGTATAAATCTCGAAAGTCCCATGCTTAGACTGCTTAAGCTTTCTGTACTGCGCAATCTGGTTTGCAGCGCTCCAAGCGTTTCCCAAGTGCTCATAGCTGCCGATATGCTCAACGCACATGGCTTGCACCGCAGGTATCGCCCAACTTGTGAGTTCAGGAGGCGAAGAGCTCTTCGACTCCGGCAGCACAAAACCACTTGTATATTCAAAACGTTGGTTCTTCATGTCAAACTTGTGATACACCGATATCATTGGACCAGCGGTCGACAAGTGCTCGCGCTCGAAGATTTGACGCGCCTTTCGGAATGCATCCTCCATTGACCGGCCGACATCGTTGACGGCACACGAATCTTGCACGCCTAACATATGAAGAGGGCCAATGGGAACCACACCACGCACATTCGTCTGTGAAATAATCTTTCCGGTCTCAAGCCACTCCTTAAGCATCCGCAGACCTCGGTCAAAGTCCATCCCGATAATGGCTTGCAATTGCGCACTCAACCAAAACAGGAAAAACGGTAGCGAACCGTCCATGCTCCAGGTAAGCTTCGTACCTCCCGCTTTGGGCTCAAATAAGAACGATACCCTGGATATGGAACGAAATGGCTTAAAGAAGCGAATTTCGTCAACAATTGATTTACCAGGCCGTAGTTCCAAATGTTCAATCTCCCCCGCACCTACGACGGTCCCTTCCCACGCATACTTCGAACCAATTGAGTTCGAATTGGCGCTCACCGTTACTTTGGCCTCCGGCTCGGCACAAAGCCAGGGCGACCAGGTTTTCCAGGTCGAAAAATCTGCAACGGCCTCAAAAACTCGCTCCGCTGGCATATCTATGTGGATCGATCGTTCTACGTGGTACTTGGGCATCATCGACTCGATATATTGGAGAATATTCGCAGGGTGAAACCGCTCGACGAATCGAAGTAAACTACCGCGCGGTTTTCAACAATGCGAGTCCCCTGGCTCCTGCGATCGCAACAGGCGGTGTAGACAGCTGAGCGTCGGTACTGCAATCGTAGAGGCCAAAAATGACCAATCTCTGGTGGATCGTTACACTATTCGCCGTTTTAGCAGGCGGGTTTGCACCAGGCACATCACACGCTGCCTCGAATCCGTTTGAACGTCAACCAAATGTCGTCGTGATTTTGGCCGACGATCTAGGAGCTCATGACCTTGGTTGTTATGGCGCGGACTTGATCGAGACTCCCGAGTTGGATCGATTCGCCGAAACTGCAATGCGATTCACGCGTGCATACGCTCCTTCCCCCGTCTGTTCCCCAACTCGAGCTTCGCTACTTACGGGTAAACACCCCGCCCGCTTAAAAATGACGATCTGGTCGGAAGGTTCGCTGGCCGGCCCAAAGGATCGAATATTGCGTCAAGCCTATTCGCGACACGATCTGCCTCACCAGGAGACAACATTAGCAGAGAACTTACAATCGGTGGGTTACCTTACCGCCACGGTCGGCAAGTGGCATTTGGGCGATGCGAGCCACGCGCCGGAGACTCAAGGGTTCGATATCAATATTGGAGGCAATCACTGGGGTGCGCCGACAAGCTTCTTTTATCCCTATCGTGGACCGCGTCGCGATGGCGAGTTTCGCTACTTGCCCAACCTCGGATTGGGTGAACGCGGAGAGTACCTCACCGATCGCTTAACCGACGAAGCCCTTGGCGTTATCGACTTCGCAGTTGAACAGAACCGTCCCTTCTTTTTAATGCTCGCTCACTACGCACCCCACACGCCGATTGAGGCAAAACCAAGCACGGTCGATTGCTTCGAACAAAAACGGCATCCAGAATTCAAACATCAGCACGCAGGCTACGCAGCCATGATCAAGAGCCTGGACGAGAGCGTCGGTCGAATACTCGCTCGTATCGATGAACTGGGGATGCGTGATTCCACAATCATTGTGTTTGCGAGCGACAATGGAGGTTACATAGCACACGATGATGATCGAGACGCAGCGATCACTAGTAACTGGCCATTAAGGTCTGGAAAAGGCTCGCTCTACGAAGGTGGATTACGTGTCCCCCTGATCGTTCGCATCCCAAACGTCACTCCACCAGGCAGCGTCACCAATGAAGCTGTCTTGTTGACCGATCTATACCCAACTTTGCTTGATGCCTTGCAAGTGAGCACGGCAGCTCCCATGCCGTCGGATGGACTCAGTTTGCTAAAACTGCTCAAACAAGAAGAACATCAGGTACAACGCGATGCTCTATACTTCCACTATCCGCACTATTATCACGCTCCTTCCACAACACCGACCAGCGCAATCATCGAAGGGAACTGGAAACTAATTGAGTCTCTGGAGGACAACTCGTTGCAACTGTTTCATCTGGGAGTTGATCCGGCGGAACAAGACAACTTGGCCGATTTACACCCCGAGATTGCCCAGCGACTGCTGTCAAGACTGAATAAGTGGCGAAGTGACGTGGATGCGGAATTGCCAACTCCCAACTAATCGCGCAGCCACGCGACTTGAACAATTCCCATCCAAGCTCCATAATCCGTGCTCGCTACCATTGGTGCTATTTCACAACTTTGAAGATTTCAGACATGCGTTTTTATCGTCAAAAAATGGTTTTACACTTCGCACTTAGCTTTGTTGCGATTGTTTCGTTCATAAACCCCACTTACTCACAAGACTTTTCATCAGAACTCATTTTCCCTCTCGACGCACAGCACAACCACGCTCCGGGAATTGTCGAATGCTCCAATGGGGACTTGCTCGTATCGTGGTATCGAGGTTCCGGCGAACGCACTGCTGACGACGTTGTCATTCTAGGTGCCAGATTGCGAAACGGTTCAGGACAATGGAGTGCACCATTCTTGATGGCCGACCGTAAAGACTTCCCCGACTGCAATACGGCCATGATGCTCGATCAACAGCAGCAACTGTGGTTGTTTTGGCCAACAATTCTCGCAAACTCGTGGGAATCAGCGATCACCAATTACCGCATCTCGAGCGACTACCTTGGAGATGGGACGCCCAAGTGGAAAAGCGAGGGGATCATCTTGCTTAAACCCATCGACTTTTCCGAACAAGGAAATCAACTGCTCGATGAACTCGTCACTAAATTCCAGCCCCAGATGACCGAACGGCTCGAAAAATCGATCCAGGACATCCGCAAGCGACTGGGAGAGAAACTCTATCAACGCCTTGGTTGGCAACCACGTTGTAAACCGACAGTATTGCCAAGCGGACGAATTCTACTGCCCCTGTACACCGATACATTTTCTGTTTCGATCATGGCAATCAGCGATGACCAAGGTGAGTCGTGGTACGCAAGCCAACCATTGATGGGATTTGGGAATATTCAGCCAGCAGTCTTGCGGCGCAATGATGGGACTTTGGTTGCGTACATGCGCGACAACGGTCCGAGCAATCGAGTTCAGGTCTGCGAATCGGCTGACGAAGGTATCACCTGGGGCGCGGTTACAAACAGCGAACTTCTTAATCCAGGTTCGGGGCTTGACGCAGTTCGCTTGAAAAATGGTCATTGGGCCTTAGTCTACAACGACTTGCTGGACGGCCGCAATCAACTTGCCGTGTCGATCTCCGAGGACGAAGGGCACTCCTGGACTCGAACACGACATCTGGAGAAGCAACCGTCTGGCTCCTACCATTATCCAGCCGTGATTCAGGGTTCCGACGAGCGAATCCATGTCGTCTACAGTTACTTTGTCGACAACGGCAAGTCGATGAAGCATGTAGCGTTTGACGAGAGCTGGGTTACGGCTACTCCCTGACAGCCCGCGAACGGCGAAACGGTCGACCGTTGAGCACAGAGCGGAAAAATGCTGGCCAAGCGTCGCGTTGCGGTCTAGAATATGAACTGCGTCGCCATAGGATTATTGGAGGGTTTAGTTCTCCAGAATCGTTGGCGATGTACTTGCACCTTCGATTTCGTTCTTTACAAACGCAAATCGGAAATGCTCTTGTTGTGCGTTGGCGGGCTTCCATGACTAACTGAGTCATATAGCTCGACGATGCTGGTTCAAAGCATTCCGGCGATTGTCCATTGGCATCGCGATATCGTAAAGTCTTCGGAGGTTTCTATGAGTAACGCATTGTCGTCTGAAAATTCTCCAACCGATGGCGGACCGCCAGGAACCGGTCCGGAGGATGGCTCCATTCGTTCGCGCGATCAACACTCGACTACAGGGCAGCATGTAGGCAGCGTGGTTGCGGGAAAAACACTCTTATTTGACGTCGGAGTGCTTCTCGCTTGGATCGCGATGACCGATTATCTCATCTATCGTGTTGGAACTTATTTTGCTTGGAGCTTAAGTTTATTCGCGACACTATTTTTCTTTGGGCTGGCGAAACGCTCACGCGGGCACTGGCGAGCCAGCATGCTGATGGTTGCTCTTTTAGTACTGCTCGCCCTGAAGTTGTCGTGGAGTGGTAGCGTTTTGCAAATCGCTTGCGGGGTGTTTGTCACCTTTTGTCTGGCGATGGCCATGTCCGGTTTGCCACCGTTTTTGCCCGAGTTGTTTGCATTTGTTGGGATGGTCGTTGCCGGTGCAGTGCAGCGTGTCTTACGTTTTCGGCTTGGGAGTGTTTCGGAAGCAAGCGGAACAGTAAAGCCCTGGGTAGGTGGTAGCGTGCTCATTCCACTGACGCTCGTGACATGCTTTATCGCACTGTTTGTCCTTGCTAATCCCGATGTCGCGAATTCCCTGGCATTGAAGTTCCGAATACTCGCTGACACGCTCTCGGAATGGCTGTTGAAATTCAGCGTTGGAGAAGTCGTATTTGCCCTATTAAGTGGTTGGTTGATGCTCGGACTACTTTATCCATCCGCACAAAAACTGATGAGCGAATTAGTGCCTGTAGAGTTGTCCCAAGCCAAATCACGATCCACTTACTATCCCACCGCTCGCAACACGTTGTTGAGCGTCATTGTGTTGTTTGTGGTGTATCTAGTATTCGAGTTCTTCACTTTATGGTTTCGCGACTTCCCGGAAGACTTTTATTACGCTGGCTACGCTCATCAGGGGGCATTTTGGCTAACTGTCGCATTGGCGCTTTCCACTTTCGTTTTGTCAGCGATCTTCCGTGGTTCGATGCTGAGCGACCCGCAACTCCCCCTGCTGAAGAAGTTGGCCGCGGCTTGGTCGGCACTGAACGTAGTGCTCGCGATCGCGGTTTGCAATCGCCTCTATATATACGTCGAATTCAACGGCATGACACGCATGCGAGTGATTGGATTGTTGGGAATCGCTTGCGTCGTTGCTGGCTTGTTGTTAGTTGTCGCCAAGATCTGGCGTGATCGGGACTTTGTGTGGCTGATTCATAGGCAGTTGTGGATGCCGGTGCTTGCGGTGATTGCCTTTGCCATACTTCCCGTCGATTGGATTGTTCACGAATCGAATGTCAGGAGAGTCTTACAGGGCGAACCGGCCAGTTCTGTCCAGATTATTTCTCATCTACATTCCGCCGAAGGTGCGCTGCCTTTGGTGAAGCTTGTGGACCATGAGGACCCGATCATCCGCGACGGTGTACGAGCGGTACTGGCGGTATGGGCACAAGAACTTGGAGTTGCTCCCACTGCGTTGGAGAGCGATTTAAGCGCCTATCGCGGACGGTATCGGCCCGAACTTGGACACACCTCCCCATGGTTGTGGGTACAAGCAGGATTCTCGAGACAGGGGCGTGTTTCCGACGTTCCATGGCACAACTGGCAATTGTCAGAGGAACTACTGCGTTCGAAGTTGCTCGATATTGAAACCGCTTGGCAACCGTATGCGAAAGACTCGACCCTACGAGATCGAACCGTGGATGCTTTTTATGAATATGCCTATCAGTGGTATTAAACACTTGCAATAATAACGCTTTGAGACAAGACTGAACAACAGAATATCGCTTCTGAAACAGGCTTCGGGGAAAGCTGGCATGTCGGAAATCAATGATCAAGTCATGTCACAAGAATTCGAACAATTCGAGCCCTTTCGAAATTACCTTCTCATATTGGCTGAGTCTCAAATAAATGCCAGACTGCGAAGCAAAGTGGATGCAGCGGATGTCGTTCAACAGACATTGATGCAGGCGTACCAGGCGCGTGCCCAGTTCCGTGGTGCAACTGATGGAGAGAGAGCCGCTTGGCTACGGACGATCTTAAGTAATGTGCTTTATGGTTTGACGCGCGAGTACTCGCGGCAACGCCGCGATGTATCGCGAGAACAATCGATCCAGGCGATCGAGCGTTCTTCACTGCAACTGGCCAACCTCTTGACGGCCAACACGTCTTCACCCAGCGCAGCATTGCATCGTCACGAGCGAGCTAATGCCTTGGCGCACGCCATGCTGACGCTCACAAGCGAACAACGCCAAGCGATCATGCTCAAGTATTGGCAAGGCGCCACCTTGGCAGAAATTGCCGACCAGCTCGGAAAATCGACCGAAGCGGTAGCAGGCCTGATCTTTCGTGGAATGCAAAAACTGCGAGGTTCGATCCGCGAAACTCCTGAGTAGCAAGCTCACTTTCACATGATCGCGCCCGATTGACGCAGAAATTCTGTTTGGGCCTTCACTGATAGTTGTCAATCACGCTGGAGTACATTGAGCCAAATCGGTCGACTTGTGGGATTCCCATTTGTGCTGCGAAGGTGGAACTGGTAACGACCTGGAGCAACCTTGGATGCCACAGTGATAAAAAACTCGCGCTCATTTTGCTCGGCAGGAATCAACAGTCCGTTCAACCCAATGTTATCCACAAAAGCTCCATGTGGCAGGCCCCGCCCTGAGTCTTCGTTCCCAAAACTGATCGGGCCCTCCGTTCCATTTCGTTCCAGCACGATGCGCGCGGTTGTCGTTTCGCCTGGATGAAGCGTCAATTCACTCAATGGCCTGTTTGTTTCGTTGGCGTCATACAGTTCGAAACGCAGGCCGATTGGTTGCACCACGTTGAGTTCTAGCTGACTGGTGTGTTCGCGTGATACCAATTGGCCATTGATTTGAGTTGTGGCAATTAACTTAATAAAATTTGTGGTTGACGCGGGCTTTGAAGCGTCCGATTCAGGTGGTGCCGTTTCCGAGTTGGTTGCCTCGGCGGTAGATGAGTCGACGATCGTAGCATCTGCTACCAGTGGACGGGCTGCGTCGGTGGCATAAATCGTACCGACCGCAGAAATCTGCCCAGCTTCAATGATCAATGGATTTGTGGCGACGAGCCCTTCTGGCAAACCTTGCAGTTCGACTGAGATTGGGCCATCAAGTCCGTCGATGCGAGTGACCGAAACGCTCCATTCTCGACCACTGCCAACCGGTATCTCGAGCTTTTCCACGTTCAACGAGAGTGCAAAATCAGGCTGCGGCGTGCGTATAGAAAGACGATAGGAATAATCAGGCCCAGCAAATCCGCGAGCATCACGCACTCGCACGTAGTAGGTTCCATCCTGCGGAGCAACAAATATGAGCTTTGAGTCGGTTCCGAAACGTCGTTGCGGGTCGTCATCGTTTTCAAAGTAGATTGGAAATACTGGTAAACCGTTGGGAAGTGCTTGCTCTCCCGGTTTCAGTTCGCGAACGATGTACGCGGGTTCTCCGAGCGCATGGGCAACCGGCGTCGTATCAAAGAAGGTCGTCCGCGACCCCGAACCGGGATAAACTTTGAAACCCGAGTCCGGGCCACGTGGATAAAGCCACAGACGCACGACTTCACCATTGGCGAACAGATACTCATCCAGTTCCATGTCTTCCCATTTGTGTAACCGGAAGTCATCGATCGTGTTGCTATCCTTACCTCGGAAAGTGAAGTAAGTCTCGCGCACCGCCTGCAACCGCGTGCGTTCGACACTTTGACCGCGTTCATCAACTATATCGATGCGGCTATCGAGTTTCGATTTGTCGCGAGACGCCTTTATCTCGAAAATCCAAGGCTGGCCAGCGCGTGCTTCGAACCGATAAATATCGACATCCTCTTTGATTGCGCTATTTGCCGGAGCGATCAAGCCATCAATTTCGGCAGGCAAGAGCACAGGTATGGCCAACGCAAAGGAGTCGTTGGGTTCCGTACTTTGATACGTGTTGTGATCCGACGGGAGCGATGCCGAAAACGCAGCAATTTCTTCGGGTTTGGGTTTTGTCGCGGCTTCCGAGCCAACAACTTCCCCGAGCATCGAGCGGTTGGATTGATCAAACGCGTCGAGAGCTATCTGATGTCGGCGGCCGCTAATCTCCACAACCTCCAGACTGGACTCTTCGTGCAGGCATAGCGCAATCGGCAGGTCCTGAGTTTCCGTCAGTACGCCCAAGGGCTCGAGCACTTCAGTGCTCCAGAGTTTGACTTGCAGGTCTCGCGAGCAAGAAACCAAACGATCCTTTGCGATCAACTCGATATGCAGTACATCAGATTCGTGTGCGAACCGAGCGACCTTCATGGGGTTAATCGTTGGCTTGTCATGAGCCATGATTTGCCATTTGCGAATCTGCCGATCGGCGCCACCGGCAAAGACCGAGTTTCCATCGGCGCTGAATCGCACACACAGCATCTCGCCTTCCGGCTGGCCGAAGGTATCGAGTCGACTTCCATCGTTTACATTCCAAAATTTAACTGTCTGATCACCACTGGCAGTGACCAAGGACTGACTATTTGGATGAAAGTCCAGATCGTAGATTGGCCCGTTATGCCCTGTCAGTTCGCGCACGCTTTCGCCCGCATTCACATCCCACAAAATCACTTTGCGATCGTAACTACCCGAAGCAATCCACTTAGCATCACCGCTCATGCTTGCACAATAGACTGCATCTGAGTGCCCGAGTAATCTCCGTACGACCTGTCCGGTCTTTGCGTTGATCACGGTAACTTCTCCCCCAAGTCCCGCGACTCCTCCGCTGATGATCAGCCACTCGCCGTTGGGGCTGAGGCGAATCGAATTTACTTTGCCAGGGAGTTCGGAGTTTTTCCAGAGTACTTGGGAGGTCACCGTGTTTTGAACTTGGACGCTACCGAGCGCGCCAGTGGCCAGTAGGTTTTCTGATATTAGACAAGCCGCGCCAACATAGTGAAGTTCTGAAGCTGCCGCGGGCAGCTTGGGGGGCCGCAACGTTCTGCTCCGCCCCATCTGCTTGGATGGACCAACGGCGCCAGTTTCAATCCATTGCCGGATCACCGCCACTTCATCGGCGTTGGGCCGCGGCTCACCTTCGGGCGGCATCATCGACGAATCGGTTGCCGTGATCAGTTGAAGAAGTTTGGATTCACTCGCATTGCGGGGTACTACAACCGCACCCTCTGGAGCACCAGTCATCAGCGAGTCAAAAGTACTGACCGAAAACTCAGCTTCGCGATCTGAATCATTGTGGCACCCGGCACAGTACTTTGTTAGGAGAGGAGCGACATGTGCATCGTAGTTTAAGTCGATCGCGTGCGTTGATTGCAGCCCAACGCAGCCAATGAAGACGCCCCACCAAACGGCGATGGAGGATGGAGAGACACGAACACTCACTCTGTGCGGGATTGTGTATTTCATATTCGCTGTCGAAATTTGGTTTCCACTGGCAGGAGTCTTCTCATTGTAATTGTCAGACTTTTTAAAAGTCAGTAGTCACCTGCCGATGCTTTTTGAAGTTGCACGAATGGAAATCGCTAACCGTAACTCGTAGATTCTTTGGTTTTGGTACTCGTTCTCATTATGTACTGGGTTTCACAGTACACGTAACTCGTACTCGAAAGATGAACGTCAAGTAGGAGTACGAGCACCATTTCATTGACTTCAAGCACTTCATTGAGAACAGGACGATTGCGCACCATTAGTAGAACTTCAATACCATCGCTTAGGGATCAAGTCATTCCCAGCCCAACTCAGCCGACACATGACCGTTCCGACCCTATTCTTGATTGGCTTTGTATTTCTCTCACCTCTTGTGTAAACGGGTGCGGACTTGTCGCCTCTTTCCCTCGCCACCTCCACGCCCCCCAGCAGAACGACCGAAATATACCAAAGGGTCCACCACACGGAGATTTTTGTATCCTGCAGGAGTCGGCGTGGACTTTGCTGAATGGGTGGACTTTCTTGAATATTTCGAGCAAAGCAGCACAATTGCCCGCCTATGGCTTCCCCCGTTGCCCAGTGCCATTGGCTTCGCCCATAAATAAGATTGTCGCGAATCCGCATCACTATCTGCCCAAGTGCTGACCTGCTCCAAGCACTATCGACGTTCACGTCTGTCCGTCCTGCCCCGCGCGCCCCGCACTCTTCCCTGCGCGGTGGTCTGTGCGCGGTGGTCTGTCGCCGCATCTGTCCGGTAAGTCCCGTGCGTAACGGGGGCTGACTCTGCGTTCTTCCCCGCGTTTCTCTGGGGGACATAGACTCGCATTACTCTGGGGACACACACACTGCGCCTCGAGCGTCCCGACAGATGATCAAGGGACACACACAGGCGGCCCTGGGCTACAACTCGCGCCCGGGGACAGTCCGCAGCGCAGCTCGGGGACAGTCCCCAGTACAATTCTCGCACACGATATCTCGGTAATTACCAATCCTCTAAAAACTTTGGAAAAAAATTCTGCGCGCGAGTAAGGAATCGCAATTTCCTCCGTCAGTAGTAAGTAGGGAAATGATTTTTTCGGTTTCTGATGATGAGGAGTTTATGAGCTATGGGACGTA
>JBGSUV010000146.1:0-17196 GCA_041753315.1 Pirellulaceae bacterium | reverse complement strand
GACCGGCGCGACCGGCGCGACCCGGGCGCGAGTTGTAGCCCAGGGCCGCCTGTGTGTGTCCCTAGATCATCTGTCGGGACGCTCGAGGCGCAGTGTGTGTGTCCCCAGAGTAATGAGAGTCGCTGATCCTACTGTGGCTTTTCTCGCCGGTCAACTCTCTGCAAAGCTTGCAGCAACTGACAGAACTCAAAAAGGTGCAGAAGAAGAAGTTTGGCATTTCTCGGACCGCCACGAGCACCCTATCGGAGTCAGGCAGCGAGAGCGATGGATCGCTGGGCGGAAAACCAGCAAATGGAGCAGCTCCGAGAAATAAAAAACCCTCGCAGCTGGGTGAACTGCGAGGGCATCTGGTCGCTGGCGCCGGAGCGAAATGGTCTAGCCAAATCGCTCCGGCGCGCAGATATAAGCTCTGTCGCGAAGCGGTAGTCGGGGTGATTGACCCAGAAATCACATCCAACAACCCTTGTGCTCCGACCCAGGAGGGAGGCCAGCTATGTTTTCCCGCAAAAGCATAGCCAACGACAGAGCTTCCACTGATCGACTTCCTGTCTTCTCACAAACGCGGGAACCACTCTTCCGTGAGGGGCTGTCGCCTGGAGCAACGCTGTCAGACCAATTCGCATTCTGAATCGCGACCTGTCTGGCAGTGGATCTGTTGCCGACCGCTTGACTTGCTTGTGTAAAAAGAGAAATAGTCAATCTCTGAATTGCAGGTCAATGGCGAAAAACTGGATTCTTCGCCAAACAGCAGATTTTCTGCTATTCTAGAACTCCCTCAAAAATCGACCCTCCGAACGAATTCCTACCTCCATGGAGAATGAATAATGCAACTTCGCAAACTAACTTCAATAGTTTTGGCCTGTAGCTTGCCTCTTGCCTGGCAGACTTTGACTTTTGCTCAAGAAAAAAGTCCGCGCGTCAAAGCTCAGGATGCCGCTGTCCAAGCCAACCAAAACAAAGCCCCAAAATTACTTGCATCTGCCACCGAGTTCCTGGCAACTCTGAACGACGCGCAACGCGAAAAGGCGTTGCTGCCCTACGATTCCGAAAAGCGGGTGCAGTGGCACTTTATCCCCATGCAGACGCGTAAAGGACTGCCGATCATGGAAATGCAAGAATCACAGAAAAAAGTGGCTATGACGCTGCTTCGCTCAGCACTTAGCCAAGTTGGTTACAACAAAGCCACCAAAATCATGAGCCTTGAAAAAGTGCTCAAACAGCTCGAAGGTGACAAAGGGGCCAACGAACGCAATCCGGAAAAATATTATTTCACGATCTTTGGTACCCCGGCCCCGCAACAACCTTGGGGACTGAGTATTGAAGGTCACCATCTGTCACTTAATTTCTCAGTCACAGGGAATCGTATCGTCGACTCCACCCCGCAGTTCTTTGCAACCAATCCAGCTAAGTTGATGGACTCGTATGGTGACGAGTTCCCTAAGGGGCTCGAAGTCCTCGGTGCTGAAGAACAACTTGGCTTTGAGTTGGTCAACAGCCTGTCAGAAGACCAACTCGCCAAAGCCAAACTACCTGGCGAAGTGCCCTCCGAAATCCGAGGTGCAAGTGAACCACAACCATCGACCGTCGTCCTCGGCGGGATTGCGGCGAAGGACTTAGACGCCGATCAACAGGAAGTACTCAAAAAGCTCATGAAGGCGTACACCAACAAGATGAAAACAGGCGTTCAAAACAGCCGCTGGAAATTGATCGATGAATCAGGTTTTGACAAAATTCAATTCGGTTGGGCAGGAGCCATGAAATCTGGTGCGGGCCATTATTACGTTGTACAAGGACCGACATTTGTCATTGAATTTATCAATGTGCAGCCCGACGCCGCTGGCAATCCTGCGAACCATATCCACTGCGTGTGGCGCGACATGCAAGGTGATTTTGATATGCCTATCCAATAGCCGCTGCTTGGGCCACCCGTCAATCACGCCCATCGCAACCGCCCTCCCCTCCCCTTCCCACCCTGCCGCAGATTCCATGAAAACCGCAACTTGTAACCGTTGGCAATCCTTGTCACTCGTCTGCCTAACGCTTTGCTTGGGGACGTGGTCTGTGCCATCTCCCGGCGTGATGGCACAAGAACCATTGCGAGACCTCGATTCGCATTGTCCTTTCCAGCCGCCAACAACGCTTGAGGCCTGGCAGGCGAGGGCTGCTGACCTGCGACTGCAATTGAACGTCGCCACAGGACTCTACCCCGCCCCAGAACTCGACCCAGTGCGGCCACAAATCTACGGGAAAGTGGAGTGCGACGGATATACGATTGAAAAGTGCGTCTTTGAGAGTTTGCCTGGGTTCTACGTCACTGGAAACCTGTATCGCCCAGCGAACATCGCTGTTGGACAGAAAATCCCGGCAGTGCTTTGTCCCCATGGTCATTGGACCGAGGCTCGTTTCTACAACGCATCACCCGCAGAAATCCGCAAGTTGATCGCAATTGGCGCCGAGCGTTTTGAATCAGCCGCGCAGAATCATATTCAGGCGCGTTGCGTACAACTTGCGCGGATGGGTTGCATCGTCTATCACTGGGACATGATTGGCTACTGCGATAGCACGCAAATCAGTTTCGCTCGAGCCCATCAATTTGCGAAGCAACCGCCCGAGAGTGAAGTTAAAGAGGATGGCTGGTTACTTTTTAGCCCCTTGGCTGAATCGCATTTGCAGTCGATTGTCGGACTTCAAGCTCTTGCAATCCGCCGGGCTGTCGACGCAATGCTCACGCTGCCTGAAGTCGATCCTGCTCGCATCGGCATCACGGGAGCCAGCGGCGGCGGGACGCAGTCGTTCCTAGGCGCCGTCCTGGATGAACGCATTGGCGTAGCCTTCCCTGCCGTGATGGTCAGCACAGGCATGCAAGGTGGCTGTACCTGCGAAAACTGTTGTCTACTGCGTACGGGGACAGGTAATGTTGAGATGGCGGCATTGATAGCCCCACGACCACTTGGCCTTACTGCCGCCAACGACTGGACACGCACCATGCCGGAAGATGGCTTCCCGGAACTTAAACAGATTTACAAGTTGTTTGGCGTGGAATCAAACGTTGCCTTATTTCCCGCCGTTCACTTTGATCACAACTTCAATCACGTCGCGCGGACGTCCATGTATGGCTGGATGAACGATCATTTTGGGCTCGGTTTTGAAAAGCCTGTCCTCGAATCGGATTTCCGAGTCACGGGACGCGACCAACTCAGTGTCTGGGATGACGCACATCCTCAACCTGCGGGCGGCGAGGACTTTGAGCGCAAGCTGATGAAGCTATGGAACGAAATTGTCGATGCTCAACTCACGGGACTCCTCAAAGGAGACCAACGGCAAAATGAACAGCTTGACGAGATCTTGACAAACGGTTGGCGCGTGGTGCTTGGTTTGACCACCAACTCACCGGTGCCTTCCGTCGAACTGACCGCCCTGCAGTCAGAAGTTCTTGGAGTGATCGTAAGAGTGGGTAGCGACGGAGAAGCACTTATGTTGCCGGCTAATAGCCAGGAACAGCCACTGGTGGCTAACCCGCGTTTGTCGGCCGCATACACCTACGCCTACAACTTGCCCGTTTTTGCTGAGCAGGCGCAGCAGTTGGGCTCCGCATTGCTCTCCCTCGCCGAACAGAACCCTGGAAAAACAATTGAGCTCCAAGGCTCGGGGCCAGCTGCTGCACTGGCTCTTGCGGGCGCGTTTTGCGCCGAGCAGTTCGCGCGCGACTCGAAGCAATCGATCCCCACGCTCGCGTTGACCCTCGACCCACACAACTTCCGCTTTGCCAATGCCAAATCGATTAGCGACCCGCAGTTTCTGCCCGGGGCGGCTCGATATTGGGACTTACCCGGCCTGGCCGCCTGTGTCAAAGCAACCATCGGCTATCCAGCGGAGATGGACGCCTCGCTGCGTTTGGAATTGAAATAAGCCCAACGTTTCACCTCTGTCGAAATCCGTGTAAGCAGTGGAAATCAGAGTCAATTCCGGATTCCACCCTCGAAATGCTTGACATGATTTCGAGCGCGACTATCGTCAGAAGATCGCCCTAATTCTCCCCCCACCGGCGATCACATCAAAGAAGGCCTATTATGCAACAAATTATTCGCTTATCTGCATTGCTGGTGTTGGCGATGGCGCCGATCTCGGCCCGAGCCGGATTGACGATTTCAGAGAATTTTGACGATATCTCGACCTTAGCCGGCGATGGCTGGGTAACCACCAACAACTCATCACCCACTCCAGCCGATTCGTGGTTCCAGGGCTTCCCAGCCGACTTCTCAGCTCACGAAGGGGCCGATAATGCTTATATAGCCGTCGGTTTCCGCTCTGTTGTCGATACACCTAGTCCGAACGGAACGATTAGCAACTGGCTGATAACGCCCGAAACGACAATGAACAACGGCGATATTCTTACGTTTTACACACGCGGGTCAGGCCCAGCTTTTTTCGCCGATCGATTGCAAGTGCGTTTCAGTACCAATGGTGCTAGCACTGATGTTGGAAACGGCGCATTTGATGTAGGGGACTTCGCGAACCTGCTGGTGGATATCAACCCCAATTACGAAGTCGGCACACCAGATGCGTTTCCCGAGGACTGGACCGAGTTTAGCATAACACTATCTGGACTGGCCAATCCTGTGTCGGGCAGATTTGCATTTCGATACTTTGTGGAGGATGCTGGCCCGTCCGGTAACAATTCGGACCTCGTGGGTATCGATACTGTATCCTTTTCGGTAGTGCCCGAGCCCTCGTCCGGCTTGCTATTGCTCGTAGGTAGTGTTTATTTGCTGCGACGTCGCCGAGCATAGCACTCTCAACGACACGGATGAATCGTCCGCCCTGCGTCCCGAGCTTTCGGACAGCGTCCTAACGTCCACAAAACGAGCACGGTCCCTATGCTTGCCTGTGAACGGCAGATGGCCGTCGGAGAAGGCTCCGCAGGAGCGCCGCCCGCGTTTCCTCCCCTGACCGGACTTATTTCGAGTCAACAGAAATTTCCACGAGTTGATCCGCTTCGGCCATCTTGCGAATATCTTCGGTGATCTTCATCGAGCAATATTTTGGCCCACACATACTGCAAAAATGAGCGCTCTTGAAGGTATCTTGGGGGAGCGTTTCATCGTGATAGCGCTGAGCCGTTTCGGGGTCGAGTGAGAGCCGGAACTGCTCTTTCCAATCGAACTCAAATCTCGCTTTTGATAGAGCGTTGTCCCGATCTTGGGCTCCAACCCTGCCGCGAGCCACATCTGCCGCGTGGGCAGAGATTTTGTATGCGATAACTCCTTGCTTGACGTCTTCTTCGTTCGGCAACCCCAGATGTTCTTTGGGTGTTACGTAACAAAGCATGGCTGCTCCGTGCCACCCAGCCATTGCGGCCCCAATGGCGCTGGTGATGTGATCATAGCCCGGCGCAATATCGGTGACCAAAGGTCCAAGCACATAAAACGGAGCACCGTTGCATATTTCGATTTGGCGTTCAACATTCATCTGGATTTGATGCATGGGGATGTGTCCCGGCCCTTCGACCATGACCTGTGTGCCATTGGCTTGGCCGCGTTTGGTCAACTCTCCCAGCACATCCAACTCGGCAAACTGGGCTTCATCGGATGCATCGGCGATCGAACCAGGTCGCAAGCCGTCGCCAAGCGACCAAGTCACATCGTATTGCCGCATGATATCGCACAAGTCATCAAACGCTTCGTAAAGTGGATTCTGCTTGCGATGGACCATCATCCATTTGGCAATTAACGAGCCACCGCGACTGACAATCCCCGTTACCCGCTTGGTACTGAGGTGCAAGTGCTCGAGTTTAACCCCGCAATGGACCGTCATGTAATCGACGCCTTGCTTGGCCTGATGCTCGACCATGTCAAGAAAGTGCTGGGCTCGCATGTCTTCGATGTTGCCACCCAACTGCTCGAGCATTTGGTAAATGGGTACTGTTCCAATGGGAACCGGCGATTTCTCGATGATCTGTCGGCGAATGTTATCGATGTCTTTCCCAGTAGACAAATCCATCACCGTGTCCGCACCAAAATGTACGGCCGTGTGGAGTTTATCTAGTTCCTCGCCAACGTTGCTGGTAACAGCGCTATTTCCGATATTGGCGTTGATCTTGCACTTAGCAGCGATGCCGATGCACATGGGCTCCAGCGAACCAGCCAAGTGAACTTTGTTCGCGGGAATAACCATCCTCCCCGCCGCAACTTCGGTCCGAATCGTTTCAAGCGGAATTTGCTCCCGTTCCGCCACGTACTTCATTTCCTCAGTAACCTCACCTGCGCGAGCTGCCAAGAGCTGAGTAGTCATCGTGCGAGAACTCCTATCTATTTCTCTAAACGGCCATCAAGCCGTAAAGTGTATGTATGAAATGTGTATGTATGAATGGCACCAAAGCTGCACCTTCGGCTTCTGGCGAAACCGCACAACTTCAGCGTGAAACCGCTTCCTCTGGTTGGGAGAATCTTCTCGCTAGCCGAAAGCGCCCGATCCGCAATGCTCTGATTATCAGACAAATGTGCTGGTTCGAGAACCCCGCTTGATGTGCCCCCCAAAATGCACTCAAACTCAAACTTTTGCATCCCACGCAATTCCTAAGAAACTGTGATTCTATGAACCAGAAGCTCATTGTCGGCTTTGGCGAAGCACTCGTCGATGTTCTCCCATCTGGTGAAGTTGTTGGGGGCGCACCGTTGAACTTCGCGTTTCGAGCCGCAGAAATAGGCATGATCGCCGAATGCCGCGCTGCTCTTGTAACGCGGATCGGCGCGGATGACCGAGGCGAAGTTATCCTTTCCCAATTGAACAACTCGCAGTTGGACACAAACTGCGTGCAAGTCGACTCGCAATTGCAGACGGGTTATGTCGATGTCACGATAGCCGATGGACAACCAAGCTACGTTATTGCTGACGACGTAGCCTGGGATGCCATTACCTGGGACTCGCAGCTGGCCGACTTGGCCCATCAAACGGCAACGATCTGCTACGGAACACTTGTACAACGCCACCATGCTTCGCGACTCGCACTGGAACGTTTTCTGGACACTGCCAGCTCAGCGCTAAAAATTCTCGACATCAACTTTCGCAAGCCCTGGCCAAACTGTGAGGTCATTGAATCGAGCCTCCGGTCGGCCAATATCCTCAAATGCAACGAAGACGAACTCTTTCAACTCGCCCAATGGCTTCGACTGGACTCCGTTGATGAAGCGCTGGACATTGCGGCTGAGGTGCAGGATCGTTTCGACCTGAAGTCGGTGTTTTGGACGCGAGGGGCCAACGGATGTCGCTGGCAAGAAGGCAGGTCGGTCATTGATGGCAAAGTTCCCAAACTAGCTGCTGAACGGGATGCCGACACCGTCGGGGCTGGAGATGCGGCGTCTGCTGCATTGGCTGTTGGCGTAACGGTTGGCTGGTCGCCTGAACAAATTGTAAGCGTCGCCAACTTATGCGGAGCCTTCGTTGCGAGCCGACGGGGTCCTACGGCTCCGTTGGACGCAGACACATTGGCCTCCATTCGGACCATCGCATCCAATTAGGATCAGTCGACGCGGCATGTGGGCGGGGTCGCGGCATTGTTTGCATTCACTGGCACATCTGCAATAATGCCAGAGCTCTGATCGCGCATCTCCCCTGACGGAATTACCCGCAACTCTTTTTGGAGGTTTTTCATGCGAACCGAATTTGCAAGAACACTGCTTTGTTCAACTCTCGCTTACCTGCTGTGTATCACACCAACCATGGCCGACGACAGCCTCAAGTCGGGAAAACCCGATTTGAAGCATGCGGGACCTCTCGCATTCACGCCAGATGGCGTCCTGCTGGTAGGCGATTCGCAAAGTGCGGCAGTGTTTGCCATAGCCACCGAAGACTCGGGCTCGTCGCAAAAAACTGAAATCAACATCGAAGGCATCAATCAAAAGATTGCAGCGATGATCGGCAGTGCGAAAGAGGAGACGATGATCAATGACATGGCAGTGAACCCGAAGAGTGGCAATATCTATTTGTCGGTTTCGCGCGGTCGCGGGCCTGATGCCACACCCATTCTGTTTAAAGTGGACGCCAAGGGCGATATCGCTGAAGTTCCCATGGAAGGCGTAAAATTTGCCAAAGCAACTTTCGAAAATGCCCCCGAATCAGGCACGGATCGCCGTGGCCAAAACCCGCGTATGAGCGCCATCACTGATATCCAATTCAACGCTGGCAAAGTCATCGTTGCGGGTTTGTCAAACGAAGAATTTGCATCGAAACTCCGCGTTTTCAACTACCCCTTTGATGGTACGGAATCATCAACCAGCATCGAAGTTTATCATGGTGCCCACGGTGCTTTAGAAACGCGATCCCCAGTCCGAACTTTTATCACCTATGAAAACACCGTACTGGCGGCTTATACATGTACGCCCTTGGTGACCATACCCGTTGACGACCTAAGTGGTGAAAAGATCCGCGGAAAGACAATCGCCGAACTTGGCAACCGCAACACCCCACTCGACATGATCATCTACACCAAAGGCGATCAAGACTATTTACTGATGGCCAATACAGCCCGTGGCGTCATGAAAATCAAGCTGAACAAAGCCGAGATGGAAGCCGCTGAATCCATTAGCGAACGTATTAGCGACACCGCAGGCGTTCCCTATGAATCGTTGTCGCAGTTTGAAAATGTCGTTCAACTCGACAAACTGAATGACTCGCAGGCGGTCATGCTGGTTGCAAACGCGACCGATAGCATTGACCTGAAGACCATCGCCCTTCCCTAAGTGGACAGCGCCACTTTTCGCACTGTAGCCACCGTCGCCAGACGGTGGACTCGGCACTGTAGCCACCGTCGCCAGACGGTGGACTCGGATGGAAAATCGAAACACACCGCTTGGCAGCGGTGGCTACGTGAAATCGCTGACAAGACAAAGACTGCCTTTCCTGCCAAATGGCGCTGTCCAACTAGGCATCCCGCCAGGCTACGACTCGCGTAGTGAATGAGCCTTCACCGTAGTGGACGAGGCTGCGAGGCCCAATGTGGATTATCCACGCAACCGGTCTCGTTGCTCGGCCACTACCGCTAGATTTGAACAAACGATGGAGTGAATTTAGGTGTGTCGCATGAAAAGCAAATCTCTATCGTCGGTTCGCCGCCGGTCCTCCGTGGGTTGTTACATATTGCTGCTCGCAACCATGTTTTGCATGGGCATGGTCTTGCAGCGTCGAACATTGGCCGATGATCCACTTACTCGTCAAGTGACGGATGCGATTGCGGTGGAACTTGCACTAACACCCCATCCGCACTTCGTCATTCGTGGCTTGGATGCCGATGACTTGGATTTTGCCAAAAAACAGATAAAGCTATCAGTCCATTCGTCATCAACGGAAGCGACGCCTCCCGTAATTGGACGATTCGAGATTGCTGGAGAGCAGCTTCAATTTCACCCTCGCTTTCCTCTCAGTCGCTCGGTCGAATACAACCTTCAGTTGCCCGAGCGTTTGTTGGATACAAAGAGCGATCCGGCACAATTGATATTCTCCCTTCCGAAACTTGAGCAGGCAGAGGCGACTCGCGTCGAAGCAATCTACCCCAGCGACGACTATTTGCCAGAGAACTTGCTCAAGTTTTATATCTACTTCTCGCGTCCGATGAGTCGTGGTGAAGCCTACCAACGCATTCGACTTTTTCAAGGCGAGTCTCAGATCGACGAGCCGTTCTTGGAACTGGGGGAGGAACTTTGGAATGCAGAGCAAACCAGGTTCACGCTATTCATTCATCCCGGAAGAATAAAACGCGGCGTTCAACCTCGCGAACTAAAAGGACCTTCGCTGAGTGCTGGCAAGGACTTTACGCTTCGCATTGATGGTGCTTGGCAGGATGCAAACGGTGCACCTTTGACGGCGGAAGCGGAAAAGAAATTCACGGTCACTGCTCCGATTCACGACCAACTTGACCCGCTGCATTGGAAGATCGACACTCCGCCGGTCAAGTCGCGCGAGCCGGTCAAACTGACTTTCGACCGATCACTTGACCAAGCTATGCTCGGCAGAGTGCTAGAAGTTAAATACAACGACGGCAGCATCATAGCCGGCACTATTGAACTGAAGGCCGAAGAAACCGAATGGTGGTTCACTCCTAACGACCCATGGAAGATTGGCGCCTACAATATCGAGATCCTGACAAATCTCGAAGACATTTGCGGCAATAGCATCGCTGCACCTTTTGAGGTGAAGATGGAGCTTGGAGCCACAGAAACACCGCAGGCAAAAGTCGCTATCGCGTTTATCGTTAAGTAGGCGGCAGAAAGGGGCTGATGAGAGGCAGGAGCCTCAACGCAGCGCGTGCCAAAGCAAGAGGGTTCATGGGATTGGGATTAAGATTGGGATTAAGATTGGGATCAAGATCAAGATCAAGATCAAGATCAAGAGTAAGAGTAAGAGTAAGAGTAAGAGTAAGAGTAAGATTTGCTAACTCGACTTACATTTTTACGGCGGTCACGGACACTCGTCCGAAGGATACTATTGGGTAAACGATTTGAGACTCCTCGATGCCAGCCTGCTTTAATTTGCGAGATAGCTGCTCGAAGGTCCCCCGGTATACGATCCAGCAGTTTCCAACTGGCCGATGGGCTTGATCCAAGCTTGAGTCTACGTTCTTGCGGAGTGGCATCTGCATCGCCCAGCGCTGAACGTTGTTGACTAGCGCCACCGGGTCAGGTCGATGGTCGGGGCTCGCCTCATGGATTCGATAGCATCCGCGAAGCGGGAAACTCAAATAGTGATTCCAGTCTTCACTTAGCGGCAAAGATCTCCCTCGTCCTTCGATCAGTCCACTGGCACAATAAACTTCATCTTCAGGTTCAATGAATTGACTTATCCGAGCCACCGCTTCCCGCCATCCTTCGGCGCGTTGATAGCCAACGATCTCTCCGTATCGCCATGCGTTGATGGTCCCTTGACCGACAAGGAGCCAAATGATCACAGCCAGGCCACTTAAAAGTCTGAGGGTGGGACGCTGGATCGTCTGCCAGAGTGAGACGGCAACCATGACCAGTGGGATGGCACTGGTAATCACAAAACGTCGATGCATGAGGGGAGCCACCTCAAGCCAAGTAGCGATCCACGCGCACGCGCACGGTCCAACCAGGGCGACCAACCACTTGACCAACAGGAGGCTTCTATCCCCCGCATTCGCTCCGTCAGAGGATGTTGAGCGGCGAAGCGCAAGACTCTTCCCCAGCCTGCCCGTCGATCGCCGACCGTTCTGGGATTTTGTCCGATGTTCAGACTGCATCCAACGATCCACGACGATGGCGATGACGATGGGAACTAAGAACTCTAGCACGGGAAATAGCGAGAACATTGAAGTTATGGAAGCATCGCCCGCAAAGCTCCGCCATTGCTCGCGGCGTTCCCAAACGGGCTGAGACCACAACCATGCGGGGATCGATAACAAGGCGACTCCAGTTCCGGTCCCAAACCAAAAAGTGAGCCGCCGTAGCCGGTCCGCGCGTTTTACGAGCAACATTGCCGCCAGAGCAAACAACCACTGCCACACGACCGCCAGCGCTGCCGTTGCATGCAGGTACACCAGCAACAGCGATAGGACACTCCAGGCAATCGCTTGCCCAAGCGGTAGTCCCCACGCATTGGCTGCTGGAGCTCTGGAACGGCCCTCTCCCACGCCTACAGCCAAGTTTGCGATCAGTAGCCAATTCACAAGGCTAATCCACTGTAGACAGGCATAGACGCGGGCTTCAGTGGCATAAAAAAGTTGGATGCGATCCAAACAGAGCCACAATGCGACAATGATGACCAGCCCACGACTGAGCCAGACTTTGCGACCACCGCCTCTGGGAAGATCCTGGCCGCACAAAGGGCTTTCGACTCTCAAAAAGTAGTTTACGACCAGCCCGATTGTTGCCGCCCAGCACAGAATTGAAGGGAGTCGGATTGGCAATTCTCGACTAACTGTCCCGTGAAGCAAGTTTTCCATCAACCGCAGACCCCAGAAGTAGAGCGGTGATTGATTTCCCCAGCGTGCTCGCTCGACAATCTGGTCCCAGTCGCCGGAAATGGCCCAACTACTGTGCAATTCGTCAAGCCACAACGATTCTGTCGACCCGAGTAAGGCCACACAGCCGGCAAAAAATGCAGCGTACGCGGGCCACCAAAAGGACTGTTTTGGAATCCAGTGCGGCTCAGCTCTTGACTCTTGGACGCTCGCGTTGTGCAATGGGAGTTCTGGGGAGTAAACTAAAAGGAGATTGTTCGGACAAAATTTGGTTTTTCGTTGCGGCGGTGAGCCCAGTGAAATAGCATGCAGTGAAATAGCATGCAGTTCGGACGTAGCCTCCTGATCCATCTTATCTTGGTTCGCACCAGTCCAATGCCGCTAACGCATGCAGTTTAGCGACTAGCGGCAGGTGAAGGAAATTCCCCATGACCGATTTGTTGCCTGATTCTTCGACCCATGCCAGAAACTCATCGCACGGCAATGCGAATGCGTTGTCGTCGTATTCTAGCTCTTGGCTTCCTAACGTGACCGAAACTCGTTCATCTCATCAGCGAGGGCGGTCATTTAGATTTGCCGGAAGAGGGGGGCAGCGAACAAATGTCCGAGCCAAGAATCGTCGAACGGGATTTACGCTGCTGGAAGTCTTGATTGCCACCGCTGTCACGCTGTTGATGATGCTCTCTTTGGCGAAGATTTTCAATGTGATTGGAGAGAGTATGCAGCGCGGTCGCGCCGTGTTGGAGCTCAACAATCGCCTGCGCAGCGTGACGCACCGCATTCGCACCGACTTGCGGAACATGACGGCCATTCCCCGACCACCTGCTAACCCAGGTGCAGCGGAAGGTTATTTTAAATACTTTGATGGTTCACAAACCGACTTCTCGACAGCGCAGTTGACAGGCTCGCTTGCATCGAGTCGCATCGGCGATGTCGATGACATATTAATGGGCACTGTTAAAGCGGGAGATACATGGTTTACCGGAAAAGTCCCCTTGTTTGTACTCGAGGGACGCGTCCCACAGAATCAGGCGGATTTGGACGATCAAGTGACCATTGCTTCTCAATACGCCGAAGTCGTAATGTTTGTCCAGCCACTAGTAGCGAGTTCAAAGCAGGGTGACCAACTGAACAGAAGCAATCCAGATCGCAATCCTGGATACCTTGTGATGGACCAAGGCTTTTTTCAGGATGACAACGCCGACCTCGTTCCTGACGCATACAGGTTGCATTACCGCACTCTCCTGATTCGACCCGATTTAAATCTTCCATCGGGAGTACTGCCTGGCAATTCGGGCACAACACCGGGCATCTTCGTTGCACAGCCTAACTTTGCGTCACTGACGGGAAATCCAGAGCCATTACCGACTCCACTGTGCGACATGGCGGAGATACACACGAACTGCGATTTGTCCGTGCGACGAGTTTTCGATCCGACCGGAGCTGACTTTGTTGCCGCCAACAGCTTGGCTGACCTCGCATCTCCGGCCAATCGTTTTGCGCATGTGCAAGTTCCAATCCCAGGAACGAATTCCACAACCATGCCTCTGCTGGCGCTTGGCCCTGCAATGCCACTGCATATTGTGGATTCGATTTATCCCAATACAGCTCATCGAGACCCCACGGGCGGACTTGGGCGCTCGGGGCCGGGCAGTTTTTTGGTCGGTTCAGGTTTTTTGCACCCTGCATTCTGCCTCCAGCGAGACCGCGTTGGCGAAGACATTCTAGCCACAGACATACTTGCCTTTGACGTAAAGGTCTTCGATCCTAGCGTGCCGATTCTGCCGCATCTCGGAGCGGACCAAAATGCTGGCGTGCCGGGAAATCCGGAATTTGGAGCGGCAGGCTCCGATGACCAGGCTCTTTCTCCCAACGACCCAGGCTACCATTCGGTATTGGGAGTTCCACCGGTCGGCACCGGAGACTATGTGGATATCTGCTGGGGACGAAAGACGCTCCTACCACTTCTTCGTGCAAACGCCACAATTCCAGCCAACGCCAATCTTTTTGGGCAGATGAGTGGCTTGTCGTCCGTCAATATTATCAATGGCTACACGCGTAGCCTTTATCAATCAGGAAATATTCTTACCGTACCAGATAGAGATATACACGTATTCCAACCATGCTTCGATACTTGGTCATCTCATTACGAAGGCGACGGAATTTTGCAAGCGGTTCGACGGCCGCGCGATGGTGTGGTGCGCATCAATGGAACTCCAAGTTTATATGGTGCTGGTACAGCCAACGATATTGGTGCCGCTCTACCAAATTGGCGACAGAGTGCTTTCGATGCTGGCACTGATGGCATCGATAATGCCGGCTCTACTCCTGGAATTGATGACGCTGCCGAAATGGAAACATCCGCCCCCTTCCCTGTTCCACTGCGAGGCATCAAAGTCACCGTACGCATGGAAGATCCAGGAACTCGGCAGATGCACCAGATGTCCGTCGTCGAAGAATTTGTTACCAACTAACACTCAACTCAACGTTAAGTCTCAAGTGACACATTCGATTCGCTTGCGTGAACCCTGGCAGTCGCTGCCTGCGACTGCCCCGCATGGCGCTGCTGCTGAGATCAATTCCCTCAACTCGCTGGAGTTCATCCGTAAATTCAACTCGCCTACAGGTCTGACCCCGCATCAGTCCATCTTGCTTGAACTGACCTTACAAGCTGCCGTACAGTCACTTGCCGTACACTGCAACGAGCAGCCCATCGCTCCGCTACCTACGACCACAGACGAAGCACAAGTTCAGAGCCTCTGCTTTGATTTACGGCAGCATCTGCAGCCGTTCAATCAACTGCGAGTGCAGGTTAAGCTCGCAGATATTTCCCATCCGTCTTTATCCTTTGGCGACTTATGCGAAGCCCGACTCGTACTTGGCGCCGATTGAGTTGCTGAGACCTGACGGCTCTTCAGCCGTACTTGGCCACGCTTTACCGGTCTTAATACGGAAATCCGTGCCGTGAGACCTGTTACAATTTCTGTGGCCCGGGTTAGCGTCTGCCCTCAGCAAAGTGTCGGGGGCTCGAAAACCCGTCGGGGGTGGTTCAGACTTAAAGTGCTTGCGGTTACAGTAGTACACTCTGGGCCCGCATCTATTCGAACTCATCTGTTACAAGCCAGCTAGACTAGTATGACTTCAACTATACAACACCTGTGGCACTTTCGCTCGACTCTACTTATCATCGTGGTGGTCGTCGCGTTGGGATGCAAAGCTGATAAAGATCCTTCGACCGATGAAGCTTTGGCCAATTCGAAATCGACCGACGCTGAACAAGTCCCACCCGAAGAGTTGGAAGAACTCGAAGATATCTCTCCTGCCACGTACGAGCTCAATCCGGAAGAATTGTTGGCCAACGCGCTCACACAAGAACAACTTGAACAAGGCTGGGTGCGGCTCTTTGATGGCCAGTCGCTGGCCGGTTGGTTCATGGTCGATAACGCCAACTGGCAAGTCAAAGATGGGACGATCAAAGTTACTCGAGGCGATCGTAGTTTTCTGTGCACCAATATCCTCGTGGCCGACTATGAGCTCAAAGTTGATTTCCGCGGCGACCCTAAAACGAATAGCGGTATTTTCCTTCGCACCAGCCCGCAACCGCAAGACGTGGCCACCGAATGCCTTGAATTGAACATCGCCCCCCCCGACAACCCATTTCCGACAGGCAGCTTTGTCGAGCGTCAACGACTTGATCCCGCCGAGCTTCCCGGTTTCGATCCAACCGTCTGGCATACGTACCATGTCCGGTTGAACGGCGAAAAAGTTGAAGTCTTTTTGGACGAGCAACAGATCATGGAAATCGAAGACAAAACGTCTTCGCGCCGCGGTCATATCAGCCTTCAGTTCAATGAAGGACGCATCGAATTCCGCAATATCCTCTTGCGTCCAATCGCCAGTTCTTCGCTAAAGCTCGACGCTGACTGGGAAACAGCCTGGACGAAGTCGGAGAAGGAAGAAAACACCTTCCAAATCGAAGCAGTGGACAGTGGACTCAGGCTGGTTGGTGGCCTAGGTCAGCTACAGTCAAAACAAGAGTTTGGGGACTTCATTCTCAAAGCCAAATACTCGCTTGCTCGCCCCGACGTAAACACCGGTATTTTCTTTCGCTGCGTCAAAGATGCGATGCTGGATGGTTATGAATGCCAAGTCAATCATGCGACTTTGAACGACGATCCACTGCAACCGGCAGACGCAGGAGCGGGCGCAATTTTTCGTCGCGCTCCAGCTCGGATCGTCGTTGGGGATGGAACGGTCCCCACCTATCTGACGCTTATGGCCAGCGGGCAACAAATGGTAACCTGGGTTAACGGACTGCAAGTAGCCGAGTTTGTCGACAGTCGCCCCCCAAACGACAACCCGCGCGAAGGCTCACGCAACGCACCAGGACCAATTGCCTTGCAGGGCCACGATCCAACCACCGAAGCCACGTTCCATTCGATCAGCGTCTCTGAATTGAGATAGCGATGGACGAGGCAACGGGGCCCGGGTGGCTTAGAAGCCAATTACGAATCGACGTCCGGTAGTGACTTCAATCGTTCTTCGAACCACGTGGCATCCGGTTGGGTAAGTGCCGGGCGCAGCGGTTGCGTATAGTCAATGTCACCATAACGCCCGTTGCGATAGCACGCATTCACAGCGGACTGGAGGTCGAGCGGTACATCTTTGTGATCGTGGCCAAGGGGTATCGCGATTACCGGCAGCGGCTGACTGAGTGGCATTGGGTAGAACTCAATTTTCGAGGGAGCAGCTCCCCGACGGATGCAGGCCATATAGGTCGTTTTGAGGTCAGGCGGGATGTGATGCATGGGAAATAGCAAGCCGCGATCACCAGTCCGCGTCAAGTCAATCTCGACTTGGTTTACTTTTGCGATTCGGTATTCGCGCTGCTTCCGAACACAAAGATCATTTCCATCACCGGAAAGCTTGTTGGTTGGGCTTAATAGCTCGACGGCCGTGACCACCTTGTCTCCCGAAGCTGTGTCGATGATTTCCAGGTAGGCTTCCGTAGTCGGCTCGTCACTGAGTTCAATGACGAAAGGTGTCGTCGTAGTAGAAACTCCCGAGGTTTGGGTTAGTTTTTCTGTAAACATTCGCCGAAGGTGTGGGCGCGACGATTTTGGTTGCTGGCTGGAATCGTTGCCAGCGGCAGGTTTTTCGTCTTGTTCGGCTTTGGTTTCGGCTAGGAACTATCGGGATTGGCGGCCAGAGTAGGACCGGATAGC
>JBGSUV010000145.1:0-20714 GCA_041753315.1 Pirellulaceae bacterium | reverse complement strand
TCGGAACATAGTCGCCACTGGAGCGCCCTTGGCAAACTGTTCTACAATATCAGACAACATGATCGGCTCCTTCGTGTAAGCTAGAGGACTACCTCTATGTTACCCGGGAGCCTAATGACAGCTTTACAGGGTTTATTGAGGACAATTGTTCGACTCTGTTTGTGCTGTTCGGAATCTGGCACGAAGTGGCGGGGAAATCGCAACAACCTGCCTTGTCTAGGGTTAGGATGAACTGGTCAAGATCAAGGAAGTCTAGCTCATTTCCTAATTTATCGATCGATTTGTGCGGACTGAGGCGCGACAAAAGCATGTTGGAAGGAACAAAAAACGACTTGGAACAACTGGCAAGCGGAGACCCTGCCGAATTGGCTCGCGTCTTCGAACTGTATCGCCCACGGTTGGAACGTCTGGTCGAATTTCGGCTGGATCGGAGTCTGAAGGGGCGGGTAGATACGGCCGATATCCTGCAAGAGGCGTTTCTGACGATTTCGACGCGGTTGCCCAGTTTTATCGCTTCTCCCGATGTCTCGCTGTTCGTCTGGCTTCGACGATTGACGTTGCAATGCGTCGTCGATACGCATCGCCATCATTTTCGGCATAAACGGAACGTCGGCAAAGAAGTGAAGTTGTCGATGGTGGGGCACGGGGATGCAACAAGTCTATCGATCGCGCAAGCCCTGTTTGATCCACAGTTATCCCCCAGCAAAATTGCTTCCCAAGCAGAAGAATTGGACCGCATGCGGGAGGCGCTGGATACCATGGATGAAATGGATCGTGAGGTGCTTGCGCTGCGGCACTTTGAACAACTGAGCAATAATGAAACGGCCGAAGCGCTTGGACTCAGCGTGACGGCTGCCAGCAATCGATATGTTCGCGCCATGGGACGATTGGCCACATTGATGAACTTAGACGAATCCAGTGGCGGAGCATTATGAACGACGAAGATCGGCATCCCGTAGAAGTCTTGGCTGAAGAGTTTGCCGATCGATTGCGCCGCGGCGAGTCTCCCACGATTGATGAATACATCGAGCGACTACCAGAACATCGAGACACGATCCGACAAGTCTTGGCACCCATCTTGGCCATCGAACGCGTGAGCGACGACGAACTGACCGAAAGGCAGTTTGAAACTCGCACGACTCGCTTGGTTCGGCAACATACGCTGCTAGGCGATTTTCGCATCGAGCGGCAAGTTGGACGCGGCGGGATGGGAATTGTCTACGAAGCCACGCAACAATCTCTCGGCCGACGCGTTGCTTTAAAAGTCCTTTCGCCCGATGTCGCAGGCTCGACCGATGAACTCCGTCGCTTTCGTATGGAAGCAGCCACGTTCGCGAAACTTCACCATACGAATATCGTGCCCATCTTTGGCATCGGAGAAGCAGAAGGCCTCAACTTCTACGCGATGCAGTTCATTGATGGAGTCACGCTAGCCGATGTGATTGCTCAACGTTCGCGTATGCAACCGATTCACAATGTTTCAGACTCAAAAGCCGTAGACTTAAAAGCCCCAAGCGTGGAGTTAACTGCGGCTGGAGCTGAATGGCTCGGCGACGGTGCGGCGTTCTTTAGAAATGTGGCGCAGTTGGGACATGATGTGGCTGATGCTCTGGCGCACGCACATCACCATGGAATCATCCATCGCGATATTAAACCCAGCAACTTGATGCTCGATAGCTCGACAGCGTGGGTTACCGACTTTGGGATCGCCAAACAGACGGGCGATGCTACGCAAACGCGAACCGGGTTGCTGCTAGGAACGCTGCGCTACATGGCGCCTGAACAATTTAGTGGACATGCAGATGCCCGGAGCGATGTTTATAGCCTCGGATTGACGTTGTACGAGTTGATGGCTGGTCAACCCGCTTTTCCGGTAGCGACCCACGCGACGTTGATTAAAACAAAACTTCATCAAGCCCCACCTCCTTTGCGTTCGTCCCATCCCGATGTTCCAAAAGAGTTGGAAACCATTGTCCTAAAGGCGTGTGCGACGGAGGCGACTGCCCGTTACCCGAGCGCCGCAGCTCTGGCGGAAGATCTCCAACGCTTTTTGGATGATCGTCCCATTCTGGCGCGGCGCGCGACCACTGTGGAGCGCATGAGCCGTTGGGCGCGACGCAATCCAGCAGTGGCAGGACTTAGCTTTGCCGTGTTTGCTTCGCTGGCAGCTTTGGCAGTCGTCTTTGCCACTGGTAACTATCGCCTGAGCCGCACACTGGATGATCTTCAATTGGCGAAACGGAGAGCCGACCAGAATCTAAGCGAAAAAGCGGCGGCACTTGGCGTCGCCGAACAACAACGACTGCTCGCCGCTAACAACTTGGCGATGGCCATCGAAGCTTTCGACGAGATCATGCGCAATATCGGCAGCCGCGGCGGCGTCGAAGCTTTGTCGGTCGAACTGAACGATGGTGAAGTTGCCTACGGTGCTAGCGTCGTGACCAATGCCGACGCGGAAATGCTCCATACCCTGCTCACCTTCTTCGATCGTTTTAGTCAAGAAAATGCTACTGAATTGCTCGCGCAAACGGCCAATGCCAATCATCGCGTCGGCGAGATTCTGTTCCAACTCGGTCGTATCGACGAGGCCGAAGTTGCATACCTGCAAGCCCTGAAACAGCTTGAACAACTGGAGACTCGCCCCGCACCCGAGGAGGAGTCGAGTCCTAGGGCCGAAGCGGCCAATCCAGCCAAAGTTGTCGTCGAACGCATGCAGGTCCTTACCGCGTTGGGTTTGACCGTTGGTGCGCGCGGCGCGTTCGACGATTCGCAACAGTACTTTCGGCGTGTCGCCGAGTTGTACGAGTCGGCTCCGCTGGCGGCACAGTCCAGCGATGTACGGTTTGAGCATGCCCGCGCGTTGAATCTGCGCAATTCAAGCTGGACGCGGCTGGGGCTACCCCCGTCGCGCATGTTAGCTCGCGAAGCCATGGAGACCCGCAAAAGAACGCCGCTCGACGGGACGGCTCGACGCGTTCGCACGGCCGTGGCTGGTGGTGTAGCCAAAGTCGTCCATCGCGAATCCAAAGCGCTCAACGCGGAGGCCATTGCGATCCTCACTCCCCTGGTTGCCGAACATCCCAAGCGAGTTGACTTTGCGCTCGAACTGGCCCATGCCTATCGCGAGCAGGCGAGGCTGGCCCGCAACGAGCTCGATCCGCGGGTTGCGCAAGAAGCGTTCCGCGCCACCATCGATCTGTTGGAGCGGCTGATGCGGGAGCATCCCAGTTCGCCCTACTTGAAATTTGTTTTTGCCGACACGATCACTTCGATGGCTCCGCTTCCGAATCGTCGCGCTGGACCATTGTTGCAGCGTGCATTGCAGATTGCGAACACGCTGGTGCGCCAATATCCGACGGTTCCGGATTATGCAGCGCTCAAGGCTAAGGCGTTGTTAATGCGCGGAGACGTGGAAAACGTCCGCGATTCGGTACAACTGATGGAAGCGTTGGTGGAGGACTACCCAGCGATCGTGCATTACCGAGTGTTGTTGTCGAGTGGCTATCAACAACTGGCTTCCTTTGAGCTCGAGGCCGAACGAAAGGCTGTGGCCAAAGAGTATTTGCAGACGGCTTTACATGTACTGGAAAGCAGTGCAGACGGCAACGAACGTTCCGCCATATTGAACATCCACATCGACCGGCTCAAAAAGCAGTTGCAAGAGCTGAATGCAAAAGAAAATGGACGATAGATGTTGAATACTGAGTTGCTTACCGTGACGTTGATTTTTCGAGCTCCTTGGCCTTTACTGCGGCCTGCAACGCGTCAAAGTCCACGTCGGCGCCCAAGCGTTCTGCCAACTTCCGATAGCTCTCGGTAAGGTCTTTCTTGTTGGGCGGAATTGGAACGCCATCATTCAGAACACGCTCCACGATTGCTTTTAGGTCTTCTCCTTTCGCATTTTTTATCGTTGGATCCGCTCCGAAATCCAACATGATCATGCACTCCTCGGGCATGTAGTAACCGACAGCAAAAGAACATGGAGTCCTCATCTTTTCGTCACGGGCATTTGGGTCGCAACCCAACTCCAGCATGCGAGTGATTTTGGTACATGATTGTGGCGAAGTCACGCCACCGCGTTTGTCGATGTACTCCTGCAATAGAGTGCAATCGTCGCGCAAGCTGCGACAGTCGGGGTCGGTCATGTACTCCAAGCCGATATCGAAGAAGCGGACTCCGTATCCCATTTGGAACAATGCGACAAACAGCAGTTGACTCCCTTCCTGAAACACCACGTAATCATCCTTGACATCTCCTTTGAATTTTAGATGGATGTCAGCGCCGCGTTTGAGGAGTTTTTCGAACGCCACGTGATCACCGGTTAGAAACGCCCAATGCAAAATGGTCATACCATAACGCTCTTGGCTATTGACCTGCTCTTTGGTGGCCGCATCGATCACCGCATAATTTTCGTCGGCAATGGCCTGGCACATATCCAAATTGTGCTGGAGTTCGAAGAAGTCGCTCGGCTTCCACTTCGTTCTTGTCAGCAGTGATGGGTACTTGCCAACATTTCGAAAGAACGGCCGCTTTTTCGGTGCAACTTCTGCTGGAGGTTTGACAGGTAGCTTTCTTTGCGGAGCTTTTTCGTCGCCACGACAGACCAGTGCATTGAACACAACTATTAGAAGGAACAGAAAGAATCGCTGACGGAGCATGAGATCTGTCTGAGATTGCGGCAATACAGAAATCGTCATATGTAGTTACCCGCGAAATGTACGCCCAGTGCGTACTACTCACGCCATTGCAGATAAAGCCTTTTCGAGCGAGTTAGTCATTGAGCTCGCGATCTTTCAGGTCTTTGGCCTTTTTTGCAGCCTGCAACGCGTCAAAGTCCACGTTGGCACCCAGGCGTTCTGCCAACTTGCGATAACCCTCGGTAAGGTCTTTTTTGTTGGGCGGAATTGGAACTCCATTCTTCAAGTTGCGCTCGACGATTGCCTTAAGGTCCTCTCCCTTTGCATTCTTTAAAGTTGGATCCGCCCCAAAATCCAACATGATCAAACACTCCTCGGGCATGCAAAAGCCGACAGCATAGGAGCAGGGTGTTTTCATGTTTTCGTCAAACGCATTCGGATCACAACCCAACTCCAACATACGCGTTATCTTCGCAAGAGTTTGTGGTGACGAATTACGAGTACTCCACGCAATGTACTCGTGTAACAACGTGCGGTTCGCGAGCAAGCTCCGACAATCTGGGTCAGACATATATTCCAGTCCGATGTCAAAGAAACGGTAGCCATAACCCATTTGGAAGTTCGCGGCAAACAGCAGTTGACTCCCTTCCTGAAACACGACGTAGTCATCCTTGACATCTCCTTTGAATTTTAGATGGATGTCAGCACCGCGTTTAAGGAGCTTTTCAAACGCTACGTGGTCACCGGTCAGAAATGCCCAGTGCAAAATGGTCATGCCATAGCGCTCTTGGCTATTGACCTGCTCTTTGGTCGCCGTGTCAATCACCGCATAATTTTCGTCAGCAATGGCTTGGCACATATCCAAGTTATGCTGAAGTTCAAAGAAGTCGCTCGGCTTCCACTTCGTTCTCGTCAGCAATGAGGGGTACTTGCCAACATTTCGAAAGAACGACTGTTTTTTTTGTACAACTGGTTGAGGAGGCTTGACGGGCGCCTTCTTTAGTTGATCCTTTTCGTCGCCATAACAGACCACCGAATGCAACACATACAGCAAAAGGATCAATGAAAACTGTTGAACAATCTTTGGAACTGCGCGTAATTGTGAAGATATATATTTAGTCATTGTGAAGTTGTCCATCGTAGATATTGATGCCTTGTCCATTGTGAAGCAGTCCATAATATATAGATGGAAAACGATGCGACTCTTCCATTTTTAGAAACGCACTGGACATATGACCTGTAAGCCAGTTGATGATTTGAAACGCGAAATCCGTAAAAAACTCAAAGTTGCCGGCCAGAGCAGCTTCTGACTCATTGATCCAAAGCTCTTCGAAAACAGTGAAGTTGTACAGTCCCTCCATTTCATGATACTCACCTCTAGCGTGCGGAATCGAGATTATTCCCAACGGGGTGTGGATTGAGGTAGCTGCACCCTGGATCCAGGTTAGTATATCCGGTACGTCACGTCGGGTTGGTTCAAAATAGACAACGAAATTGTCGATCAAATTTTGCGAGTTATGATAACGTTGCACGGATGCTTCGCCATACACGAATACACCGGGATTATTAGGTTCTTCGAGGGTATGCAGAGGGAACCCTGATGCATTAAAAGTCACGGCAGGGACATTGATGGCCACAGCCGCGGCGCTGGCCAAGCCACCACCTAACGAATGACCCGTTAGAGATAATGAGTCAAATGCTGGAACGAATTGAAGGATTTCCACGAGTGTCATGGCGGACAAATATTGTAGCTCCCCAGGAGCGACAAAGTTCAGAACGTTGGTGATCCAGTCACGTAGATCTTCAGTACCAGCAAATGCAAGCACATATTCGTTCGGATTTGAAGCCGCATGATCCCAGTAAATTCCCGCTTTCAAGCCGAGGATTGGGGGTAAACCGGGTTGCGGCCCAAATAGCGCGTTCATAACGTTACCAAGTGCATAACCATCAAGAACGCCGTCGAGGTGATTGCCAATTAACTTGCGCACTTCATCTTCGGTCAGGTACTTCTGCGCAAAATTGACTTTACTTGCTAGATCATAAACTGCTTCGGAAGCACCAGCGTTTCGGAGTACCTTGCTGGCGTTGAGTGTTGGATAAAAGCTGGCAGGATTCACGGCCATCCACTTGACCTCGTCCTTCAGGTCGATATCTGGCGCAAGCCCCCATACCATAGCAACTAAACGATCATCAGGCTTGCCTGCATCAATTTCAACTTTGTAGTCATGGCCAAGGAAGACAGTCGTTACTTCCATGTACAACGTAATTCTTCCAGTGAGAAGATCTGGAGCTAGCAGATCAGCAAGTTGATAGAGCTCGAGCAAATTTATTTTGTCAGCCGCGGTTCGACGCGGATCATTTTTATCGCGTCGCCACAACTGAATCTCGCCGCTTGATCGTCCACGAATCTCGTTCGAAAAAATAATTCCCGCCGACGATGATGCGAAGTCGATGCCATTCGGTAGATCAATTGTCACCGGAGTAAACCGCTGCGCATTGGGTTCAATAAGCTTACCAAGAGCAAAAGGGCTGGCCTCCAAATACTCTTCCCAATCATCGAATTCAGGCGAGTCGAATCCGTTGTCATTGTCGCTGTCGACGTCCATATCCATCGTCCAAACGCGCACGTTGACCGATCCACTGAGCACTGCCTTTCCATCACAGATGTTGGGTTGCCAATCGATCTTGTCGTGGTTGCTAATCCATGCAAGACTCAACGTTGTAGTGGTGTCAGAGAATCCTTCTACGTAAACATCACTTTGGCCGGTGTATTGCATGATGGGAATGTCAGGCAAATCTCCCGGACCTCCCACGAATGCACCATACGGATGGATCAAGAAATTCTTTTCAACGGAATCCCAGACTCGAATCACGCTCATGTCGTAGTGGAGGATATATGTGCCTGTCTCAGGGCTTGTGTCCGTCGAAATCAGTCGACGCAAATCCAAATGGCGGATGTCGTCTTCTCCATCGACTCCTCTCTCTTCCAGATCGCGCATTCCGCTCTGGTTGTCATCATCATTGTTTAGCAGTAGATCCAACCCTAACATTGTAAACGGGGAGCTCGACAGATCGTCATCGTGGACTGTGATCTTAAGAGGAAGCGGTTGAGCGTTTGGGGTGTTTCGTCGCTCGATGGTGTACATCTTTCCAGGGAATGATCCACAGAACGTCGTGGGCACAAAACTTGTAGTCGTAAGACTGACCTCATCATCCCAGTCGATTGTCACCGTGTGGAAGTCATGAATTCCGGGGTCAGCAATTTGAACTGAGACTCGAATCACCTCGAATCCATTCTCATCGACAACTTGCTCCATTGTCGGTAGTCCTACGAATCGCGGGTTTAGATTCAACACAGGAATCGTGGTATTCGCCTCTGCATTCGCCAGATAGACCTTGATTTCAAGGTTGTCGCTGGCCGTCCCATTACCTGGCCACGGCCCATCATCGAGAATGGGTATTCCATTAAAACGATAACGTTTCAGTTCTCCTGAGATGTTTGCGATTTCAAATCGTTCATTCGCTTCGATAGAACCGCTGAAGTTGAGATCGGCTGTGACGGTCAAGGTCTGTTTCGTGTCGAATGGGCCTTCTACCGCAACGTCGATATGAAATACTTCGCCTTCGTTTAGCTTCGCGACAGGGCTGAGAGAGTACTCACTGTAAACATCAATGTCTGTAATCTTGTACTCTCTTGGCTCCTCTCTAGGAGGTCGCGGTCGCGCTCGTGGCGAACCTAGCGCCTCGAAGTTGCCGCCGTTTTTGATCGTCGACTCAAAAATATGGAGTGTTTGCGGTGATTGATCACCAGTGTTCCGATCCGTGTCTAACTGCGAAAGTTGTTGTGATTCACAAAAACCCGGAGTGTCCAAGTCGAATAGGTCGCCGGCGAGAAGAACTCGCTCTGAAAGCGATTCAAAGAATGGTCTTCGTCGACGCGAAAACAACTGGGTGGAATCTCGCGAGCTTCTGTGGTTAAAACGCAAGCGGTTCATCATCGATCCTCACAATTAGGCGCTAGAATGTGAATGACGATCTTCGATCAACCTACGGATTCCGGAGAAGATTACAAGAATAAAATTCGAAAATTCGAAAAATATTTCTGTTTGAGCTGGAGAGTTTCGGTAAACCGAAGAAATGGTCCAGTCGGTTGTTAAAAGCGCAACCCGTTACCCATCTCAACGAGTCGTGCTTCGACGTGCGATAAGCACAACCTACGTTGCAAAGAATGAAGAAGTGCATCGAACTGTTCTCGGTCAAGTGCAATCGCACTTGGCCGCGCTTCAACGCATCGTACGCACCGGTCCGAAATAGATGGTTGCCTTCAGCTGGGTACAAAACAATTGTTCTACACTTCTACTCGGCCGTCGAGTTAATGCGCTCGGCCATTCTTGGAATGTAAGCGTCGTACCGCGCGGACAGTTCACCAGCGCGAGGTGCGAGTCCAATCAATGCATCTCCAAGCTCTGCTCGCGTGGGAGTTAGCCAGTCGAGCGTGTTCAACGCAGATAGTGCCACAAATGTACTGCTGCGCACTGGATTGGCTTCTCGCAATAATGCCTTGATCGCCACCCCTCGCTCAACGTCGCTGCCAATCCTAGCCATGACTTCGTTGGCAACACAACGCACATAAGGATTTGGATCAATCGTCATCCCACGCGCTACCTTCACAATCTCAGCCCGAGCCGCATCGCTTTCTGTGTCAGCATTTGACTGGGCTTCTGTCTCTGCACTGGTGTGGGCACTGGCGTCCGTTGTGGCAAGGGCGCGAATCAACAAACCGTTGGCAACCCAATAACGAACGGCACTCTCCGGTGAGACACATTGCTCGGTCAACTTCGCGAAATCACCCTCGGCCGGACGTGTGGCCATGTCGGCAGCCGCATAGATGGCTTCGATCGGATAACGCTGTACATCTTGCGCCATGGCGCGCGGAGCTCCATCACGTGAACGATCGAGCATCTCGCCCTCCGGTAATAGCCCAGTGTCTTTGACGTCCAACATCCATGCCTTCAACGCGCCTCGCATTCGCTCTAACGTCTGCTGCTGCTCGCCCGCCGCCGCCAAATTTTTGGTCTGATAAGGGTCGCTGGACAAGTCGTACAGTTCTTCGGCCGGTTTCGGCAACCAAAAGGCACTTTGCGCGGCATTTAACTTGCCTTCGTCAAAAAGTTGTTTCCACACCCGCGTGGTGGGCGTCTGGAACATGTAGTCGAGAAACGCACCTTGAGGTCGATGCGGATAAAAGTTGCGAACGTAGAGATAGTTATCGTCGCGGACCGACCGCGACATGTCATAACGCTCGTCCATGCGATCGCGAAACCCATAGATGTACTGGGGATCAGTGGTAGTGCGAGGGCCAAGAAAACATCGCCCTTGCAGATGCGACGGTGGCTCAGTATCGGTCAAACTGAGAATTGTCGGCACAAAGTCGACAAAGCTCACCAAACGCTTGCTCTTGCCTCCGGCCTTGTACTGCTCGCCGGCCAGCGCCTGCAAGCGTTCGGGGAAATGGACAATCAACGGCACTCGCAGGCCGCTTTCGTAGAGCCAGCGTTTGCTGCGCGGCATGCCACTGCCGTGATCGCCATAATAAAAGATGATGGTGTTGTTCTCGAGCCCGTCGACTTTGAGCTGCTCGAGCACGCGACCCACTTGCCGATCCATCTCCGTGACTCGATCGTAATACTGCGCCCAATCTTGTCTTACCTCAGGTGTATCGGGGTGATACGGGGGGATGAGTACGCTGCTGGGATCGTGGATCGGCGTGTGCGGGCGATCGCGAATTTTGCTCTCGTGGCTGATCGTAAAATTAAACACGGCGAAAAAGGGTTGACCCAGCTTGCGATTGCGCCAATGGGCTTTATTGCTGGATTCATCCCACAAGTTTTCGGGCTGCTCGACGTTGTAGTCCTCTTTGGCGTTGTTGGTGCAATAGTATCCGGCAGCTCGCAGTAGCTCGGGGTATAGCTGGACGTTTTCTGGCAAGGGTACTTCGCTGCGCATGTGTTGTGCACCCAAGCTGGTCGGGAACATGCCGGAGATCAACGTGGTGCGAGCCGGGGCGCAAACCGGAGCATTGGACCAGCAGTTGGTGTAAAGCATACCGCGACTTGCCAACGCATCGATGTTCGGAGAATCTGCAAAGGTGTCGCCATAGCAGCCCAGCTCTTGGCCGTTGTCCTCCGACGTGATCCACAAAATGTTGGGTCGAAGCGAAATCGCCGAAGTTGCCTCCTGGGCCGAAACAAACCAGGAACTGTGAATGGCCAGCGCTGCAAAAACTGTAATGAAAGCAGCGAATCGGATGCTTGCTTTAAACATGGAAACGGCCTTGATGAGGACGGCGATTGTGGTAAGCGGGGGTACAGCGATCCATCATAACGGTTTGCATCCGCGAATCGACCGCAACTGGGCTCTGCACCCATTCTCCATATGGCTTGGGGTGTTAAAATGGCCAGGATGTAGCGGTGGAATGCTTGGCGCACGCGCGGCCCCTATGAAGAGTCCAGCTCAAGAGTTTTCGAAATGAAGGTCGCGTCGACTGGAATGAGCCGCAGTTTTCATCGCTGACAGCCGGGTTTACAGAGTGAAGGTGAATATTTCATGAACAATTCAGGAGTTCCCATGAACAAGATGATTTCAAGCTGCGTGATCGCTGCTGTGGTTGCGGTATCGACTTTTGTCCAAGCCCAGGATGATAAAGCGATCGAAGATGTGAAAGTAGTTATCAAGACAGATCGCGGCGACATCGAGTGCACGGTGTATGCCAGCAAAGTTCCTTACACGGCCGCCAACTTTTTGAACTTGGCCAAACGCGGTTACTATGACGGACTGAAATTTCACCGCGTATTGGCAGACTTCATGATCCAAGGTGGCGATCCAATGGGCACCGGCACTGGTGGCCCTGGTTACAAGTTCAAAGATGAGACCATGAAAGAGCTGAAGCACGATGGTCCAGGTGTTCTCTCGATGGCCAATTCCGATCCGCGTGGCAAGCGACCCTACTCAAACACGGGTGAATCGAATGGTTCGCAGTTCTTTATTACTCACGTTGCAACCGATTGGCTTGACGGATTGCACACGGTATTTGGTCGCGTGACGAAGGGGCAGGATGTCGTAGATGCCATTCGCCAAGGGGACAAGATCAAAGCGATCGAAATCGATGGCGATGTCGAAATGCTCTTTGAAAAGACCAAGGACAAACTAGCGACATGGAACAAAGTCTTAGACAAGAGCAAGAAATAATATTTACCGCAAAGGACCCCACGCGTGCTAATTCTCAAAACGAGCGCAGGTGACATCAAAGTTGAGCTTTACGAAAACGAAGCTCCCTTGTCGACCAAGAACTTTCTCGAATACGCCAAAAGCAATTTCTATTCGGGAACGGTTTTCCATCGAGTGATTGATGGCTTCATGATCCAAGGCGGAGGATTTTCGGCGGACATGAAGCGGAAGGAAACCAACGCTCCCATCAAAAACGAAGGTGGAAACGGTTTGGAAAACAAGAAGTACACGCTGGCCATGGCGCGTACCAATGTGCCCGACAGTGCGACTAGTCAGTTCTTCATCAACACGAGTGACAATGGTTTTCTGGACCGAGCACAATCAAGCGATGGAGTTGGCTATGCGGTGTTTGGTAAGGTGATCGAAGGAACCGAAGTGGTCGACAAAATCGGCAAGGTCAAGACGGGTGTCAAGGCCGGGATGCAAGATGTGCCTGTCGAACCGGTTGTTATCGAGAGCATCGAAATCGTCGAAGAGTGATGGCTTTTTGAGTCACTGTCCAGGAGCTGTAGTTGATGAGCGATAAGTTCTTGGCAGCGGCGATTGAAGAAGCTCGCATGGGACTGAGCGAAGGTGGCATTCCCATCGGTTCGGTACTTGTCATCGACGGTACCATTGTGGGGCGTGGCCACAATCGACGCGTGCAGCTAGGCAATCCAATTTTGCATGCAGAAATGGATTGCCTGGCCAATGCGGGACGATTGACTGCCCGAGATTACCAGCGGGCAACACTCGTCTCAACTCTTTCGCCGTGTGATATGTGCAGTGGTGCTACGTTACTGTACGGCATTCCCCGCGTAGTAATCGGTGAAAGCGTTACATTCCAGGGGCCTGAGAAATATCTGGAACAACGTGGCGTTGTGTTGACGCGACTGGCCAATCCGGAGTGCATTGAGCTGATGCGAGCTTTTATCCGTGATTGCCCAGGACTATGGAATGAGGATATTGGCGTACCCTAGGCGCAGTGCGAGTGTTTCCTGACATATGGTTTTTCCAATTCGATCGAATGGCGCTGTACACGATTTCCGCGAACTGCGGTCATGGTCGCTGTGAAATCGAAACGAGCGGGCGTGGTTTACTGAGAAAGCTTCAAACATGGAAACCCAGTCGCTGACAACCACTCCTCAACTGCCAAATACATTGACGCGACGGCAACTAACTGCCGCGCTCATCCTTATCACTTTGATTCCGTTTGCGTTGGTCGTTGTTCTTTATACGACGTTGCCGGTAGGACCCGATCCAGTTTTGCAAGCGGATGTGCAAGTTGGACCGCGGGCCTGGCCCAACGCCGAGGCGGCCGATGCACGCTTGGTGCCGTGTGTCATTCTTCGCAATCCGACAGAAGAACCGTGGGGAAATGTGAACATGTCGATCAACGAACAGTTCCATTTTTTCCACCCAGATGTGATTCAATCGGGTGAGGAGATTTTTGTGCCACTTAAGTTCTTTCATACGAAGGGGAATGCATTTTTTCCACCTGAAAGCCAAGAACTCAAGTTGCTCACGGTTTACGCGCAGATTCCGAGCGGTCGTCGAGCCATATTGGAAGTCGAAGGGCACGAACTCGAGCTATAGTGCTCGCTACCTCCCAGCGCTAGCCGCCTGCAAAACCAGCCACTTGCAAAACCCAGCGGTGCCCAAAACGACAGGTGCTTAAGCGGCGCGGCGCGGTGCGATGCGTGGACTCTGATCCGCGTTTGCTTCCACTCGAAACATTCGCAAAGGTCTGGCGTGACGCCGCGAGAGGACTTGCACGTACTCGGCTCCAAAAAATAGGATCGTCATGCCCCAATAGAACCACAGCAAGAGGGCGATGAAGGAACCGATCGCGCCGTAGGCTGTCGTATACCGCATTCCAATTAGAAAAGCACCCAGGAATTGACGGCCAACTTCCCAAATAACTGAAACCAACAAGCCTCCACGAATCGCATCTCGCCACTTGACGGGATGTTTGGGCAACCAACGGTACAGTACACCAAACGCGATCGCGTTCATTGCCATCGTCGCGGTTGCGTCCACCAGCATCACGAACACGGTTCCGGGAATGTGCAAGCTGGTCATCCATTCACGCACGGCACCGATGGCTACGTTGGTCGCCAGAATGGCGACCATCAAGCAGCCGACGCCAGCCAATAACATGAAGGCGGCGAAGCGTTGAGTCAAAACGCGAACTACAACGTGCAACATTCCGCGACTTGGTGGGCAGGGAATGCGCCATATCTTGTCAAACGCGCGCTCGAACTGGTAGAAGACACCGATTGCAGCCATCACCGCTGTTATCAAACCAAATGGGCCTCCCACGATCGCTTGATCACGTAGCTGCGACAGCACTTCCTCGACTTGTGATTTGAGGGTTGGCGAACAGTGCTCGGCGACGATGGCAAGAATTTGGTACTGCGCGTCCTGACCCAATCTAGTGAATCGCAACACCAGTCCTAGCCCTGAGGTAAGCAATAGCAGCATTGGGAACAGGGACAGGGCGAGGTAATAGGCGACGGATGCAGCCATTGAACTTGCATCGTCCATTTGCCATCGCCGGACCGCCAGCATGAGCGAACGACCAACTTCGGTCAGGTAAGTCCGTGTATTGCCGAATAGCCAAACTGCGGAAAATCTATCGGGATTTCTGCTAGCCACATCCTCCTGCACTGTCACGCCCCTCGTTCATTGACTCATCCAGCGTCGAACTCTGAGGTGCGAGTGTCTCAAAAACAGGATCGAAAAGCCAGTTAAATTGGGCAAGAAAAAAACTCAAGTCTGAATTGGACTTGAGGTTAAGATTGGTTACGTCGAGCCGAGCCAAGGGCAGCAGAGTAGCACACAATGGTCGGCTGGCGAAATTTAAGTTAGCGACTATTTTTCTTCAAGCTTCTGGCGGAGTTCTTTCACCTCAGCCCGCAGTTCGTCCACAAGTTGCTTGAGTTGTGCCACTTCGACGCGTTCGGCGTTAGATTGAGCGAGAGCCTCAGCGGCAGTTGCTTCGGCATGCGCCCTGACTTTGCTGGCGGCCGCCTTGGCTTGGGCACGAATTACTTCGGCAGATGCTTTGAGCCGCATTTCGTCGGCCAAGCGTTGGTATTTTTCGACCATCTGCTTGACCTCTTCGCCATCAATGGTTGCTTTCCACTTTAACCCGTCACTGTCAAGCTTAAGAACGCGATTCTCTTTCTTGGTGAGAACGGGCTCAACGATTTCTCGCACTTCAGGGGACATTTTTTCTAACTGTTCAGCGGTGTATTCACTTGTTTCACCGTCTGTGGTTACGGTAATCTTGGCTGGACCTTCACCGTCGCGTTTGATTGTTATATCGAGTTGCTTGCCGTTGACATCTTTCTTGATCACGGCCTCCATCTTCTGTCCTGGCATTTCAGCGATCTCGCCATCCGGACTAACACGGATCGTGGGATTGCCGAGTTGAAAAATCTGAACTTCGTTGTCGACTCCTTGTTTCATTTTTTCGATCAACGCTTGAACCTCTTCCAAGGGTTGATCATCCGAGAATGCAAAAGAGAAGACACGAGTGTTGTTGTCAGCTTGTGCTTCAGAGTTGCCGTCCTCAGTTTCTGTTTCTTCGACGATGGTGATGGCTTGGTGTTTGGCTGGGCGGAGAGCTGGTGTCAAAGTAAGTTCCACTTCTTCACCTTTGCGAAGGACGATCACTTCGAGTTCCTTTGGCTCGTCGACTTCTGTGACCGTGATTTCTTTCATGACGGTCAGAACGTCCGAAGGCTCGCTGACTTCTTTCGTCGAAAATTTTAGAAGAACGTCCCCTTTTTTGAGTCCCGCGGCTGCAGCGGGACTTTCTGGAAAGACTGATTCAATCAAAACTCCTTCCGTGCGATCAAGATAGCTTGCCAAATCTCCTTCAATGTTCTTGAGCATGATCCCTAGCCACAATTTTGGAGCTGTTTGCTCATTCTTGTTACCTTCTTTGCGATCACTGGTCTCTTGATCATCGCTGCTGGCCGACGCGTTTGAGACGGTTACGGTGACATTCTGCTTCTCTTGTGGTTCGTCTGCAATCATGGGGCTGAGCGGCACGGCAGCGAAAGCAATTGCAGCGGCAAAATTGCGGGTGAGGTTCCACTTGACAAGGCAAGCAGCAGTGAATGGAGCAACCACGATTTAGACTCACTTTTCTGAATAGATACGAATGGAATTGGAGATCAAAAGATAAGTTAAGGTTTCCGCAGCCGAGGATTTGTAGCGAAAAAAGGTAGGGGTAGGCGGTCGACGACTTTGAGTTCGATGTATAACTGTGAACTGGTAAATGACTCCAAGTCCTACGCCATTTTAGCATTCGACGTGGATCGGTTCAGTAGGAATAAGCGACGGGAGTAATTCGATATTGCTGAACAGGGACGATGATCGAGCTACCATCTTCCAGTCGAACGGGCACGATCGATTCGATCGTTTCGATTTGGATTCTGCCTGCTTTTTGCAATTCTCGGAGTTGGAGGGCAAGGTGCTGATCGATGGGTTGGAACTGATCGCTTCCGAACACCGCTTGATTCGGAATGGTGGGGAGGCGATCGTCAGAGCTTTCTTCGGGTGAAAGTCTTTGTGCTGTCGAGTTGTCGCCCAGTACCCCGGCATTCGTCAATCCCGGCAGCTCGCCGCTCCCAAGACTGTCGCGAATTCCAGCGCCAAACCAGCCAACGGTAAAGCTGACGAGTAAGAGCGCGGCCAGGATTGCAATTCGGCGCATCCAGAGTTGTGGGTCTAAGCTGGAATAGTCGAGCATAGGGTTGCGGGTTAGCACATCCGCACGCGGGGATTCGTTAGGTCGCGGCATGATGGCGCCTGTTGGAGTTAGCGCCGTCGATTTTTCATGCGGTGACCAGTCGATATTACCATCGCACAAAGACTTCAGATCCTGCGATATGGCCTGCTCTTGCAGAAAAGCAAGCGCACAGTTGCGCCACAGGTTGGGACTTTCTTCCAGAGCCAAGAGCACGGCACGATATTGCTCTCCCCGCAAGTTACCACTTACGAGTTCATCCAAAATTCGATCGTTGAGTTTTATGTTCGAACTGCTCATAATGACTTTTCATGCACTCTTCAAAGAGCCGGTAAAATCCCAAAAGTTCTAATTGACGTCCGCGTCCTGTTCTAATTCCCGTCGCAGTAAATTCCTTGCGCGATGCAAGCGCGACTGCACAGCACTTGCGGAAACACCTACCCGCTGTGCAATATCTCCGTATGACAAGCCATCGACATACTTGAGCATGAGCAATTGCCGGTCGCGCTCCGACATCTTGACCAGAGCTTGTCGGACTTCAGTTTGCCGCTCTTGACTGATCAGGAACTCCAAAGGGCTCCGGGTTGCGCTAGCTTCGTCGCGGTGCAACGGTCGATCGACGACTCGATTTAGCAGTTTACGTCGGCGTCCAGCTTTTCGGCGAAAAAGCAGCATTTGGCGAATCGCGACGCGGTACAGCCACGGCCCAGCTCGTTCGACGGGCTGCAGTTTTGCCGACTGGTTTGCCGCGGCTACAGCTACCTCTTGCATCACCTCTTCAACTTCATCACGGTTGCCGAGCCGGGAAAAAAGAGTCGTTCGCAACCAGTTTTCGTGTTCCGGTAGCGCTTCAAGTGGATCGCACACAGCGGTGGTTGTCATAGTGAAACGTGGAAACGATCGGTGATTGGTACAAGTTAGCAAAGCAGCGCCAGTCAGCTCAGTGTCAGTTCGCGCCTTTAAGTGGAACGCCTGCACCCGAAACGGCTTGCTCCAGGGTTGGTACAATCGGGAGTTGCCTCTGTCGGGTACTTGTTGCAGATTGGAGGAGAAAAAAGAGGGGTTTCCCTCCCTTGGGGTGGTTCTAATCGGCAGCAACGGATTTTCTTGTTACGGTTTTGTGGCGACAGACAAACCGTAGAATCATACGTTAGTTAGTCTACTGCCGCCAAAGCCCCGTAGTGAATCTTGCCAATGCTTCCCGTTGTGGATCTTGCCTGCCAAAGATCCCGTATTGAATATTGCCCAGCACCCACCGTGAATTTTGCCAAGCTCAGTTGTTGGGATCTTTAGCCAGATCCGCTATTCAAATCACCCTTTTCGAGCGACGAACATAAAGATGAAGTATCTCACCATTCGTTCCCCAAAAATTGGCCACTTAGCGGTTTTGCAAGTCTTGTTGGACAGGTGTGGCTTGGCATGGCGCTCCATATGGGCACAATTTCCATTCAATAACAACCTTCCGCCGAGTGGAGGCGACCACTTTTTCAAGGTTACGAAGGTAGTTCTGGCCAGTCTCATCGCTGGTTTTATCACAAGTTCTGGGAACTTTTCGTCGGCACAACTGAAAGCCACACCAACCAACATGACTATCCAACGCAGCGACTTTGGCAAGACTTCGGACGGGCAATCTGTCGAACTCTTCAAATTGACAAATTCTCAAGGGCATGTCGTCAAGCTCACCAACTATGGTGCGATCATTACGAGTGTCGAAGTGCCCGATCGTGACGGCAATTTGGCAAACGTAAATTTGAATTTTCCAAGTCTCGACGGGTACTTGGAACGCCACCCGTACTTTGGTGCGACCGTGGGTAGGTTTTGCAATCGGATTGCGGCGGGCAAGTTTACTTTGGATGGGAAGACCTATTCTCTAGTGCAAAACAACGGTCCCAATCACTTGCATGGCGGAACGGTTGGGTTTGATAAACTCGTTTGGCAAGCCGAAGAGTTTCAGGTCGAAGGTGCAGTCGGTATCCGCTTTACGGTTGTCAGTCCCGATGGACAAGAAGGTTATCCAGGTACTCTCGGCGTTACCACCGAAATCTCTTGGAGCAATCGCGACGAGTTGAAGATTGTATTTAAGGCGATGACTGATCAGCCGACTGTTCTGAATTTGACCAATCACTCGTATTGGAATTTGGCTGGTGCCGGAAGTGGTGATGTACTAGCGCACGAACTGCATTTAAATTGTGACCAGTATTTGGATGTTGACGATACGCTCATTCCAACTGGTAAGCTCGCTAGTGTTGCAGGCACGCCTTTGGACTTTCGAACTCCCGAGACGATTGGCAAACGCATTGGCATGTTACCAATGACGAAGGGATACGACCATTGTTATGTGGTGAATGGTGAGAAGGGGAAGCTGCGCAGTTGTGGAATGGCAAAGGACCCGGCGAGTGGCCGCGCTATGGAAGTTCTGACGACTCAGCCAGGTGTTCAGCTTTATACCGGCAATCATTTGAGTGGACCCTATTCGCAGCATGGTGGGTTTTGTCTTGAAACACAGCATTACCCCGACTCGCCCAATAAGCCCGAGTTCCCGACGACCCGATTGAATCCAGGTGAAAAATTTGAAGAGGCGACGGTTCATCGGTTCTTCGTTGAGTAGTTTTTTTCGTGACCGTGCACGGGCTTCGCCTTGTACGGACTTCACTCATTTCGTCACGGTGCTTCTCGCATCGAACTTGAGGTTTTTCGTGGTCGCCGAGTTGTTCGACATGGGGAATCTCGTTGGTCATTTCGCAGTAGGGCTCTCTGAGCGAGTCGGATGGTTCTTGTGCAGAGCTATGCGAGTAGACGCGCGTGGCGGGAACTGCAGTGCATCTTCCATCCAGCTCTCGATCGACGATTAGCCGCATTCACCGACCGAAGTCATTCATCCAATCATAGCCAGCACCAGGCCATCAGCAACCCTTGGCCATAGCCAGTATCCTTGGGCTATAGATCGGACCGTATAACTCACTCGCATCGGGAGGTGCGCATATCCATCGGCATCTCGCGAACACTGAGCGATGATTGGTGACCTAGATCGGTGAGTTAGGAAGTTCGCTGCGCTGGATCGTCTCGAACTCTCCGAATGCGGTAAGTCTCAAACGCGGGATATCGTAGTCGACCATCTCGTAGTCGACCTTCACGTTTGAGACCGTCACGTAGTTGACCATCACGTAGTTGACCATCACGTAGTCGACCATCACGTTTGAGACCGTCACGTAGTTGACCATTACGTAGTCGACCATCACGTTTGAGACCGTCACGTAGTTGACCATCTCGTAGTCAATTGTCAGTTATCACGCGGTTGACGCAGGCGACGGTCGTTTCCAGGCTGACCACCGCGACGCTCTTCCTCAGTTGACTTGGCTCTTTTTCGGCTGTGGCATCGCGTGATCACTCGTTGGCCCATATTCTCGACGGTGGCTTGGACGAAGTGGAGGAATTCTGAAGAGCTTTGCCAGCAATAGCTCCAGCGCCACAATCCGCGCAGCCGTTGCTCCAGCTTGTGCAACTTGCTTCGCAGTCAGTCTTCGACCCCGGGGACACACCCACTCTCCTCACCCGTTCCCCCGGGGACACACACTGCTCTACGAGCAAACAAGGGTGTGTCCCTGGATGTTTTCTAATAACCGCAGGGGCGGGATGGCCGGGTGTCGTAAGTTCGGGTGGGGTAGATGGCGTTTGCGGGGATTCGTGCACTGGTAATGCGCTGGGCAGGCCAAGAAATCTCCCCTCGACCAAAGAGAATGCCGAGCAGCGCGCAGCAGCGAACCATGTCAGCCAGAATGGCCGAGAAATTTTGCGAAGTTGACCACCTAAATTAACAAGCAGATGCTGCCTGAACCCATCTGAGGAGTCCAACGCATTGGCTGCATTTGGATTGTGAACCTAGGTAGTCCGCAACGGACGATTGAGCCGCTTGGTGGCATTTAATCCGCTCAGCCGCTTTTCAGCCCAATGTGCCTTAAGCCAATGTCGCTGACTCAGCCAACAACTCACGTGAGCTGCATGACATGTAGTAGCGGCCGTTGGCGGGAGTTGCACTGCTGTCAAGCGTT
>JBGSUV010000144.1:0-27402 GCA_041753315.1 Pirellulaceae bacterium | reverse complement strand
CGCTATCAGCGAACGTACTTGTTCAGCCAGGGAAATCGGTTCAAGCAGCGAAGCATTCATCATGCCCCGCAATTAGAATATTTCGCCTCCCGTCGCTAGATCGCTATACTACTCCCCACACCTTCGGCGAATGTTTACAGCGAGCAAGCACCAGGGCTCTTTTCCTGAGGTCTGGCACGCATCGAATCCCAGAGCGTTTGCAATGCGATCATCAACTCATGTTTGCTCGTCTGGCCAGAGATGCTACAGTTCGGCGGTGTGCTGGCTCGCCACCATTGGCGGCTATTAGCTAGCAACATCAGGCGTCCAATCAATTTTTTTCTACGGAAGGAACAAATTGTGTCGAAAAATCTCTTGGCATTTGCTTTGATCTTCTTCGGTTCCAGTATGACTAGTTCGAGCACCTGCGCTGCGGAGGAACTTCCAAAACAACTACGGGCGGGGGAACATCGCTTAGTTCTCAACGGTTCGGGTGCGCGGACAAAAACTTTTCTTGAACTTTATGTCGCAGGCCTGTACCTGACCGAAGCCAATAACAACTCAGTGAACATCATCGAAGCCGATGCGCCCATGGCGATTCGCATCAAAATCACCTCGAGCTTCGTGAGTCAAGGTAGCCTGGTTGAATCACTCGAAGTTGGCTTCAAGAACGCTACCGGTGGAGATACTCGCGAAATTAATAAAGAGATCGGTCAGTTTCGGGAGTTCTTCAAGGATGACATCAAAAAGGGTGACGTCTTCGACATGGTCTATCATCCTCAGCATGGAGTCATCGTCAATAAGAATGGCAAGTTCAAAGGTGCTGTCGCAGGAGTCAAATTCAAACAAGCACTGTTCAGTATCTGGCTATCCGATAAACCCGCCGATAACGCACTCAAACAAGCGATGTTAAATTCACCAAAGACTCGCTAATGGGTCATAGAGTCCTTTGCCAAACAGATCGCGAACGATGGGGGGGAGCTCACGCAGCACCAACCAGCCACTCCGCAATTGGACAAATTGACTGGCTAACAACTCGAGCCGCAACTCGGGCAAGAGGTCCTTTAGACGAAACTCGATGGTGTATACACAACCACACGGTCAGCGGGTACCAACCAAGTCAGTACCAAACAGTTGCGTAGCAACGACATTTGATAGCCTGGGGTGGAGCGAGAACGAGTTTCAGACGAGTTCGGAAGCGGAACCCCAGGTCGAACGTTCTAGCGCAACAGTGACCGAGCGTTGGTCTATCCAACCCTCAGTCCCGTTTCGAGGTCGCAACAAATGGGTGATGGTTGGGATGAGCGAGTCACGTTTCGAGCGACCGTATTGCGACTGTGCCGTCCAACATGAGGCAGAGCGCGAGTCTTCGCAGAATCGCAAAAACCCGCGACAGCAGAGGCAAGAAGTTGGCGGCAAGAAGGCATAAACCTATCACGTTTGGCTGTGCAGCAATATTTGCTCATTGGACAAACCGTCACTTTGCAGCCTGGCATACATCCGCGCGCTGGGATAGTCTTCTGCTCGGCCGCTTCGTGCACAAAGCGTGGTGGATTTGAGCAGCCTCCGATAGGTGGCTTCACAGGTCTCCCAACTGCTGACGCAAGCGTCGCAGGATGCGGCTGCGGATTTGGCGGACCGTGGCATCGGTTACTTGAAATTGCTGAGCCACCACCGCCGTCGGAACATTGTCGATCACCGACCGCTCAAAGATTCCCCAGCTCCGCTCGGTGAATTCTCCACGCATCTGCGCGATGGCTCGAGATAACAACCCACGCTTAAGTTAAGTCGCAAGCGAGGTCATGCCGCCAACACAACGAAGCAGCCCACCACGAGTTCTTTAGTTATAGCGCTTTACACAATGTCGTTTGAAGCCCAACAAATGCCTTGGCCCATTCGCGATGGATGGCGAACAATGATCAATTTTTAAAACACAGAGACACGGAGTTCACAGAGCATGCCGCGCGGAATCTCAGAGTCCTCTGTGCCTCTGTGTTTGTTTATTTGCTTTCGAGCGGCTACTCACGTGCATCGGTTCTTTCGTCCACGGCGAGTGTGTTTTCGACTTCCGATTTTTCGGGCTCACTGAGAGCGGAAATGCATGAACGGCGAAAACCAACGTAACCGAATCCGATAGTTAGTACACAATAGGCAGCTAGCGTGAAGGGACTGGCGCCATGCTCAAGCAGCTTGGGAGTATCGAGATACCGGTCGCCGGAAAACCAAGCCACCGCGATGTAGGCTCCATTTGCGAGTACACAAAAGTTCGCGATGAACCTCATCCAATCGCGGCGGACAATCATCGCAACCGCGACGGGAGACAATACACCCATCAACAAGCCGGCCCAGAGCGTCACCAATGGAAACGGATCCGGAGCAAAGATACTGTACGGCATACGCCAGGGCCGCAAGTCGGCGGATTGGAGCACTCCACCACAACACGTTCCACCGATGATATGTCCCAGCTCGTGCGTGAATGTCATCACGACCCAGGACACAACGAGTAAAAACAGAAATCGGAAGATTCGCATTGCCAATTGTCGGGTCTCTAAGCAGGTCGCCGTATTTCTTGCGGGATAAAGCTCTCTTAGTGGATAAAGCATTATCGCTGAACTCTGCCGCACAATTTACCCTACACGCGGGAGTTTAAGTATTTTGCTTGAATTCCGGCGGGGAGAGTCGCCCCAATTTACCGCTAGGAAACAGCTGGTCCCAAAAAGTAGGTGCAGAGAGTTGTGAATCGCCCAAGAAGATCTGTCAGCGAGATCGAACTGAGTACGCGACACAGGCAATCGACACAGGTATGCCTAGAACACAGTAGGCGAAAGTTGGCCAGGAATTCCCTACTTCAGAGGGAATCAACATAAAAGGCGCCGAAATTAGAATATTCGAAAACGAATAAAGTATCGAATGGGTAAGCAGTCTTGATTCCAACTGTCTTCCCAAATAGATAGCACCAATTGCTGTCGGTATCAGGCCGACAATGAAACCAGTAACCACTAGTGCTGGATTGTCGACATTTGATTCGATTGACGGTCCAATGGCCATCGCAAGCGAGAATGCAACCATTCCCCATCCGAGCCCGACGAGGCAACCGACAACAAACCAGATTGCGATGGCGATGAAGATCGCACGCCAGTTCAGTGGAGCCACTGTTGAACCTTGGTGAAGACCCGACGTCGCTTTGGGTTCATATGGATTTGTGGTCAAGTTGTTCTTTGTAGTAATCTTCAGACATTTCCTGGGCAAGCCTCTCCGCGCGTTCAAGTTCGCCGACACCGGCGAGCGCCATCGCAACGTAATGGGTGGCCCTATCTTTCCAACCAGGTTCAGAAATTTCGCTGACGGCTGAAAATGCATCTTCAAACAACGATTTCTGCGCCATCGATGCTGCGATGGTTGCTAGAAGCTCACTTTTGGCGTCGTCCCCCGTTCGCTGGAATGCGATTGTTTTGGCTTCCGTGTAACGCCCAACTTCTGCGAGAATACCGACGGTCATTGAAATCGCCATTCGCTGTTTGGACTCGCTAACTTGCGAGATCTGTTCACGCAACATTTCAAGCCAGCGGTTTTCGCTCGCGTTTAGCAAATCGTCTGCGACCAGCCTTGGAAAGCCGCTTGCTATGGACAAGCCAGCGAGGAATACGACCGCAAGGAAAATTGAGCCGATTTTGCGCATAAGATTTCTCGTCGAACGAATACAAGAACACTGTGGTCCGCGTGCACGATTGGGTTATCCGCCTTCTTTGGACGTTTTGGCAATGTTGGGGTGGGGAAGCTTTTGTAACAAGAATTCGAGTAACTTCTTGGCATTATCGTCGTTCGCGAAACCGTACCACCCGTGCGTGAACTGACGTTTTTCGGAATCGAACGTGGGCAAGTAGAAGTTCTGGCACTGCCAGCAAACCGATGTTTCAAACAGGAGTAAATCCCGCCGGTAAAAGCGGAGCCCATACGCCGGATAGTGGCAGAATGCACCGCCAAGACTATCGAACTTAAGGGATCGCCATGAGTCACCAAGCGTCGAGCAGTCATCGCCGCGCAAGGTAGCGTGGGAGTGAATATCGGCATGCAATCCGTAAGGTCGCACGGGAACGTTTGGTTCGTCGCCTGCGTCTTCGGGCGCTCATCGCCACTACGGTCAGGGAACGAAATTGCGTAAACCTCAACGCGATCAAAAGCAGGTAGTCCATCGGTGTGGGCTAGCGACAACATCCGCGCGATCGGCGTATCACCATCTGGATGAAGCGGCATCATTTCGGACGCAGTCGCTTTGGTCTCGAAAGGATTCGCAGCAGGCTTGGTGTCCTGAGCGAATGATGTTACGCAAGGAACTCCCGCCAGTAGCAAAAGTACACCACCTAACGAGAATCGCAATCGACGGCGTCTGCTTCTCGCGTTCATCGGTGCGTTCCTATCAGTAGGCTGTTCAATCGATTTAATGCAAATAATTTTTGCGGAGCTGGGCCATCTTGGCGAGCAATGGTTTTGCCTTGCCTTGGCTGTCCCACAGGCCACTTAACGCCGCCGCTTTGGGAATTTGATCGCTCATGCTATTCCACAGGACTGCGTGCACTGACGGCTTGGAAAGTAACAACTTCAGAATGCTCTCCGGAAAAACGACTCCTGAAACGGCTGTATCCGTTGACCAGTCGGTGACGCGATTGCTGGCTTCACCTGTTGGCAAAGCCGTAGGACTGGTGACAATCATCATCAGCGGCAATCCGAGCATGGCCCAACGATCGATCAATCGACTAATCTCAATCAGATCGCGCGGAAAGGTTCCCGCGGGCCACAAGTCAAAGTTTAACTCGAGCGCGATGCCGCTGAGCCCCAAGTCGGCTCGAATGAGTGCATCGGCAAAATGAAGCGGCGAGATCCCGTTGGCATCATCCCGCAGGTATTCACTCCAGGGTTGGTCGATTGTCAACAGTACGGGAGTGCGTTCATCGGCTCGACGGACCGTTTCGATGATTGACACCGCCATCCGCAAAACTTCTTCATCGCTCCAACGCATTTCCGTCGGCGTGTTCAACCCCGCTGCGCAGTTCCACAAGTGCGCTCGCCCCCGATATCGCTCAACGACGTGTTGCGCATGCGTGCAGGCTGCTTCCAAGAACCCTTCAAAGCCTTCGTCCAGCAAGACCATCCATTGCGGCAAGCAACCGTGACGAAAGTTTACCAGGGGACCGATACAAACCTTCTTCTGAGCGCTGATCGCCCACTCCACCTGTTGGTCAAATGCCGTGAAGTCACTTTTGCCCGAGGACAATTCGACCGCACCCAAATCCGCAGACACTCCCACCAAGTTAAAGGCGGTGGCGATCGCCTCGCCAACGCTTTCCAGCCGGAGTTGTGACTGCAGCGAGGCGCCAAACAAAGTAGCCAAACGACCTTCGCTTTGACGGCGCGCGTCAAGTGCTTGCTGCGTAAAGGCATCACACAGCTGAAGTGATGCTTCGATGGCCAGTTCAATAGCTTGTTGCGCACATCGCAATTCCTTGTCGCTATCAGCGTTGGAAGTCAGCGCGTGCAAAAGTTGACCGAGCGCCTCCTCCGCCAGGGAAAAAAATCCTTCGGGGAGCTTGAGCCCCAGACGCTGCCATTCCGAGGTCTGGTTTTTGAGTCGACTGACGGTCCCCCGCGCAACTTCGACGGCTAGTGAATAATATTCGTCCGTTACACGTAAACTGGTGGTCGACAAGCAGATATTCCCAGCCACACGAGTGGGCCAGACGATATTGAGCTTGCCTGACTCGTCAATATCGCGACCGATGCTAAACTGATCACCATCAATTCGATGATGGCACTGCCACGGTATCCCCTCGATGCCTGTGATATAAGCTGTACTCCAGACGCGAGCATCCCAACGGCTGGCGTTTGGAAACTTAAATCGCAGTTCACCCATTCACATGCAACTTTCGGCATTCGGTCAATGATCAAGATTGGATGCACCTGAACTTTGTTGTAAAGTCGTCCAGGCAATGTGGTGCGAATCTACAGCAAGATGACTGGGGATTCAATCAACCATTACACGATTGGTCGATTTTGCCCTCGAGAACTTACTCCGGCATTTCAGGCGACACTAATTATTCTAAGCTGAAGGTATGAACTTCGACATCCAACCCAATTTTGATTTGAACCACACGGTGCTCGAAACCAGTCTGCCATACCCTAGACGACAAGGTAAGGTGCGGGACGTCTACGACTTGGGGGAAAACCTGCTGATCGTCAGCTCGGATCGGATTAGCGCGTTTGATTGGGTTTTGCCGAGTGGCATTCCTGGCAAAGGTGTGGTGCTCACACAAATTAGTCGCTTCTGGTTCGATCGACTCCGAGTATCCCACCATTTACTTGGCATCGATGTGCCGCAATGGCTAAACGTCACTGACGAACAACGTCAACAGCTGCAAGGCCGCTCGATGCTCACGAAGAAGGCCAGCGTTGTGCCTTACGAGTGTGTCGTTCGAGGTTATTTGGAGGGCTCTGGCTGGCGTGAGTATCAACAAACGGGTGAAATCTGTGGAGTCCGACTGCCAACCGGTCTGAAGCAGTGCGACCAACTCCCCGAACCCATCTTCACTCCTGCCACCAAAGCGATCGAAGGTCACGACGAAAACGTCTCCTTTGAGACCATGGCAAACGACGTTGGTATCGAAGTCGCCAACCAACTCCGCGAACTCAGCCTTGATGTTTATCGCCAAGGGCGCGCCGTTGCGCTTCAAAAGGGGATAATCATTGCCGACACCAAATTCGAATGGGGATGGCACCAAGACCAGTTGATCCTCATTGACGAAGTACTTACTCCCGATAGCTCGCGATTTTGGCCCGCCGATCAGTACGCTCCAGGAAAATCGCAACCATCTCTCGACAAACAATATGTTCGCGAATGGTTGATGACCTGCGGTTGGGACCGCGCCAGCCCTCCCCCTGCTCTTCCCGCGGATGTCATTGCGCAAACGAGTCAAAAATATCGCAATGTCCTTGAGCTACTGACAGCGCCTTAGCCCAGGCAAACGGAAGATTGCTTTTTTTGGAAAGCCTACCTTGAAACCCAACCCTTACGAGTCGCCGAGCGCTGATGCAGACGATTCCGTCGACCGCACGCCAGCGAGTTCCGCGACCTTTAAAGAGCCCAAGCGAGCGACGTTGCTGTTTATCTTCGTCACCGTCTTGCTCGACGTGTTGTCGCTGGGAGTGATCATCCCGGTGCTGCCCAAGTTAATTGAGACCGAGTTCCTGGGCGGCGATACGGCCCAAGCAGCCATCTATACCGGGTTGTTCGGTACGGTGTGGGCGCTGATGCAGTTCTTGTTTGCACCTGTGCTGGGAGCCCTCTCCGACCAATATGGCCGACGACGCGTCATTTTGATCTCATGCTTCGGCTTAGGACTCGACTACATTTTGATGGCCTTGGCACCCAATCTCATTTGGCTGTTTGTTGGACGAGTGCTATCGGGAATTACGGCGGCAAGTTTCTCAACCGCTGCGGCTTACATCGCCGACGTGACACCACCCGAAAAACGCGCCGCAAGCTACGGACTGTTTGGCGCAGCATTCGGATTGGGCTTTATCATCGGGCCAGCCGTGGGTGGACTACTTGGCGAATACGGTCTTCGCATTCCTTTGTGGGTAGCCGCCGGCTTAACGCTTGCCAATGCTGCCTATGGTTACTTCATTTTGCCCGAATCGCTGGCCGTCGAAAATCGCAGCAAGTTCACATGGAAAAAAGCAAACCCACTAGGTTCACTCAAACTATTGCGTTCACATTCCGAGTTACTTGGACTCGCCAGCGTACTGTTGCTTTATCAAATCGCCCACCAAGTTTTCCCTAGCGTGTTTGTGCTTTACGCCGGACACCGATATCAATGGGGACCACAAACCGTCGGCTACACGCTGATGGCCGTGGGGATTATGAGTGTCCTGATGCAAGGCTTTGTGGTTCGACGAACGGCGCAGTGGTTAGGTGAATGGCGAATGCTGTTCATCGCGCTCAGCTTTGGTGCGATTGGATATGGAATTTACGGGTTCGCCAGTACTGGGTTCATGTTCTGGGGAGCGATTCCCGTATTCTCTTTGGTGGGGTACTTCTCGCCTGCCATCCAAGGCCTGATGACGCGACGAGTTAGTGCAAGCGAGCAAGGTCAGCTGCAAGGTGCCAACAGTTCACTGGCGGGTGTCGGCGGGATGATCGGCCCCGTGTTCTTTACGTGGATCTTCTCGGCAAGTATCCGCGAAGGTGCCGATTATCAACTACCGGGTGCACCATTCCTTCTTGCAACCGGCTTGCATGTCATGGCCATCCTCGTTGCGTTCAGCATCATGCCCAAAAAGCAGAATATCGTAGTGGATAGTGAATCTTGCTAAAGATCCAATGTGTGTTGCAGAGTTCCACTGCTCACCGCTGCGGGCTTGCCCCGACGGAAGCGTGACTGGTGGCTACCAACGCAGCGCCAACGAGCGCTGTGGACGAGCGGTTGTCATTGGCTAGCCGCTGATCTGGTTCGAGTCCACCACATCCCAGCTGTCCAGATTCACTCCAATTGCGGACTCGGCGAAGCATTACTTGCTCGCCATCATCACCACTCGTCCGCCGCTGCTACCTTCCGCCGAGATAAACTCGAGATAAACTCGGACGGTGAGGTGAACGGGAGCTTTAGCAAGCAAGCTCCACTACGTCGAAATTAGGCTGGAAGATTGATTAGGCTGCGGCGGCGATTGCCGATTGAATGGCCTTGCCCATGTCGGCGGGTGAAGGAGCGACCTTGATCCCAGCAGCTTCCAGCGCCGCTTGCTTCTCAGCCGCAGTTCCTTTGCCACCAGAAATGATTGCCCCAGCGTGCCCCATCCGTTTGCCAGGAGGTGCGGTAGCTCCGGCGATGAAGGCGGCTACAGGCTTGGTCACATGCTCTTTGATGAATGCTGCCGCTTGTTCTTCTGCATCGCCGCCAATTTCTCCGATCATGAGAATCGCCTCAGTTTGATCATCGGCTTGATAGAGCTTCAACAAGTCGATAAACGAGGTGCCCACGATTGGGTCTCCGCCAAGCCCTACACAGGTCGACTGCCCAAGGCCAAGGCTGCTGGTTTGCCACACCGCTTCGTACGTCAATGTACCACTGCGGCTGATAATTCCGATCTTGCCAGGATTGTGAATATAACCGGGCATAATTCCGATTTTGCACTCGCCCGGCGTAATCAAACCAGGGCAGTTGGGGCCAATTAACACCGAGTTGCTGGCCCGAACCCGGCGGTAGACTTCGACCATATCGAGGACCGGAACGCCTTCGGTGATTGCAGCGATTACGCGGATACCTGCGTCCATCGCTTCCAAGATCGCATCGGCGGCAAATGGAGGTGGCACAAAGATCATGGTCGCATCGGCGCCGGTTGCCGCGACAGCTTCTTCGACCGTATCAAACACGGGCAGGCCTTCAAGCGTTTGACCACCCTTGCCAGGTGTTACGCCTCCAACCATTTTTGTTCCGTAAGCGGCGCAACCTTTGGTGTGGAACGTGCCCGCGCTACCAGTGATCCCTTGGCAAATCACCTTAGTATCTTTGTTGATCAGGATGCTCATATTGGTTCAATCGATATGGGAAAATTGGAATGAGTGTAGGTGCATGAAAGCGAAATGAGAGGTTTGATCGCTTGACGCACGGGAGTTTACTGTGCGGCGGCCACAACTTTCTTGGCAGCATCCGTTAGATCGTCGGCGGTTTGCATCGCAAGGCCGCTTTCCGCCAACATTTTCTTTCCTTCTTCGACTTCGGTACCTTCGAGCCGAACCACTAAAGGCACGGTAAGACCAATCTGCTTGGACGCTTCGATAATGGCTGTGGCGATAGTCGTGCACCGCGCGATGCCCCCAAAGATATTGACAAGCACGGCTTTGACATTGCTGTCCGACAGAATGATGTTGAAGGCTTCAACCACTTGGGCCGTTGTCGCGCCACCGCCGACATCCAAGAAGTTGGCAGGCGCACCACCGTGGTACTTGATGATGTCCATGGTCGACATGGCTAGTCCAGCGCCATTGACTAGGCAGCCGATGTTTCCGTCCAATTTCACATAGGAAAGTCCGGCGTTTCCAGCGCGCACTTCAGCGGGTTCTTCTTCGCTAAGGTCTCTTAGCTCTTTGAGATCAGGATGTCGAAACATGGCGTTGTCATCAAATGTGATTTTTGCATCCAGCGCGATCATTTCCCCGGACTTGGTAATCACCAGCGGATTGATTTCGGCCATGGAGCAATCGAGATCGACATAAAATTTGCAAAGGCTTTTCATAAAATGATCAGCGGCTCGGGCGGCAGGTCCTTCGATGCCCAACTTTTTGCACAGCTTACGAACTTGGAAGCTCTGCAGTCCGACGGCTGGATGGAAGTGTTCGCGAAAGATCTTTTCAGGAGTTTCTTCGGCAACTTTTTCGATTTCGACACCGCCTTCGCTGCTGACCATCAAGACCGGCATCGCTACACCTCGGTCGAGCACAATCCCCAGATACAATTCGCGAGCGATGTCGCATCCCGCCTCCACAAAGACCTGATTGACCAAGGCACCCTGTGGGCCGGTTTGAATTGTCACCAGGTGATTGCCGAGCAAGTTCTTTGCAACTTCCGCCGCTTGCTCAGCGGATTTAACGAGTTGCACACCGCGCTGCTGCGGATTTTCGCTGACCGTCCCTTTACCGCGTCCGCCTGCATGAACTTGTGCTTTGACAACGGCAATAGCGCCACCGAGCTTGCGATACGCGTCGGCAGCCTCTTCAGGGGTTCGAGCGACGTAGCCGTCAAGAACCGGTACCGAAGCCTTGCGGAACAGCGCTTTGCCCTGAAACTCGTGGATCTTCATCGTGGCAGAAATCCGGAAAGGGAAAATTCATCATAAAGTGAAAAACTCCGCCGGATTATAGGGGCCAATGACAAGTGGAAAAAGTGGCCTACGCGCGTAACCACTTGTCAGAACCGATCAGTCCTGGAATTGCAGGTCGTCGATACCCAATCGCTTCATTTTTTTGTAGAGGGTTGTGCGATTGATGCCCAACTTCTCCGCCGTCAGATTACGGCTGAAGCTGTTGGCGCGAAGTACATCGAGTATGATTTGACGCTCAGGGCCCTCCAGCGCTTCGCGGAGAGTCTGTCCGGGTGATATCGCAGCCACGGCCCGCGCCGCAGGGCTGTTGCCTAACATTGACGCCGGTAGCAGTTCCAAGCCAAGCAGCGGTTGTTTTGACAACAATACGGCGCGTTGAACGACGTTTTCTAGTTCGCGAATATTGCCTGGCCAAGCATAGGCGGTCATTACTTCAATCGCATCCTGCGAGAATCCCTCTATCTCCTTGGGAACATCCTTGAGTGTCTTTTGTAGAAAATGTTCGACCAGGACTGGTATGTCGTTTGCGCGCTCGCGGAGCGCCGGCAGTTCAAGGTGAATCACGTTAATCCTGTAGTACAGGTCTTGCCGAAAGCGTCCCTCCTGAACTGCTTTGTCCAAGTTTTCATTGGTCGCCAGTACACAACGCGTATTGACGGAAATCGTCTTGTTGCCACCGACCGCTTCAAACTCAAATTCCTGTAACACTCGCAAGAGTTTGATCTGCATGGCCGTGGAGGCAGTTCCAATCTCATCCAAAAATATCGTCCCCGAATCGGCCAATTCGAACTTGCCCACTTTGGCTTGATTGGCCCCTGTGAAGGCGTTGGAGGTATGTCCAAATAACTCGGACTCTAACAAGTTGTCCGGAAGCGCGCCGCAGGCCACCTCAACAAATGGTCCCGACTTGCGACTGCTGCGACGGTGGATAGCACGGGCTATCATCGACTTGCCAGTTCCGTTCTCTCCCGTGATCAAAACAGTGGCCCGCGTATCTGCCACACTGTCGATGACATCAAAGACCCGCAACATTTGCGGAGAATGGCTGACGATTGCTTCCATACCACTCCTGCGATCGAGTTCATTTTTGAGCAATCGATTCTCGGCGGTAATTCGCTTCTGGTCCACGGCACGCCGCAGTGTCGTCAACAATTCCTGATCGATAATGGGTTTGGTAAGTAGATCGAACGCGCCGGCTGCAACGGCTTCAACCCCTGCATCTGGCCCGCCGTAGCCAGTCATCATAACGATCGGCGTCTCAGGACATTTCTTGCGACACCATTTCAACAAGCTGAACCCGTCTGGACCATCTAGGTGAACGTCCACGAGACAAAGATCATGCACTTCCTGCTGCAGAATGGCTTGAGCCGCTGCTACCCCTGGCGTCGAGGTAACGCGATACCCCTGTTCGCTCAACCATTGCGACATGGATTCCAGTAGCCAGCGGTCGTCGTCCACCAAAAGTAGCTTTTCAGTTCGCATATTCGTTCGATTTTGGTCTGGGCCAAGCCCTACACGGAGAGCTTTTCGCGAAAATGGTGCAAAACGACAACTTTGTCAAAAGCACAAATCTCGGGGAACGAATAGAATTTTGGTTCCCTCCAATAAGTAGGTTGTTTTTTTGCTCTGAGCAAACAGAATGAGGCGATTTTGCCTCACAGATTGAATCCTTAGTCATTTTTAGGTGACAATTTTTGGCCCGATGGGTTAAACTAACAGTTGCCACAAAGGCTGACCCCCGAACTATGGGTTTTAGTCTCAAGCCTGCGGACAAGTATTCGGTGCGACTTGTCTGTCACGTTGCCCGAGGTTTCGCTCGTGCCCGCGAGCCAAACGTTTTAAAAGGCTGAACGTAAATTAAGGCTAAGTGGTAAAGGCGTTTTATGTGATATGTTTGAAATGGGACCTTCTCTTTAGTGCCGTAAGTGCCGTGAAAGGTGGTTGATTGTGAGTATTAGACTTATTGTGGCCGATGACCACGAGGTAGTGCGCAGCGGAATGGGTACGCTGCTGGAAGGAAGTGAGGTTGAGATTGTCGGATTGGCAGGCACGGTGACGGAAACTGTATCCATTACGGAATCAACCAAACCCGACGTCGTTTTGCTTGACGTTCGGCTTGGACAAGAGGATGGTCTGACAGCCTTGGAACAGATTCGTACGCAAACTCCGGATGTGGCTGTCGTTATGATGTCCACCTACGACAACCCAACCTATGTCGCTCGCGCCATAGCGCTGGGAGCTACCGATTACATCCTCAAGGATTCATCGCGGATTGATGTGCTGGAAGCCATTCAGCGGGCCGCTCAAAAGGAACTACCGTCGGAAACCAGTATTTTGCGACGCGTGCAGGCCACGATGCAAAAACGGAAAGATCGCTCCGACTCAAAAGACGTGCCGCTAACGAATCGTGAGCTTCAAGTGTTGCGTCACATCGCTTTAGGCCTGAGTAATCGCGAAATTGGTACTTCTCTCAACATCAGTGTTGAAACAGTAAAAGAACACGTGCAAAATATTCTGCGCAAACTGGACTCCACCGACCGCACCGCCGCTGCCGTGTGGGCCGTAAAGAGTGGTTTGATTGGCGCGTAGATAGGTCGATTGGCGCGTAGCCATATTTTTTAAGTCGTTGCAGTCGACGGCTGACTTTTTGAAGTTCACCATGCAAAAAAACGATGGCTTTCGCCATCGTTTTTTATTTGAATTTAGAGATCACCCGTCAAATCGTGATGGCGATCAATCCCACCACCATTGGCCATCTGCAAGATTTTCCAAACTGATCGCGTCGCGTTGTTTGGAAATCGTCCCGTCCGCGTCGCCGTGTACATTCTCTTGGGCCAAAGCCTTTCTCGCCTGTATTGCAACTCCACCGCCAATCGGTGTCACAAGCCGCGAACCTTTCATCACCGCATTAATGGCTGTTTCCACTTGTTGCGGTGCAGCAAAAACTTCCACGGGCAACTGGTCTTCATCCGCGAAGACACCCAAATCCCAATTCGCTTGCGAATAGAAATCGCGATCCTGGATGAAAGCTGCGGCGATGGTCAAATCGACCAAATTTCGTAACTGCGAAAAGACGGGATTGTTTTCGGCAATCTTGTTGAACTTTCGCGTGAACTCGGTTGTGTATCCACGACTGGCTGCGTTCGCGGCCCGACCGGACGCCTTTCGCGATCCGTCTCGGCTAACTAGTTCATCTTCACCAACCAATTTCACTCCTTGACCAACCATGCGAAGTGCCATCCCATCTTCACTGCTTGCCACCGCCGCATAGTCCGGAACAAAGAACCAGCGCACCAATGAATTCGACTCCGTGCCAGTCATCCTTTGAGCATAGCTACTCATCTGTACTGGAGGCGCTTCCAATCCAATTCCAATCAACTTCATACGATAGTCAGCTTCAGTTAGGATATGCGCAAAGTGCGTGCCAGCTGGCACTCCCTTGATCGTCACTTCATTGTGCCCAAGAGCTTGGCGAAGACTATTGACGATAAACGGTATGTCTGCAGCGGAACGATAATTCCCGCCAATGTTGTTCAGAGCTTCTTGCATCCGGGCCAACCCTTCTTTCGTCGGATCAATCGAAACGCTGATCGTGTTGGTCTTTTCACCAGTTGGCGAATATGCACGCAAGGCAATGATCACGTCGTCCAGCAAAATACAAGGTTTGCCGGTGTCCACTCCAACCACTCTACCAACAGCATCTTGAGCAAAGCCCTCAGCCGGTCCTGCAATCACGATATCGCCAGAATCTGGATAGAAGAAAACGTACTCCAAACGAGTTAGCCCAGCCAATGCGACCATCTCCGATGTGGGCTTCTTGCCATCGGCCAGTCCAGCCGAAACAGCGTTCTCCAATCGATTAAGGGAAATCTTGCGCAATTTGCTTGGTCGAGCCAATTGCGGTGGCAACGACTGCTTGGCCGCATGCAAACGGGCCATCGTCACGCGAGGATCGGCATTCATGACCCTTAGGACACCTTGCGGATCGATCCGAACTCCACCTGGATCAGGAGTATCATTGTTACCATTGTCACCGCCATTATTGTTGTTGTCAGCCCAAGCTGGCGACGCGACGAGAGACAATGTAATTGTGGCGAGGGCCAGCGCAAAATTGAGATAAACGGGAAGCGTGTGGCGACGTTGCATCGGTCTTTGGCCTTAGGTCGAGAAGTACGTACGGTCACCCAGCGGCTACAACGGGTGCGAGTAGATTCTATTGAGCGTAATTACTTTGTTAGGGAAAGGCAACAAACGGGAACTAAATGGATGAATTACCCCAGCTAATTGTCCGACTTGAAGCGTCTACCCCCACCATTTTGTTTCGGCTTGGGGGGAGCAACCAACAAGCGGTGACTCTCGCGACCCAATAAATCGTCAAGCCTACCCCTCAATTCTGGGGTAATAGCCACGCGGTGTTTGTTGACACGCATCTGCACCGTTTCCCCAGAATCCAAACGGACAACTAACATCACCTCCATGTGACCGGGGTAGCCACGCAGCACTTCGTTCAATTGCGGTATCAGTTCCTCGGGGTGCTGGAGTTGATCCACCCGGATTTGCACACCCGCAGTGAAGCGTTCGTTCGCTTCTTCGATCGGAATGATCTCGTTGGCAAGCAGATTGACTTCTTCTTGACCGTCGCGTTTGTCGACGGTAGCCCGCATGATTACGACGGATTCGGGTTGGATTAAGTGCCCAACTTTTTCGTAACCATCTGGCCAACAGATACAGCGTGCGGCTCCCTCCATGTCTTCTAAATCAAAATTGGCATAACGGCTGGATGCACCCGGTTTGGGATTTCGCGTATTGGCTAGTTTGATCGAGGAGATCATTCCACCGACGATGACCTCGGAGCGATCTTTCACATCCTTCAATTGAACTGTCGTATGCGAGCAGAGTGTGCTTAACTGCTGTTTATACTCTTCCATGGGGTGAGCGGAGAGAAAGGTGCCGAGCACTTCCTTCTCCATCATCAGCTTTGTCTTTTTTGGGTATTCCGGAATATCGGGCAAATTCTCGACACTAACGCTGGTGGTTGGCGTTTCGTCCTCAATTTCTTCGAAGAAATTCATCTGGCCGCTTTTTCGATCAGCCAGCGCGGAAGCCCCCGATTGCACAGCTTTCTCAACGACCGCAGACAACTGCGAGCGTCTGGCACCTAGCGAATCGAATGCCCCTGCTTTGATCAGTGTTTCGATGGCGGCTTTGTTGCATTCGCTTGGGTCAACTCGCTCGCAAAAATCGAAAATACTCTTAAAAACCCCGCCTTTTTGACGAGCTCTGACGATCGACTCACCTGCCGCTCCGCCACATCCCTTAATGGCAGACAATCCCCAGTAGACCTTGTTGTTGGCCACCGTGAAGTCAACGAACGAGTGGTTGACATCGGGGGCGATCACATCGATCTCCATTCGCTTGCAGTCGTCCAAATGCTCAATCAGTGAATCTTTGTGTTTGAAGTTGCGTCCTGGAATGTCTCCTGACAGGAGCGCCGCCATAAACTCGACGGGAAAATGGGCCTTTAAATAAGCAGTCTGGTAAGCAACCAAGGCATAGGCTGTCGAGTGACTCTTGTTGAAGCCGTAGCCGGCAAACTTGAGAATCATTTCCCATAGTTCTCGAGCCTGTTTTTCGGAAAGTCCTTTCTCCGTCGAGCCCTTCATGAACTGCGCTTCGTTCTGAGCAATCAAGGCCTCTTTCTTTTTGCTGATTGCTTTGATGCATGTGTACGCACTGGCGAGCTCGATGCCTCCGAGTCGATTGAGGATGCGCATGACCTGTTCTTGATAAACCATCACGCCGTTGGTTTCGGTTAAGATGTCTCGCAAGACCGGATGGAGATAAACGGCTTCTTTGCGACCATGTTTAACCGCCACAAAGTCGTCAACCATACCTCCTTCCAGTGGTCCGGGACGATAGAGGGCGTTGGTCGCGATGATGTCGCTGAATTTATCTGGCTTCATTCGCTGAAGCAGGTCGCGAATACCACCACTTTCCAGCTGAAACACACCTTTGGTTTCGCCTCGTTGGAGCAGCGCAAAAGAGGCGGAGTCGTCGAGCGGAATCCGTAGTAAATCCAGATCCTGTCCCGTTGTTTGCTTGATGATCTCCACGGCTTTGGAGAGGATTGTCAAGTTTCGCAGGCCAAGAAAGTCCATTTTGAGCAGACCGGCTGCTTCGACGTCACCCATCGACCATTGAGTAATGATATCCGTCTTGCCCGATACGCGTCCCAAAGGAACGTATTCCGTCAACGGCTTGTCAGCGATGACCACTGCGGCCGCATGCGTACCGACGTTGCGTGCGTTTCCCTCCAGTTTCATCGCGATGTCGAGCAACTCGCGAACCTCTCGGTCTGAGTCATAGGCGGCTTTGAGATCGATGTTTTTATCCAGCGCCTTTTTAATGGTGATTTTCAATTCGTCGGGAACCATCGACGTGATCTGATTGACCCGCATCAGAGGAATCCCCAGTGCGCGCCCTACATCCTTGATTGCCGCTTTGGCTGCCATCGTTCCGAAAGTACCAATTTGCGCAACGTTTTGTTCACCATATTTGTCGCGCACATACTGAATGATCTCGACCCGTCGGTCCTTGCAGAAGTCGATATCGATATCGGGTGCTTCCAGTCGACTTTCATCCAAGAACCTCTCGAACAAAAGATCGTACTTGATCGGGCAGACGTGACTGAGGTACAAAGCATAACAAACCAGTGCGCCTACACCGCTTCCCCGGGCCGTATTGGGTACTCCCTGCTCGCGCGAGTGCCGAACGAAGTCCCATACGATCAAAAAGTAGTTGGCAAATCCAAGCCGTTGGATCACGCCCAACTCGCGGTCGAGTCGATCGCGGACAATTTGCGATAGTTCACCACTTGGCAACATTTCTTCGTTGTCGCGGTAACGATCGCGGAGCCCCATCTCACACACTTCACGCAAATAATCGTCGGGATTTTTTTCCTGCGGAAGCGGGTAGCGTGGAAAATGGCGTTTGCCAAGTTCGAGATCGATTTCGACCGAATCGGCGATTTCTTGACTGCGAGCGACGGCGCTTTCCATGCCCGCAAAGCACTCATACATTTCCTGCTGCGAGCGCAAGTAGAACTGATTTCCCTCCATCTTCATCCGGTTGGAATCCGTGCGAAACTTCCCGGTGTTGATGCATAACAGGACATCTTGGATTTCCGCATCCTCCTTGTCTGCATAATGTGCATCGCTTGTCGCCACCACGGGCAGTCCAACTTTGTTGGCGATGTCAACCGCTCCCTGCAGTTGCAGTCGCTGGATTTCGAGGTTGTTATTCATCACTTCGATAAAATAACGATCGCCAAACACGCCATGGAACCACTGGGCGATATCGATCGCCTCTTTCTCTGCTTTTGAGGTGTCCTGATTGTTTAGAATGGCTCGCGAGAACTCGCTTGACACACAACCACTCAGACAGATGATTCCTTCGCTATGCGCCTTGAGCAGTTCGCGATCGATGCGAGGCTTAAAGTAAAAACCTTCGAGAGCCGCGGCTGAGGCGAGTTTCACCAGGTTCTTAAAACCGGCACGATTCTGGGCCAAGAGGGTCAAATGGTAGGCCGCTTCTTTCGAACTTGTCGCATCACCTCTCGAAAAACGACTTTTCGGGGCCACGTACGCTTCATATCCAATGATGGGATTGATTCCCGCGGCTTTGGCTTTCTGGTAAAACTCTAACGCTCCGTGCAAGTTCCCATGGTCCGTTAGCGCCAAAGCAGACATGCCGTGCGATTTGGCCTTGTTGATCAGCTTGCCAATCGAACTGGCACCATCCAACAAGCTATAGTGGGAGTGGCAATGCAAATGGACAAAATTACCGCTCATGGTTCAAGGTCATCCTAAAGGTAAGTTGTGTTTCCGGTCCCCGAGGTCTGCGCAAGGGTACTGGGCGGCGTTCGGCAGCGCCGGTGCTGCATCGGGTTGTGTGTGGCTAGCGCTTACCAGCCCTCATCAGCACTCACGGCATCCACTCGTGCGCAGTCATGCACCATCGCTGAAGCGCTGACGCAACGCACATCGTCGGACACCCTTGAGCATACCGCCTCGCCCAAAAGCTGAAATAGTGTGCAAGTCGTCAGATATTGACAATTCATAAAACGTAACGGAAGACGCTGGTGGCCAAGAAGAATAAACAGAAAACACGCCCCTCGGCAACCGTCTTACAGTCGACCAGGACACAGCGAAATCATACGCTCGACTCTCTTCGTGGTCTCGCCATCTTGTTGATGATCGTCGATCACGTGGCTGGTGTTATCTTTTCGGTCCGCATTGAACCAGACACCATTCGCTTTGCAACGCGGTTGAGCATGCCGCTGTTTGCAGTACTCCTGGGGTTCTTCCTCGCATCCTCTACTAAGACTCATTGGAAACGAGTGCTGCAATTAGCCGCCGCCGCGGTGGCAATCAACTTATTCTTTTACTTTGTTTACCATGGGTTGAATTATCACAAGTACGACAAGCTTGAGATACTTGCCAGCCTACTGGTCTGCTATGTCGCGCATTTAATTCTGGGTAGGCAACTGGTCTGGTGCTTTGCGGCTGCCTACTTCTTCTTGCACGACCCAACGCGGGAATTATTCGATTACTCGGTGAGCGTGGTCGTCACCTGCGTCGCGCATGGGGTGATCCTGAAGATTTACGGATGGCGCGTCGCTTCGATCGCTGGCTTGCTCGTCCTTCCCGCCACGATCTTCGTAACAACACCTACGCAGTATGCGATTTACTTCATTCTGCCGGCCGTGTGGCTGGTTGCCTGGGGAAGTTTGTTCCCCAAGCTGTTGGTACCCGTCGTCGAGACATTGGGGCGCTACCCTTTAACCACTTACCTGACCCAATATTTCATCATTTTGGGGTCAAAGGTGCTGTTTTTGCGATAGTGTTTTCACGATAGTGTTTTTTACCTGATTCCCAGCGGGATTTCAGAGTCACCCGTAGCACCGTGGATACCAAGAACTCGAAACTTCGATAACTCCAGGGATGAGCTTAAATTATTCAGCGCCAGTGTCATGGCCGTTTCGACTTGCGCTTTGAGGATCTTCGATGGCTCGAATCAATTCTGAGACTTCGCTTTGAGTGGCCAACAGCGTTTGCCAAGCTTGGTGATTGACCGTTGCCTGGTTACCCTTTTCATCGACTGACGCGTTTTCTATGACCGCTCGCATTCCAGAGTGAATGTGATCGAGCAATTCTCGCAACTCAGCGGCCTGCCCTGGCGATAGCCCGCCAGGCAACGTCGCTTGTTGGTTTGCTCCAAAGGAACTAATCGCTTGAATACGAGTACTGGTTCCAAGGGGATCTTCGTCCGAACTGGAACTTAAATCGTCGGCAGACACGGTTCCTACTGGCGCAAGATCGCGATTTCCAACTAACAAGATGGTTCGGCCAACAGAAATTGTATCACCGTTTCGAAGGATCTTCAGACTACAGACATGGCCATTGACGCGAGTACCATTGGTGCTCTCCAGATCGGTAACGACCAAGCGACCGTTGTCGTCCTGGATCTTCATGTGGTAGCGACTAATGCGTTCATCATTCAGTTGAACGACGTTTCCTTCTTCTCGTCCAATCGTGATGGGTGTACGCAAATCATCGAAGACTCGACCACGGTCAGCACCTTGAAGGACGCGCAGGGTTATCGTGTGCATTTTTTCTGCGACCGTTTAAAGGTTGAAAAAATCGAGGTGGGAGAGCTGGGATCAAGCAAGCGAGGTTAGCCTCTCTCACTAGACCACAAGTGATTGTGGAACAAACGCCGCCGCAATGCAACTAACTTTGCAAGTGTTGTCAAAAAAGGCGTGACTCAGAGGCTCCCGCTAACGTCCTTCTCGCAGTCGATCGCCAAGGAATCGATCGAGTTCGGGAATATCATAAATCTTTTGGATCGTTACATCGACGGCATATTCCACCCGCCGAAAGGTTATCCAAGGCTCTTCGAGAATCACGTAACAACTTCGCCAATCACCGTCTCGCGGCTGACCAACCGATCCGACGTTGATCATTACTTTGTCGTCGCCCAAGCGATATTTTTGGTCAATTTCCTCGGGTCGCAAGAATGTCATGTCCGCGGTAAAGACGCCTGGCACGTGCGTATGGCCTTGAAAACAGGCCCGCTGAATCATCGAGAAGAGTTTCTCCATTTTGCGACGGTTGTAGACATCTTCTGGAAAAACGTATTCATTGATAGGATTGCGTACTGAACCATGCACGAACATCAACTGCCCTTCGCGCCGCGTTCTTGGGAGATGTGCCAAGAATTCAAGTCGTGCATAACAGGCTTCGGGAGTGTCGCCAGATTCCATTTGCCGACGCGTCCACAGGATGGCTTGCTCGGCTGCGTTGCTAAAACCCTCGGGATCGAACAATGCGGCTAAGTCATGATTGCCCAAAATACAGGCATCAAAATCCTTGACTAGATCGATACAGCCCTGGGGTTCAGGCCCATAACCGACGATATCGCCAAGACATATGACTTGCTCGCACCCTTGAGACTTCACATCGAGTAAAACCGTTTGAAGCGCTTCCAAGTTGCCGTGGATGTCACTCAGAATTGCCCTGCGCACTGTCGAACTTCCCCAAAAGTAGAGATTTCACCGACCACCACGAAGTCGATCGCCGAGCATATTGTCGAGATCTGGGATATCGTAGATTTTCTTGATTGTCTTATCGATGTCATAGTCAATTCTACGAAACTCGATTTCTTGCTTTTTGTCGTCCATGATGACATAACAGGAGCGAGGGTCTTCGTCGCGTGGTTGACCCACCGACCCTACGTTGATCATCAATTTCTCTTCGCAGAGCGCGAATTTATGATCGCAGTCTTCTGGTGTTATGAATTCGCCGTCGAGCGTAAACACGCCAGGCATATGCGTATGTCCCTGAAAACTAAGATGGGTTACTCGGTCAAACAGTAGCCGCATCCGCGTTTGGTCATAGATGGTTTCGGGAAAGACATACTCGTTTGTAGCGTCGCGCGGTGAACCGTGGACGTACAGGATATCTCCTTCGCTGTGGAATTTAGGCAGCTCGCTTAAAAAATCCCAACGGCCATTAATTTTTGATGCCCCACCTGGCCCGCGGTCCAGTTCATCTCGAGTCCAATAAATGGCGCGCAAGGCAACAGGATTGAACCCCTCAGGATCAAACAAAGCGGCTTGATCATGATTGCCCAAGATGGTGAGGGAACAGGTTTGCATGATGGCATCCAAACACTGACAAGGATTGGGGCCATAGCCTATGATGTCACCGAGGCACACCAAACGATCGACTCGCTGCCCTTGAATGTCGGCCATCACCGCAGTGAGCGCCTCCAGATTCCCGTGTATGTCACTAATCAGTGCTTGTCGCACAAAGATCTCTCCGGTCTGGGCTGAAAAAATTCAGAGCATTCAATCTGCATTACCACCGGAGTGAGTGCTGACGAGTGCTTTCCTTTGTTTTCCTGCAAATTAAGGCTGGGTTTTTATGCAAATTAAGGGCTGGCTTTCTGTGCAGCAACCGTCCAACGACGCGATAGTTTTCTGGAGCCAAAGAGCGGCGACTGCCTGGAATCTCGCCATCTTAACGAAATATTGTAAATTGCCACCTATACTACCGAAAGGCACGGCCCCCTCCGTAGACTGATCTACGATCGCTTTCGCCGCTTTCAAATTCTCTTTTTCGGTTTTTCATGCTCCATCTAGCCATTGAATGCTCGGGAATTGTCGGCAGCGTCGCTTTGTTTGACGACGATTTGCCGCTGGGACAATTGGATTTAGCAAACGATAAAAGCAGCATTCAAACAATGGCTCCCACGATCGCAAAGCTCGTAGCCGACCTGCGTGACCGGCCCAAATTGATCAGTGTTACCAACGGACCAGGATCGTTCACCAGCCTCAGGGTGGGACTTGCCACCGCCAAAATGCTCGCGTTAGCCTGGAATATCCCGGTCGTGGGCATTGATAGCCTCGCGACCATCGCCTATCGGACGGCTGTGCAAAAACGCTCGGATGCCCCGTCAGAACTTATTGTCATCCCCGTGCTTAACGCATTCCGCAAACAAGTATTCACCGCTGCTTGGAAAACTTCGAGCTCAGGATTTGAAAACCTAGCACAATCTCAGGTCCTCGGAGCAGTGGAGTGGTGTCGGCAACCGCTAGAAAGTCTGCATTTCCGCTTAGATAATCCGGAAATTTCGAACCTTCAACTTCCCAATGCCATCCTCACGGGGCCCGGCTTGGCAAATTATTCACCTGAATCACTCCCCACACACATCACGCTGGCGGAAACGAAGATGTGGCAACCTCACGCCTCCGATGTCGCTCAACTCGGCTGGAACGCCTTCCAAAACGGTTACGCGGGTTCAGCCCAGGAACTTATGCCCAATTACGTCCGCGCAAGCGCAGCAGAGGATAACTCACAGTCGGTTCAATAGTCGCCTCAAGCCGCTTCCAGTGTGGGGCTTGGTCAGCATTTCGTTTGCCCCCACGCGGGCCATCGATTCCCACACTCTCCACCGCGGCATACTGAACGCGCAGTAGATCGATGAATGCGGAAAACACCGGCGAGCATCTGCGATGAACCGCACACCCTGACTGAGCTCGTCATTTCCTCCGCACGTCGACAGACAACTGTCATCCCAAAGGATCCAGTCCACTGAAGTTTTATTCTCAATCCCAACGATATCTGAAAATCTTGACGCGCTGTGACGCTCAACCGAGGCACCTGCTTGTTGAGCAACCAGACTCCATGCCTCGGAAGACTGAGCGCAATTCGCGATGACCCAGCCGTGAATGGGCTGAGCTCCGCATGATGGCGTCACAGAACTGAGAGTTCCTCCCATTGCCACCCCGTAAGTCATCGGCAAAACCGAAGGACCAAATAACTCTGCGGAAGATGCATCGAGCCAGTCGACCCAACCGTCCCACCAACGATGCCAAGGCATCGCCAAATGTGGCAGCGCGCCAACCCCAGTGCGACGTGAACCATCCCACCATGAGTCGGTCGCAACGGATAATGGCAGTTCCGGCGCACGGTTGATGATCCACTGAATGGCATCCCGCGGATAGTCAATTCGATTGGCAACCGCGATAACCAATCGGTCTCCACCAACGTCAATCAAGTCCCTCATATCATCTGTGGAATCGAGGCTTGCAATCTGTAATACAATGGTCGGAGTGTGTGGTGATTGATATTCTTTGATGCGCGCCGCTAGCCACCCCAGGCCTCCTGTGGTCGGGCCGATCCAAATCACTTTGAGTAACTGCGGAGGCCGCCACATGCACGAAGCCGCATCGATCCCGATTGCGTTTCTATTCGACTCCATCTAATGTTTTCTCATGTTTGACAACCAGCTCATATGCTTCTCCTGCTGACGTACAGTCACGAATTTCGCGCAGGAATTCGGTACCGGATAGCATCCGAGAAATCTTTGCCAATACCTGCAGATGAACGCGATCATCCGTTGAGCAGATGAGAAAAAACACGTCGGTCAAATGACCGCTCTGATTGCCGAAAGGCAGAGGCTGGGAGGAGACACCAAGCGCTAACATTGGTTCGGCAAGAATGGAGGCTTGCGGTCGCCTTGGGTGCAACAGTGCCACACCGTTGTCCAATGCGGTGGGGTGCAGATCTTCTCGCGCCAACACCGCCTCGACCATCTTGCTGGCGTCCCACAACACGCCTGTTTTTTCCGCCAAACTGCAAATGCGTCGCACAACGCTAGTTCTCGTACGGGCAGCAAGCGGTATCTCGATCGCGTCGATCCGCAATAGCTCCCCCAACTCCCCTTCGTCGCTCTCACGATCGCTCCACCGATCGACAACTTTTTGCACTTGGGAAAGTTCTTCGAGGTCGCTCGCACCAATGCGACTCTCCAGCCATGCGTGAACCTCCGCCTCGGAAAAACGCCAAGCCCCACCAATTCTGCGTCCAGGCAATTGATCGCGATCAGCCAACTTGCGCACTTGTTGTGGCGTCAAGTGCAAGTAGGTAGCAAGTTCGTCAACGTCGAGATCTTTGGATGCCATGGATACTTCACTTGGGACACAGGAAACTACGGGGCGCAGTTTAACACAACTGGCTTGACTCGCGATGCGGCAATTAATCCCCTAACATTCCGGACATGAGCAGATGGACACTTTAGCCAGCAATCGAATTCTCCACAAATTTAAAATAACCAAGAACCAATGAAGAAGGTGAGTTTTGCTCGATCCAGGCCAATACTGCCGCGTTACGACACAAGTTGTTCAATGGCAGCGCCAGAAAATAAAACTTTTCGTATTGACCAAATTTGCATTTGCGCACACTCTGTTAGCAGTTCGTCTGTAACTCCGGTAGCACTGGACGCTGCCCTGGTTATTGAAAAAAGCTCACTAGCAAACGTGGCAAGGAGGCCGCCGATGTCTACTTCGTATCCTCATCGAGATACTTCGCGCTCGCAAACCGTTCGACTGCGTGCGTTCTTGCCGGAAGCAGTGTTTGTGGGCGTTGAAGATATTGAGGTTCGGCGTTGTAAGAACCGTGCCGAATTGTGTCAGCCAGGTGACGTTTTCATTCCGCAAAACACTCCGGCCAGCGACGAACATGACAAAGTTGAAGAAGCCATTCGGCGCGGCGCGGTGGCTGTCGTGGCAGAGCGGCTCCTTCCAGTTTCCGTTCCGCAATGCTTGGTGGAAAACACGCACGAGGCCTTTGGTCAAGTTTGCCAAGCGTTGGTCGGCAATCCCTCCCACCACATGCTAACCATTGGAATTATTGGCACCTATGGCAAGACCACGACAGCCCTTTTTGTAGCCGCCATGCTCAAGCGACTGAGCGGATCGGTCGCCTATTACACTTCGCTGGGTGCGAGCGATTCGACCAGTTGTGATCGGACTGCTACGAGACCTCCCGCAGCTCGGAAACTCGCCAATTGGCTCGATAGCGCCAATCAGGCCGGATCAGCTGCAGCAATTGTTGAACTGACGCCAGCCATGCTCCACCATCGCGCGGCCGCTGGCATTGGTTTTGACTTGATCATTGTTACAGGCATGCGTCCGGGGCAATTCCGTGGTAGCCCAAGTGCTGGTGAATTTGCGAAACTACTCGACCTTGCTACGGAGAACTTAAAATCACACGGAATGGTACTGTTCAATGCCGACGATTCACACGCATCTGCCTGGGCAGAGAACAGTGGTGTGACGACTGTCAGCTATGGACTGGACGCTGCCGAGCACATTCGAGGCAAACGCTTGGCGCGATATGGTGCGGAGAATCAAATACTCGCAATTGCTGGCAATATGATCATGCCACTGACGCTCAAGATGCCTGGCGATCACGTCGCCCGCGCTGCTCTGGCTGCGGTCGCAACCAGTTGGCTGATGGAGTTGTCTGTCCCAGAGGCAATCGCTGGAATCGAATCACTCGAAGGAATTCCTGGTCGCATGCAGCGATTGAGTCAGGCGGTAGAGGTACCGCTTTATATAGACTCGGGTGAAACTCCCGATCGTGTTGCCGTCGCCCTGCACAGTTTAAAGCAACATCAACTGGGGCCAGCGACTGTGGTTATGGATATCAGTGCTAGTCTCAAGAGCGCCTGTCGCCAGCGATTGGGAGAAGTTCTCGACAAGGGAGCACAGCGCGTCGTACTCAGTGCCGCTGACTTGTCCCCAGAAGCAGCACAGCGGGTGGCCATGGATGTCTTGGGCGGATTTCGAGCCCCCGGTCGCGTCGAAGTCATACCGGATCGCGCTGCTGCCATTCGCTGGGCTGTAGAAAATACGGAGCACGGCTGCATATTGCTTAGCGGCTGTGGCGTATCGGGCTGGATCGACCGCAGCGGAGACGAACTCACCGATGAACGTGTCGCCAAACTCGCGGTATCGAAGCGAAACGTCTTGCCCCCGTTGCCCAAGCTCAGTATCTTCCCCCCTCCCTCAAGCAACCAGCATTTCGCCCACTGACTACCTCCGCTACTGGGAGGGGCAAACTAACAACCTTTCCCAAACGCCGTCCGTAAAGCGTTCAACACATATCTTCCCGAGGCCGGCCCCGCAGCGGGACTGTCCCCCCAAAAGCCTGCATCGGGACCGTCCCCACACTGGGGTGTGTCCCCATTTGCTTTCCCCATCTGCCTTCAATCACCACACTGTCGAGGTAGCCGATTATCGCAACTTGGGTGGTTCATATGGCTTTTGCGGGAATTTGTGCACTGGTAATGCGCTGGGCAGGCCAAGAAATGCCCCCTCGACCAAAAAGAATGTCGAGCAGCGCGCAGCAGCGAACCATGTCAACCAGAATGGCCGAGAAATTTTGCGAAGTTGACCCACCTAATTTTACAAGCAGATGCTGCCTGAACCATTCTAAGTGGTCCAATCACTGGCTGCATTTGGATTGTGAACCTGGGTAATCCGCAACGGACGATCGAGCAGCTTGGTGGCATTTAATCCGCTCAGCCGCTTTTCAGCCCAATGTGCCTTAAGCCAATGTCGCTGACTCAGCCAACAACTCACGTGAGCTGCATGACATGTAGTAGCGGCCGTTGGCGGGAGTTGCACTGCTGTCAAGCGTT
>JBGSUV010000143.1:0-75052 GCA_041753315.1 Pirellulaceae bacterium | reverse complement strand
AATGGTTGACAGAACAAGGGATGTTGAGCCTCAAGTCACTCTGGGCTGAACTTGCTCCACTACGTCGAACCGCCTAGTGCGGAGCCGCATGCTAGGTGGTGTGGGGAGGGCGGTCAGCGATGGCCGTCCTTACCCGATTTCGTCCGATTTCGGTAAACGTATGCCCTATTACTTCTGTGTTTTCGAAACGGTTTCAATTTGGGAAGTTGTTTCTGGACCAAGTTGAATGGTGAATGCATCTCCCTCAAATTTTGGTTTGACCCTCCCCAAGTACCAAAATCTCATCCCATCCTTGTCAGGTCGATAGAGTTTCAACCATGCAGCAGTCGCGGGAATCTCAAGCATGAAAGTACCATCGTCAGCAGTAATCGCCTTGGGCTCGTTGCCATCGTTAGCCGAGACTACCAATCCTGAAACTCCAACCTCGCCGGCCAAGATCACCCTACCGGTAAGCACCTGCGTCTCAGTTCGCTCAGAACGTGAATTCTTTCGCTCAATCTGGCGAATCGGCAGTTCGAAATCATCGATCGTTTTCTCAATCAGTTTTTTGACTGATCTCTCAGTCCACAGTAGGCAATCGATTTTATCCGCATCCAAATCAAAGTCGCTGGACGCGAGGTCAATTTCATAGACCTCAGGCGGTAGCCCATCAATGCGAAATGAGCCATCAGAGGCAACGGGTACTTTGATCAAGTCCCATGCTGGGTCTCGATTCAGCCGCAAAGCTAATTTCGGAATCGGTTCCCCATCACTTCGAACTAGTCTTCCACCAATAGAGACCGGTTGAACAACTGTCAGTCGGCCGATACCCAAATATTCTCCCGACGATGGAGTCACGAACTTTTGCGTCTTGAGAATTGAAGCAGAATTTGATCGGTCAGCCTCGCCTCTAACGGAATACACGCAGTATTCTTGATTCGGCAGTAGGTTTTTCAGTTCGAACCTCCCTTGTGAGTCAGTAACCGTTGGAATTGCTTTTTGGAAGAACTTCTCTCCGCGATCAACCCGATCAGTCTGTGCAACTGAAACCGTCATTCCAGCGACTGGCCTGCCTTTGCTGTGAATCGTTCCCCCAATACTGGCACCTTCAAGAAGTTCAAGCGTCGTGAGGTCACCGCCGGGTTTAAGATCAAGGAGTCTTTTGTTGCACAAACCTGCTGCGGATATCTCAACGTCGATTGCCGATACACCATCAACCAGGTCAATTTCGAAGTAACCTTTCGAATCCGTGACCGATGGCGAAACACCCTTGGTCGATGAAGAACGCAAACCTTTGCGGTCAATCGTGTATACCGGGCTGACTAGAGCGCCTTGGACGGCAATTCCAGTTTCATTCCGCACGAATCCCTGAACGGTTCGCGACATATCAATCGTCTTCGGTCTAGCGAGGAGCGTTAGATCATGTGACTTTTCTTGAGGCTCGAGAAGCCCCGTTTGTGCCGTCTTGTACCCAGCAGCAGAAATAACAAGCCGAAATTTGAGCTGAGAATCGAGATCGGCAATCTTGAAACGCCCCAAGTCGTCAGTTGTTGTCCATTTTTGGCAGTCCAAGTAACAGCTTGGGCAGAAGAGCGCTGGCCCAGATACGGGCGTTGCCGTGGAAATGTCGATGCGAGCATTACGAATTGGTTCGCCTCCTTCGGTCTGCACGACACCTTGAATCACGGTGGTAGTTCCATCCTGCCCAAGCACCGCACAGATGGACACAGTCATCGAAAGACAAATTGCAATTAGGTTTAGAGTTGCAGTAGCACGCATGCTTTGATGTTTCATTGTGGGTCTCGCTATTGCGAACGCAGGCCAACTGTACAAGGACGAACGGTTGGAATCACCCAGTCGCGTGAGTGATCTAATTTAGCAAAGTTGACTGGCCAACGCGACTTGGGTGGATTCCGTGGTTCGCCGAATTTCACCGTGCCTCAGTGTGGCCAAGATGCTCTGATCGACTTGCCGATTCCGTTACTGAAGTGGGGGTTAAATCGGGTCTGCAACGCAATGCAATCATCCAAACGTATGTAAGTACGGATAGTGTTGTGATCGCGGCAATGGTATCAAAGATCCCGTAAGGGGGATCTAGTTGCAGGGAGTAGGTACTCGCAACAAACCCCATGAACCCGAGCAATGCAGTCACGATCCTTCGGCTCGCGGTGTAGCGAACAGTTGCCAGCCAAACCAACGCAGCGCCGGAGATCGTCCCAATTCCAGCGCCACATAGCTCTTCTACCACAGTTTCTAAATCTATCCGCATTGTGCATGCCTGAACTATTAGCAGAATTGAGAAGAGAACCAGAAGTGCCCCTGCCGGCAGAAGTAAGAATCTGGCCGGATTCCTTGTGTAAGTGCGTACGGGAATGCTGGGCATGGTTCTCTCCGTTGACCTTTCTATCTCGGCGAACGGCTGGATTAACGCGGGACCGTCACAAGACGATGAGCCTAAAAAGTGGTTCAGCTACCGGTCCTCGCGTTCAATCCGTGGTTCGTCCCCTTGCATTGTATGTGAGTGAGTTAGGACCTGATAAGCCATCCCTAAAAATCTGTATTTTTGGCGAGCGTTGACGTAAGGGTGCCTGCAGGTAGCGACTGTAGGATATATTCAGGAGGGACTCTGCAGAGGCAATTGACTGCCCGCCCACATCTACAGAGCCAATTTTTTTCAATGCAATTGTGCCGTCGCGCAACACGGTCACACGCCGGTCCAATTCAGGATAGTACGGCGATTCCACGAGAAGGATATCTCCTGGGCAGATTGGCGTAGTTGAACTCGGTACGGTAAGTTGCACACTTAAGGCTCTCACTCCATCAGAAATGTTTCGAGTCGACAACCCTGCCGCAAACGCGGTAATTGCCACAAAGAATGTGACCAAGTTTATTCGCGACCTTGGTTTGGCAGCATCCGCATGCTCAGCCATTTCTATTCCCCAGTTCATTCAAAGGTTGCACGCGCAAAACTGTTGACTACCGACGGACGAACTTGTAATTCTCGGGCGCCGGCGCCCGTTAATAAAGTTTCAGTCTACCCCAATTAGTAGGTCAAATGGGCTATGAGTGCCATTAATTTGTGCCTCATCCTCCAAAATGTAGAGTTGCGTCACTTCAAGCGAATTATGCCCTAAAATGGCCTGGAGACGCCTTAAGGGCATTCCAGATAGGTGTAAATGTGTTGCCGCGGCTCGTCGAATGTCGTGAGGCGTAATCCGCCTACGGACTCCAGATCGCAGTACAGCTTCTCGAAATATCCGGCGCTGGTGGTTATCGTCACAATGGTAGCGTTTGAGGCGTCCATCGGCTGGGTCACGGCTAAGTGACTCGCTGGGAAATAGCCACATCCAGCGAATATCGCGAGGGGCCGAAGGGCATTTGCGTGCATAAGCGTGAGGCACTGGAACCCCATTCGGGTTGCCCAATGCGTCCTCGCGGTGAAAATCCTCAGCGACCTTAATCTGGCGTCGGACTTTGTCGTGGATCGATTTAGGGAAGGGCACAATTCTGAAATGATCGTGTTTTGTGCTAGCTATTTCGATTTGCTCATCTGCGAAATTTAGGTCCTTTATTCGCAGATTCAGGGTGTCCGACAGTCGCAGCACGCTCGCGTACATTAGTTGGGGAACCAGTACGTCTGCCGGGTGAAATGCTTGGAACAGTCGGATAAGGTCCGGTTTGGCAACAAGTCGTCGTCGGCATTTCTGGGGCTCTTTGGCACGCAGTGGGTTTCCTTCAAGTTCAGTGATTGGTCTCCCCAGGACCCGAGCAAAAAGGAATTTGATTGCAGAGACTGCCTGGTTTTGCGCCAACGGGGAAAGCTGCAATTCGCTTGCCAGAAATCGCCGCCAAGCGTACACATCCTCAATCTTTGTCGCCGAAGGATGAATCCAGCCACCATGACACCGCCGTGAGAACCTGATGAAGCATTCGATGTGTCGCCAATAGCACTTGATCGATGATCGTTTGTTTCCAGCAGCCAACATCGCCGCTGCGAATTGTTCTTCCAGTTTCATTTTCATTCTCCCAAGACATGACAGTTCTTCACTTCAGTTTGGTTAGAGCCGTGACACGTTTGGTCAACCATAACGATGGCCATGAAACCCGCAGCTGGCTTATTGCGTCCTAACTCAAGCCCCCACAAATAGAGTCTGATGCGGCGAGTGACATTGGCCACTAATTGCAAATTCAATCGCTTACATGCTGCCGGCGGTCGACGACTTGACAGTTTCCCGCAGCCAGTGGTAGGCAACACTCATTGAGGTTTGCTCGTTCTTTTCTAACAGCCAGCAGGGAAGACTCTCTTCCTGAATTGCGGTTTTGCCACGCCGATCGCTACGCGGACGACCAGCTTTGCTACTTGCAACTGAGCTGCTTTCCCGCACTCGACCATGCTCGGCCCACGAACAAAATCCGGCAGTTTTCAAAGACGGTTTGCAGACAATTTCTAACTTCGAGGTCTTTCGTCCAAGGAGATTCACCATGGACAACACAGCAACACCACAGGAGAAAGGCCGAACGGATGCGATGGACGATCAAGTGAACGCCAGTCCACAAGAGAAATGCGATCACACGATCGAGTTGTTTGACCAGCATGGAAAAATTCGCGGATCATGGAAGGGGGAGGATTCACCCAACGGTATTCGCTACTCATGTCGTCACTGCGAAAAATTTTACGGCTACCAGCCACACAAGAATTCGCAGGAGGCAATGCATCAAGCTTACTTAGAGCAGCAGCGGCGATTGAATTGTCCAGGCTGTGGAGATGGTCCGTTTATGGGATAGCTATTGGTTTTCTCGATGGTCGGTTATTGGCCAGCGCTTAGGGTAGTGCTGGCCATTTTATATACACGCTTGGTGTCTGCTTTCACGCTCATTTTTTGTCGAATGGTTTGGCTACTGCCTTGTGACTCGGAATTGTCAGAGATGTCAGAGATCACTCTTTACTCTGCTTAAAAACCCAGTAAAATTCAATTATTCCCGTGGAGCGAATCAACGACTCTTCGGCAACAAAAACTCTTATTCAGAAACGACTTACGACGTAAATTCCCTGCACCCGACTTGGACCTTCGGAACCGAGGGTTAGAGGTTCGAATCCTCTCGGGCGTACTCGTCTCATCCTGCGAACTTTAGGCAACACGCCAGTTCGCGGATTGAGAGGTTTTCTTTCGCGGCGAATCGCTCGCTCAAATCCCCAATGTTTTTGGGGTTTTTTGATTTTTCGGGCCCGGCTTGCCGCGCTCTCACTTTTATTACCGCGAGCAGATTTTCCGAATGTTGCTTCCGTCTGAACGGAATTTTCACCTGCGAACTATCGCGCTCTCTAGTTGATAAGTGGCTGCTTGTTAGAACGCCGTTTGCTTCCGACCCACCGAACTGGACCCCAAACTACCCGACCGCCGGGTTAACAGCGGTGCAGAATCGGATCTGACTGTCAAGCTCCAGAAGGAGAATCGCTCGTCCGATTGTGATGCTCAAACAAAGGGGCGGCCGTCTCAATTCGGTGGATGCTTACCAACGATGACCCAAAGCGAACGCACCTCAACCAATTGCGGTCGATTCATGCGTAAAAGGTTGACCGTAGCGACACCTATCTCAGTCAACCCGACAATCACCGTACCATTCACCGACCAATCAAAGTGAGCAAGCCATCTGTCGCGCTGAGGGTGAAACAATCGCGTCTCGGTTCCTTCATCGGTGAGCCCCATGACACGATTGGCTTTGTGTCGATTGCAGGTAGGACAAGCAAGGCAGAGGTTTTCGAAGTCCCTTTGGCCGCTAAGCGACAGCGGCTGGATGTGGTCGACTTCAAAGGTGACAACCGTTAGCGCTTCGCTTGACTGACAATAGGCACACCGCTGCAAGAAGTGGGCACGAACTCGTCGTCTGAGTTCGGCAGGAATGTAGACGCTCAAGACAATTCCTAATTCTTGATTCGATGCAGAGTAGCAGCCGCACGAGCTTTCACGAGATTGAGTTCGTCAACTTGCGTTAGCAGAAGGTCGAGTTCCTTTGTTTCGTCGGCCGAGAGCTTGCCTTCGACATTCTTCGCCAGCAACTCGTCCAAACGTGATTGGCTCTTGGATGCCAACGCCATGTCGGCCAATGCCGTCAATCCCTCGGTGGTAACCATTAGGCTTACTTCATCTGGCATATGGCATATCTCCGGTTTGCAAAAGTAGTTTCCTAATAATACGAAATTAGGGCAGCCGATTCCACGTGAGAATTGGCATTGGCACGCGGCGTTTCATTACAAAAGTGATTCAGCGACAACGGGCCATTGGAAGTTCGCGAGATCCTGCGCATCGGCATGCAAGCCGCAAAGGGACTCGCTGCTGCCCATGCACAAGGCATTGTCCACACAATGAAGACACCCTGCAGCGGCAGCCGGAGCAGATGAATATTCGGCGCCGCCGGTAGTAGCTCTTGATTTTGATAGAGATACAAGTTTGCCGGAAACACGACAACCAAAAGAGCAATGATCCACCACGCCGCCCAATGGGAATATTTTGGAATCAGCAACCCTGGTACTTAGAACAAATGGCCAGGCTGCATTTTCAAACACTACTCATTCTTTGCGCGGGATCTTTGGGCGTGGCTTGGGAATCTTTGCGCTGACTTCGGGCGAAATTCGCCAGTCCTTTAAGATGCTACGTAGGTGTTCTGCCACGGCGTCAGTCGACTCGATCAGAGCAAGTCCAGGGCGCGACACGATTACCTTCGCGCCGGCAGATAAAATATGTTCCGTAGCATCCTCGATGGGTGCGGAATCACCACGGTAAAGCGTGTAACGTGCCATTTCGAACTCAACTATTGCGGAAGGCCCGCTCCTTCAAGCAAGACCCCTAAGCCCAGCGATTTGCAACTATCAATTAGAAGTTTTCGCATTGCATCCGACCGCGCGGCATCGCGCGGCATCGACATCACGGCTGGGTTGGCCGCCAGCAGCCGAGCTGCCATCCCCGCAACGGCTGGACTGGCCATCGATGTGCCACTCATTGGACCGTAACCGCCTGGAAACGTCGAGACCACCGCAACGCCTGAGCCGGCCGCATCTAAATCAGCGCCGACGTTTGAGAAACCAGCGACAAAGTTCTGCGGATCGCTGCCGAACGGCGCAACGGCATCGGGGATATCGGTCGAGGTATCTGGAAAGTAGCCCTTCCGGCCGACTGCGGATACTCCAACACAGGCCGGGTCCGAGCCGGGAAAGCCGACCGGCAACCTGCCGTCATTTCCTGCCGCAGCGACGGCGAGAATGCCGTTCTTGCGAGCTTTAGACAAAGCATCGGAGATTGCGTCGTCTGTCACGCCTGGGTCAAAACCTAAACTCAAATTGATGATATCACAATTGTCCGAAATCGCGCGATCGATGGCATCAATGACCGCAAAGCTAGAGCCACTGCCGAGGTTTCCATCTTCAAATACCCGATAGATTCGAAGCGAGGCCCCTGGGGCAACACCTCGCACACCGACGGGCGATGTTCCTCGTGCTGCGATCGTGCCAGCAACATGCGTACCATGCGCGCCGTCCGGTCCAAAGTCATTTGCGGGACGACTCGAACCCGGTACGCAGTTGGCCCCGCCCTCAATCGCGCCGACAAGGTCCGGATGCGAAGTATCAGCACCTGAATCGATCACCCCAACTCGTACGCCAGTACCATCGGTTAGGCTACCCGCCTGGTGAAAGAATCGTAACGTATCCTCCGTGACTAGATCGAGCGGGGCCAGAATGACTTTTACGGAACCGCCAATGACCTTGACGTTCGCTTTGAAGTATCCCCATACACCTGGCTCTTCATGATAGACATAGAGCTGCTTTAACTTGGTGACCTTCCCAGCAAACTTGAACGTGGCTTTTCCAGACGCATTTGTTTTCCTTTCCAGTGCATCTTTGCTAGTCCGAAACGCAATGACATCAACTCCCTTGACGCGCTTCATCGTATCGCCTCGCAATACCTCAACGACGATGCTTGTCGATGTCGCTGCTGTCGCCCGCACACCCGCTGGTCTCGTAGGCCTGGGCGGAATGAGGACTCGAGGCGCAAGTGCCGGATGACAGAACTTTTCTTCAATGATGCGGATCCCGGGATTCTCCTGTCGCAAGACGGCCAAAACTTCTTCCGAAGCGGAAACCAACTTAACACCATCTTCATGCAAAGATTCGATCACCTCAATCGTTGGCGCCGAGGCGGAAGAAACGCTAGCCGCAGCGGCGCGTCGGACGGCCGAGGATGCCGTTCGAACCATCGCGGCAAGGCTTTTCCCCAGTTTTTTGGTCGCCGCAACATCTGTGGGTGCGAGCTGCAATGTTGCCAGCAGCTTCGCCGCGCTAGAAGGGAATGGAGTTGTGGAGTCAGAAATTCGAATGCCGTCGATTGGCAGGATAAGATGACGTTTGGCCCGCATCGTAAAGCTCACTATTAAGGCTGTAACTCCGAAAGCACATTTTCATCTTAGAACACCCCAATCTGCCAAACAAGTAACAATCTTCAATTAATGACACGCACTGCACTAAGCGTACGCACCATCGTAGGCGAATCTATAAAACAGAATAGTTAATCGGTGTGGCTTCCGTAAGAAGCGGGCGGAAGTGCTATTTTCACAAGAGATGTTAGGTTTGGTTCTTGCGGATGAAGTCGATGATCTGCTCAGGATTGGGCAGATGTTTGGCGACGATTTCCAAGTCGTCTTGGCCAGAACTAGATATTCCAATGCCGCCAACTCTTAACAGTCTTTGCATGAACGATTGGTCGAGCTGCAGGTTGCGGACGTCGTTATGTTGCACTTCTGACGTCGTGCGAGCAATGATTCCTTCTTGATAGAGCGTACGATCATTCGTCACGGTCATTGTGGTAAACATGCTCAACAAGAGCCAGTAGCCAATAATGCATGCTATCACGAGTAGCGTGATAGCGCACAACCACGTTATTAGCGATGCCGGTCCAAGCGGCATCATTTCGTCCAAGGAATACCCAGCCAGCGACATTCCGGCGAGTGACATGACCATCAAGACAAGTGCGGCAATACCGACAATAGTGACGATAAGAGCTGCGACTGGACGCGCTCGGAAGACGACCGGGTGAACCTTCACGAGGATGCGCTCTGCCGGGTCGGCAGTCATTCGGTCCTTATTCGCCTTCCGACCGTCGACCTCGTGAACGGACGTTACCACCGCGCTGGGCATCTCAATCTCGAACGGCTTTTTACACGACGGACAGATCACGGGACCGTCAAGCTGTTCAATCGTGCTATCGACTTCGTGATGGCAGTAGGGGCATTTGGTAGTGAGTACTTGCATTGCGCGAGGTTCCGATATTACTTTAGGAGCGGTTTGAGTGCAGAATCCAATCGTCTTCGCTGTCCCATGCGTCGCGTCGACCACTGAACGGTCGCCATCACGATTTCCCGGTCGGAAACTGTGTATTGTCTCACGTGACGGTCAAGCAAATCGTGTGCGCAAAACTAAAAACCTGAAGGCGCTGCTCCGACGGTTGTTGGCCGTCGTCCGCTGCCTGAGCAGTCCGAACACTCGAACATTCCCCAAAGCTTGTTAGCCACTGTGGGGTGAAAACCCAATGCAGCAAGGATAAGGACTTCAACGTAGCGAAATTCGCCAAGAATTTCGGTTTTCGCAGTGAAATCAACCACTTCCGAAAGTCTTGACGACTTCCACTACGCTTATCCTTGCGGCATTCGGGTGAAACGCAGAGGCTGATCACTCGATGGATTGGGACCCAACGTGCTGGTTTAGAGAGCAGTACGGATACCAAAGTGGCCAGGCGACGGAGGCTGCTGTAAGCGGATGCCGAGGATGCGAGGCAACACTGAGGCGCAACTAGAAATTCCGCAATTTGGAAGGCAACTCGGTTTTTTGCGTTGCGCTTGTAGAATTTTTGCGTCTTGGGTGTGTGGGACTGACTTCCGGTCTCTCTAGACTTGGCCTTCCGAGCTTAGATGTCCGACGTTTCGCGGAACGAAATGATGACTATGAACACACCCGACGAAAACCAAGAAATCGAACTAAAAATCGCGGAAGTCATTTCGTGCTGGTTGGAACGCTCGCTTGAGAGTCGTCCGTCGGCAAGCGAACTAGTTGCACGCCACCCCACATTGGCTCCTGGCTTGGCTGAGTGCTTGGCGGGGCTCGAGCGAATTGAGCAAGGGAAAGCCGGAGTCGCTCGAAAAGAAAGGCTCGAAGACAATATCCCTGAGGACGAAGTTGCTTTTCCGGCGATCCCAGATTTTGAAGTATTGAGCGAATTAGGCCGAGGCGGGATGGGGGTCGTCTACGAAGCGAGGCAATTGTCGCTCGATCGAATCGTCGCGCTAAAGGTGTTGCCGTTTGGGGCCGTCGATCCACGAACCGTGAGGAGGTTCCTGCGCGAAGCCGCAACAGTCGCGGCTCTGGCGCATCCCGGCATTGTGCCGATTTATGAGGTCGGCGTGCACAATGGCTTGAACTGGTTTGCGATGCAGCGGATCGATGGTTGCCCTTTGTCGCAGTGGTTCGCGGTCGCTACGTTTGATTCTCGGGCAGCTACACTACGCGAAGTGATTCGAGTTGGTATCGAAGCTGCCGATGCTCTCGAACATGCACACCAACGCGGCGTGATTCATCGCGACGTCAAGCCAGGGAATTTGCTCGTCGATACGACTGGGAAAGTATGGTTGACGGACTTCGGCTTGGCTCGACGCGATGTCGATGTCACCGCCACGGTAACAGGTTCTATGCTGGGTACGCCCCGTTACATGAGTGCGGAGCAAATATCCGATTGCGACGAGAGAATCGATGCGAGGACAGATATCTACTCTCTCGGAGCGACCCTCTACGAAATGGCGACGGGTCGACCGCCGTTTAAGTCCGAGTCGCCGCTTGAGTTGTTGACGCAAATTCGACGGGACGAACCCACACCGCCGCGGCAAGTCGATCCGACGATCCCACGCACGTTGGAGTTGGTGCTCTTAAAATGCCTCGACAAAGAACCAGATCGCCGCTATCCATCTGCGGCTGCACTTGCGGATGATTTGAAGGCAATTCGCGATGACAAGCCAATCATGGCCAAAGGACTGCCTTCCTGGGTCGTGGCGTCGCGATTCTTCAAGCGGCACACACGACAAGTCCAAGCCATTGCCATGACCGCAGTCGCCACGGTCGCTACGTTGGTAGCAGTGGCGTTGCTTTGGCAACAGCGCGAGCAGGCCAAGCTAGGCCAAATTCGCATCGATACGCCCGCGGGTTTGTATGTTGCGAACATCCAACCCCATGTAGACGATTCTCGACAAGGCTCGCATGCTGCCAATGTTCGACACGGAGAGACAGAGCTGCGAGTGGTAACCACGCCGATGCAGAAGCCAATGACCCTTCCCGCGGGTGACTATCGAGTTCGCTTGGAAGGTATGGGCTCTCTCTCGCAAACCGTTAATGTCGTTGTTAGGCCACATGAATCGACAGAGATTGAAATTGTCGACCGACGTGAATCGCTGCCGCAATTGGATATCTATCAGAAACTGTCCGTATCCCATGGGGATCATGCGCTGGCGGTACTCGGTAAGGATGCGTTTGAAGTGTTTGAACCAGGTGCCGAAACGAAACGAAGATTCACGTTACCGATTGCGGAACTCGATGCGGGGCTCGCCGACGATGCGTCCAATACGCAGTCAGGATATGGCACGGACGACGATCCGCCGTTGACCTTTGCTTTCGATGCAGACCAAGCATTTCAAGGTGACTATTCGGTTGCGGAAAGTGCATTCGCTCGCATCGAAAGAATTAACAGGCATCCCGTAGATTTGAACCAGGACGACCAGCAGGATTTTATAGTTACCGCAGCTCGTCATGCCGCGCTCGCTGCCGTATCGAGCAATGGAACGGTGCTTTGGAAGCACCGTTTGCCGATGACCTTTGAGATGGCTGAAGCGCGTAGTCGCTATCCGAAAGAAGAGATGACAAACGAAGCGATCGTTGGCATCACGCCGGTGGATGATTTGGACAACGACGGCACTCCCGATTTAGTGCTGAATGCCGCGTTGTTTGATCCGAGCGGATTTAGTCGACCGTTTGTCTTTACGCTTAGTGGTCGCGACGGCAGTAAAATAGCCGTCGCACCTTTCCCGACAATTGCTATGGGAAATTTTCGCACTTGGCCCTGGGCAGGATTGCTGAAGCATCGACGCCTGTTCAATTCTGACAAACGCTCGCAGCGCATGATCCAGACGCATGGGGAATCGATCGCGATGCGTACGCGAGCGTATGACACGAACAACGATGCATGGGGAGGCAACAGTGCCAACTCCGCGTTGTACGTTTTACCCCCACTCATTCTCTGCCAACACAACGATTTTCGTGTAGCGATTGCTGCGACCGATCAAGCCATCCACTTTATCAATCTTGCAGACGGAACCTCCGTCAGTCCGGCGATAAAGCTTGCGCAGCCAATCTTGCGCGGGCCGCAACGAATTCACTTGTCTGATGGAAAGCTAGGAGCTTTACTGCTTACAGGTATTCCCGGCACCTCCTATACGAAATGCTTTCTCGAGCTATGTGTGCTTGGTGAGTCGCAACCTCGCTGGTCAATTCCGCAAGATATTGGCGCCTACGATTTAGCAGCCGGTGCAGCCGATAGTTCATTTCCACTGGTGCGCGACTTGGATGGCGATGGCGACGACGAAGTGCTTTCGCCGACCAATCCCGATGTTCCATTTAAGTGGCCGCAGTTGCATTGCTATTCGACAACGGGAAAACTGCAATGGACCAGCCATGCTGTGGCAGGCATTTCGCCGGTCATTGATCAAGCTTTGCCAATTGCGGATATCGATCGCGATGGAATCGTCGATTTGGCGGTGGTAGGGCTCCATCAGCTGTCATCCGCCCATGCATCTTCTCCGACAGGTTCTGTGTCGAAAGACGGCTTGCGACTTACCATCGACTTTCTAAGTGGCAGAAGCGGAGGTCGCCTTGGGTATCGCGAAGAACATGTGGCAGCGAGTGTCAAGAATTTCGACGTTGCTGAGATCGACTATGTCGAACTGTCAGGCGACGAGTTGGCTTGTTCCGTTGTCTACGGGTCGCAGGAAGAGCTGAAGCTATCCTCGATAAGTGTTACTTTCGATTTAAGGCAATTCCATCCAGTAACTGTGGCTCGCGGTTTAACCATCATGCAAATGGGCGATCAGCCAATCGACGTCACCCAGGGACGCTGGTATCGCCGACGCAGTGGTCCGTATGCAAATCCCAGCGATGCGGCCGTGTGGGTTGCTAGAGAACTCAAGCGATCGAGCTACCCAGGCGAAGATCTCATCGCAAGTTGGACTTCGCCAACGAAACAACCTCGCGTCCTATTAAGTGGTCCGAATGGGGCGGTTCGCTGCATTAATCCACTCGACGGCCATAACGTGTGGACCGGCGAGCGATTTTTCTTCGACGGTAAGCCTGTGTTGGTACTAGATCGGCCCGATGGAAAGATCGATCTCGTTTTTACGAAAACGGGCCAGTCCAACGCTACTCCTGGATTTTACGATAGCGAAACGGGTAAAATCCTGTTTTCCATCGATGCTCCAAATATGGATGCAATTCGTTTTGTCACGTTAGACCAGCAGGCTCCAGACCGTTTCGTTTATGCTCTCGCTGGCGCTAAACCAAGTTCCTCATATCGTTCGGCGCCTAAACGCGATCAAGGATTTCTGCTGCTCAAGATCGATCGCATTGCAGGGCGTTTGTTGTGGTGGAGAGAATGCTACCAAGGTACAAATCCAGGCGATCAACTTCGTCCTGCCGACCCGATTCAGGTAGATCTCAATGGCGATCAAGTGGCAGACTTGATATCAGGCAATACAAGGAATGGTCGCTTAATCGTCGAGGCGATCGATGGACGCGACGGTCAGGCGTTTTGGGAGCGACCTTTGCAACTGGCTGCAGACGACTGGCCTTGGCGAGAACCGTGGCCGATGATGAAACTGGTTCCTTCAGGCAACCAGATGCATTTGTTAGTAATTGATGGCGTTGAAAATGAGGACAATCTGTTTGATTTGGAGTCCGTTGGGCTACACGATGGAAAAGAGCTCGATAGGCTTCGGCGAAAAGCAAAATTCACGATACGCCATGATGTGCAATCACAAGATCTTTCATTGCATGTGATGGCGGTAGAAAAATGCGATGGAATTGTGGGGATGATCACCGCCTTTCCAGATGATGATTCGCTTGTCGATCCGCCGCAAAGAGTACGCACCGACAGATCGTTTGGAATGAAGATGCTGCATGTGGATGAACAGACGGGGAAATTCAACGAGGCGGACAATAGCGACATTCCTTATGCAACAGCCATGCTCGCCGAAGGCCCCATGCTGGGTCCGCCAGATTCTATTTTCACCGCTGACATGGATGGCGATCAGATTCTTGATCGCATTGAGTATCGCGTTCCCGGCCAAATTAAGATTCGACCAGCGGATAGAGAGAATCATTTTAGCGAATTTGAGATAGCCACAACCAGCGGTGCGCTTATCGATCTCGAAGAGCACCAGGGCAAACAGTATTTAAAGGTCGCGAACAATAACGCAGAGCATTCATGGTACGAACTGCCCAGCGGGCAAGTTGCTTTGCAATTTGGCCAAGGGCTGCAATCATCGAGAATTGGGGAAACGCGTTATCCGCGATTGCTTTCCCATCGCACTGGTACGTTGCTGGTCGGATCGACACCCGAGGCAGTGATATGCGTTGAGGTCGACATGGGCGCTCCGGCAACCAGTTCGGATCAGTCCATTGCCCTGCCTGTCGCCATGATCTCGGCCGATGTGGATCCGCGATACCGCAAAGCGATCGTCGCGCATGGGTTGTATGATCGAAAATCATTCGCCGATGTCATCCGACTGGCTTTGCTGTCTGTGGGGGCGATTCTGATACCAGCAGGCTATATCTTTCGATTGGTTCGCGGACGACAATGGTCACTACAGGCAATGCTACTTGCGCCCGCCGTTGCTGTTTTAGCCCTCGTTTGCTGGCGCGCATTGCGGAGTGCGCAAGCCGGTTATCTGATCCCCGACATGATCGCGGGTGTCATGGCAGCGTTGAGTGCTTGGGCCGTATTTACTCTCATGCGACATCAAAGTTGGAAGATATTGGGAGTTAGTATCGCGCTCAGTATGCTTCTGGCTACGTTGTTGATGTTCGGAGTCCAAGCGACCATTCCACAGCGAAACCCAGGCATGAGTGGCTATTGGACGTTGGGCGGTTGGTTTACTTCCTTTTGTGCTGCAGCCGCACAGATTGTGATGCCGATGGCCGTCGGAGTTGCCTGGGGCCATGCTCGAGCCAAGAAGGTCGGTTCAGTTCCATGACCAATGATCCTGAACAATGCTTGTGTGAAAGTTGGTCGATAGGTCGTCTGCGTCCTTGGCTACAAATGGTGGCTGAACGTGAACTATCGGATCGACTGCGGGGTCGCGTCGAAGCGTCGGACATTGTGCAGCAAACTTTGCTGAAGGCTTGGCAAAGCGAGTCGCAGTTCAAAGGGGAAAGCCATGAAGAGCGATTGGCGTGGTTACGCATCATCTTGAAAGACACGATTCGCGACCATCATCGGCGCCTGCTTGGATCGACCAAACGTGGTTCTGGCCGCGAGCAGGCGGCAACCGATCTGTTTGCGAACGGGGAGCTAGGGCTGAGTCAATATGCGATAGAGCCGGCGCCATCGGTGAGCGGTGAGCTTGTGGCGGTTGAAGAGTGGATTGAACTCGAGATGTCACTCGCGCAACTGACGGATGAACAAAGGAGAATTGTGGAGATGCGACATTTCGAAGAACTTAGTTTTGCGGAAATCGCAGGGCGAATGAATAAGTCGGATCCTGCCGTTCGCATGTTGTGGGTCCGAGCGCTGCGGAATTTGCAGCAGGCAAGTCGAAGAAAGGAGGGACCACAGCGAGATCTTCGGTAGGTGCCGTGATACTTCTAACTGTCATTGCTGCAATAGTCTCAAATGTCTATCGACTGAGTCGATGCGTTCGAACCAAAGGCCAGGTTAGGCCGTTTTGATCCCGTCCACCAGCCATTGACTGCGGTGTCATTCGTAGTTGACTTTCTGGTCAAAGGCAAACGTAGAATAGCTCAGATTTGCTACAATCAAAACCCGTACCTCGTCGAAGATTTGTCTTGACGAGGTGCGGTTGCTTGATTCCAGATAATGTAAGTGCGATTATTTATGCGTGACATGTTATTGAGAGCTTGTGATCACTGCGCTGTCCCAAGGCGTCTTTACCTAGTTGTGTTGAGCGGCGCATATTTAGTAAGTGTGATGACTGCCGGCGTAGCCATCGCAGCCGATCCAGTCAGTTTTTCGAACGACGTTCGCCCCATTTTGTCGCAGAATTGCTTCAAATGTCACGGACCTGACGAAGGTTCCCGCGAAGGTGGATTGCGTCTTGATCTTTGGGAGTCGGCCAGCCAACCTGCAGACTCCGGCGAAGTGCCGATCGTGCCGGGTTCGCTCTCTCAGAGTGAGGTCGTCAAGCGTATCGACGCAGACGAAAGCGAGCGCATGCCGCCGCCTTCATCCAATCTGACTCTTACCGAGTCGCAAAAGAACATTCTCAAAAATTGGATTTCTCAAGGGGCACACTACGAAACGCACTGGGCCTTCGTGGCTCCTCAAAAAGCCAACCCTCCGACCAGCAGCGATGCCGCTTGGAATGATAACGTCATTGATCGATTTGTGTTTGCAAAGCTCGCTGAACGACAACTGACTCCGCAGCAACCTGCCAATCCATACGAAATAGTCCGGCGTGTTTTCCTCGACTTAATTGGTCTTCCACCGACCGTTGAGCAGGCGGATCGATTTGCGGCAGATCCCAGTGATCAGGCCTACGAGCGCGTCGTCGACGAATTGCTTCAGTCACCTGACTATGGCGAACGCTGGGCTCGCAAGTGGCTGGATCTGGCTCGGTACGCGGATACGAACGGCTACGAAAAAGATCGATTGCGATCAATCTGGCCCTATCGCGATTGGGTTATCAAGGCGATCCAAAACGACATGCCGTTCGACCAGTTTACGATCGAACAACTTGCTGGTGACATGCTTCCAAACGCAACACTTGAACAGCGAATTGCAACCGGTTTTCATCGCAACACGATGCTCAACGAGGAAGGTGGCATCGATCCACTTGAGTTTCGTTATTATGCGATGACAGACCGTACAGCGACCACAGGTACAACTTGGTTGGGGTTGACCATTGGTTGTGCACAGTGCCACACACACAAGTTCGATCCCATTTCACATCACGAGTACTACGGCCTGTTCGCGCTGTTGAACAATGCTGATGAACCGGAGTTACCTGTTCCTCAAGCTGATTTCGAAGAAAAACAAAAAGAAACGCAACGCCAAATCGATAAACTGAAGGGATCGCTCGCAGAACGATTTCCCGTTCCAACGGATATCGTCTGGACCACGTTGACACCGTTTAATGCGAAATCGATCAACTCGAACATTCGAATTCGCGAACAAAACACTGTTTGGGTCGAAGAACTTTCGCAGCCCACCGATACTTTCACCCTCTCCCTAAGATTGCCGAAGGGCATTTACAGTGAACTCCGCATCGAAGCTCTGGCTGATGAAAATCTTCCAAGTATGGGACCAGGGCTTACACCGCACGGCAATTTTGTTTTGACTGAAGTTAGTGCAAGCTTGGATTCGGCCGCATTGAAGTTTACTGAGGCCAGCGCAGATTTTTCTCAGCCAAACTTCTCAGCGAGCGATTCGATAGATGGCAAAGCGGATACTGGTTGGGCCATTCACGGCTCTGGGACGTGGAACGTAAATCGAACACTTACATTAAAACTGGACAAGCCGCTCGATTTGCACGACGACGGTTCGGTAACGGTAGAACTTGCGTTTGACTATGGCGCCAAGCATGTCTTAGGGAAATTTCGTATTGCCGCTGGCTCGCCAATCGACACAAGTGTCCCCTTTGAAACGCGACGAGAGAAAGTCCTGGCTCAGAAGTTAGATTTGTGGATTAAAGAACAATCGGCCAAAGTCAACCAGTGGCAGATTGCACATCCCGTCAGCGCTGTCGCGACCACTCCACTGCTTACCATCCTCGACGATCATTCGATTTTTGCGACCGGTGATTTTGCGAAAAGTGACAGTTACAAAATTGACTTTGAAGACGTGCCAGTCGGTACTACAGGATTCCGACTTGAAGTGTTACCTGACGAACGGCTACCGAAAGGTGGTCCGGGTGCGACATATTACGAAGGTCCCCTTGGTGATTTTTTTCTCAGCGAAGTTGAAATTCGCTGCGTTGACCAGTTGCAGGAAATTGCTGAAGCCACGCACTCATTTGCAAGTGGAGACAATACTGCTGCGAAATGCATCGACGGTAACAAACAATCGGGTTGGTCGATCGATGGGGGACAGCGGCAGCGTCATGTTGCAGTATTTGAGCTTGCTGAACCGACCGCCGTCGTTGGCCAGGTCTCGATTTCAATGCTCTGTGAACGTTGGTATGCGCCGGGGATCGGGCGATTTCGTTGGTCGTATACGACTGAACCGGTTGGTGCTGCGCATGATTTGAATGATGAAGTGGCCAACCATCTCTCAACCTCCAGTGAACACTGGAGCGCCGCGCAGCGTGAGGAAGTTCGAAACGCTTTCCTCGAGCACACCGCTGAACTGGCAGAAGTACGTCAAGAGCTTAAAGCATTGAAGGGGTCGCTCATTCCAAGCATCAGTACATTGGTCATGCAGGAACGACCGAGCAACAATCCGCGCGTAACCCATCTCTACCATCGCGGTGAGTTTCTTCAACCTCGCGATGCAGTTGAACCTCATACGCCGCAGATACTAAACACTCAAGGGAGTCTTCAGCCCAAAACAAGGTTGGAGTTTGCAAAATGGCTTGTTTCTCCCAACAATCCGTTAACGGCGCGAGTTACCGTTAATCGTGCTTGGGAAGCCTTTTTCGGACACGGAATCGTGCGAACGTCCCAGGATTTTGGCTACCAAGGTGATCCGCCCACGCATCCTGAGCTGCTCGACTACATGGCGGTTGATTTTGTCGAAAATGGTTGGTCGATGAAGTACCTGCACAAGCAAATTGTGATGAGTCGAACTTATCGTCAGGCAGGTCAAGTTCGTCCGATCGCCCTCGAAAAGGATCCAGACAACAGGTGGCTTTCTCGCGGCCCTAGAAATCGACTCGACGCCGAAATCATTCGCGATCAAGCGCTGGCTGTCGCGGGCTTGCTTTCAACAAAAGTGGGCGGCCCGAGTGTCTTCCCGCCGCAACCACCAAATGTGACAACGGAAGGAACGTACGGTGCATTCGCGTGGAGTGTAAGCCCGGGCGAGGATCGGTTTCGCAAGAGTCTTTATACATTTGCAAAACGCACTTCCCCCTTCGCCTTAACGGCTACGTTTGATGCGCCCAGTGGTGAAGCGTGTATTGCACGGCGTGAGGTCACAAATACACCTCTGCAAGCGCTGTCCATGTTAAACGATGTTACGTTCAAGGCAGCAATAGAGGAGCTTGGACGACAAACCGACGATGTGCAGGGCAGTAACCGCGAGAAGCTGTCGTTTTTGTTTCGAAGCGTACTCATTCGTCCCGCTTCCCAAGCAGAGCTGGACGACTTAGAAAATTACTTCAACCGACAATGTCGCCGGCTTCTAGACGGAGAATTGAAATCCGCTGAGATCGTTTCAGGTTCGCGAGATGCCGACAGTCGATCCGATCAATCGGTCAGCCAAGCTGCTTGGGCATTGGTAGCCCGGGTCCTATTGAACGTCGACGAAGCTGTAACGAAGTGACGTTGTTAGAGAGTGAAACTCAACAACATTTGGCGATCAAAAAACGCTCCAAAAGTACTGTATTATGACAATGTCGATCCCACCAAACATCGTCGCTCGAAGGCACTTTCTTCACGATTGCGGAATCGGTCTGGGAAAAGCCGCGTTGGGTAGTCTCTTAGTCGGGACTGCGCGGGCCTACGCGGAACCTCAGTCACTCGCGCCTCGCCAACCACACTTTCCGTCAAGTGCAAAGGCAGTCATTCACTTGTTCATGGCCGGTGCGCCAAGTCACTTGGATCTGTTTGATTACAAACCTGATTTGTCCAAGTTCGAAGGCAAACCTTTGCCGGAGTCGGTCATTCAAGGTCAACGCTACGCATTCATTCGCGCTGACGCCGCTGTAATGGGGCCGCGTTTCAAATTTGCCAAGCACGGGCAGATGCAGCTGGAGATTTCCGACGCATTCAAGCACCTACCGAAAATCGTCGACGACATTTGTATCGTGAGGTCGGCTTACACGGATCAATTCAATCATGCGCCGGCGCAGATCTTTTTGAACACTGGCTTCTTGCAACCCGGTCGCCCAAGTCTTGGCAGTTGGGCATTGTACGGGCTTGGGGCTGAGTCGCAGGACCTACCTGCTTATGTGGTCATGTCGACTGGCTCGGGAATCAGTGGTGGTGCGGCGAACTGGTCCAGCGGGTTCCTGCCAACTGTTTATACCGGCGTGCGATTGCGAAATGAGGGCGATCCCATTCTCAACGTTCAAAATCCGACTGGAATTGATGCCATCGCCCAGCGTGAATCGCTCGAAACAATTAACGCTTTGAATCGACGACGACTGGAAGATCTTGGCGACCCCGAGATCGCAACTCGGATTGCAAATTATGAAATGGCCTTTCGTTTGCAAAGTTCTGCTCCAGAGCTAATGAACTTGAAGGATGAGTCGTCTGAGACGTTGGCCATGTATGGGTGCGAGCCATCGAAACCATCTTTCTCGCGGGCGTGTCTGCTGGCGCGCCGAATGGTCGAGCGCGGCGTGCGATTCATCAACATCTATCATGAAGGTTGGGACGCGCACTCCGATGTCGTTGGAAATCACACGAACAACTTGCAAGCGACCGAACAGGGTGCAGTCGCGCTGGTGCAGGATCTCAAGCGATTAGGACTGCTTGATTCAACTTTGGTAATTTGGGGCGGCGAGTTTGGTCGTACTCCTATGATCGAATCGAACGCCTCCCTAGGTCGAGCGAACGGCAGGGACCACCATCCGCAAGCTTTTACAATGTGGATGGCTGGCGGTGGTATGAAAGCTGGATTTCAATTTGGCCAGACCGACGACTTTGGATTTCACGTGATTGAGAATCCGGTGCATGTCCACGACTTGCAGGCAACAATCTTGCACTGTCTTGGCTTCGATCACGAAAGATTGACTTATCGTTATGCCGGTCGCGATTTCCGACTTACCGATGTCCACGGTCATGTTGTTCGCGACCTGTTGATCTAGATCAGTGTGTGGTCTGATGCACACTGCGTCGCACGCAGGAGTTCGGAAAGCCAGTTACAATTGGTTCCGATGGCTCATCTCTCACCGGCTAGTTCCCTCTTCCACACGCTCATCGACAGTACTTCAACGTCCTCTTTGACCGTGACTTCTACTGTGTCGCTGTCACGTTTTGAGGTGATTTTCAGTGTTGGATCAAAGGCAAACTTAGAATGGCTCAGATTTGCTACAATCCGAAACAGGTAGGACATTACCAAGAAGCTCCTGCTGGTCGCGGTTACATGCGGCATCAAACCTAATGGGGACTTAAGCATGACAACTTACAATCGCAGTGCGGCTGTTACTTATGCCAAAACATGGGCCTTAGCTACAAATTCAGTCTATGGTCGAATGGGGAACGACTGTACGAACTTTGTATCGCAAGCTCTGCATGCCGGGGGCTGGCCGATGGTTGGCACCCGCAACTTTCTGGATCGTGCGAAGAATGATCAGTGGTGGTTTGGTGGTAGTATGCTCACCCAAGCCAGTTACACCTGGGGAGGCGCACAGAATCTTTACAACTTCATTTCGCGTTCAGGACGCGGCAGGGTCGAGTTCGAGGCGGGTGCGGAATGTCATGAAAAAATGTCAAATATCAAACTTGGCGACGTCGTGCAGATGAAGGACGCTGGCGGCCATGTCTATCACACAATGATGGTCACTGGCTTGGTCGTGGGTGACTTGTTGCTCTCCTACCACACTAGCGATCACCTAGACAAGAAAATGTCTGATATCAGCTTGTCCACGGGTCATCTGTTCGTCTGCTGGAGTTTGCGAGATCACTTCTGATCGATGGGTGTGACGTGCGAGTCCGTTATTGATTTTCAGACGCACGTGCGGATCGTTGGCACTGTGCATCACAATTCAAAATGAGAAGGTCCAATTCTATGTTGAGCTATACCAACCTGGCGCGCGTGATTGCTGCCCTTATAATTTCCATGCAGCTTGTGGGCGCGACGTTTGCGCAAGATGCGAGTTTGCCGCGGAGTACGCCGGAGTCACAAGGCGTTTCGTCGGCCGGCATCTTGGCATTTATCAAAGCCGCTGACGCAGAAGTCGATTCCATGCACAGTTTCATGCTGGTGCGGCATGGGCAGGTGGTCGCCGAAGCTTGGTGGGCACCCGAAGCAGCCGACAAACCGCACGTCCTGTGGTCGCTTAGCAAAAGTTTTACTTCGACCGCCGTGGGCTTGGCGGTCGCTGATGGCAAGCTGTCCATCGACGATCGAGTGATCGACTTTTTCCCCGACGAAACTCCGGACGAGCCTTCGGACAACTTGAAGTCCATGCGAGTCCGTGACCTGCTGACCATGTCGACTGGACATCAAGACGAAGTCAATTTGCGGGATCAGACGGAGTGGCGCCGCGCGTTCTTGTCGCATCCAGTGCCGCACAAACCGGGTACACACTTTCGCTACAACACGCCTGCGACCTACATGCTATCTGCAATCGTGCAAAAGGTTACTGGAGACAAAGTGGTTGACTATCTACAGGCGAGATTATTCACACCGCTGGGAATTGCTCCGCCCAAATGGGACACCAGCCCGGAAGACATTTCGCTGGGTGGCTACGGACTGTACCTCTGCACCGAAGACATCGCGAAGTTCGGGCAGCTCTACCTGCAAAAAGGCAAGTGGAATGGAGAACAACTGATCCCTGAGAGTTGGACTGCGCTAGCTACATCGAAACAAGTTTCCAATGGGAGCGATCCCGAGCGTGATTGGGATCAGGGCTATGGATTTCAGTTTTGGCGCTGTCGCCACAATGCCTTTCGTGGCGATGGGAAAGACGGCCAGTTCTGCATTGTGTTACCTGATCTCGATGCAGTCGTGGCCATCACCGCCAACACTCGCAATATGCCGTCGGAGCTGAATTTGGTGTGGGAGCATCTCTTACCGGCCATTCGGGAAGAAAAGCTTGTTGAGAGCCCGGGGGATTTGGCCGCATTACAGGCTGCCATTGAAAAGTTGACTGCCACGCGCTGACTCACTATTGGGACTCCTCGGGGGGCGACAATTCAGAGCTGCTTGGAGGATGCTGTTGTGCGACTTGCGACCACAGTTTTGCTTCCTCCAACTTGTCCTGCTGAGTGAAGAGTTCCGACAATTGCAAAGCAGTGCGATGACGCTTCCAATAATCTCGCGGAAAAACATGGTTGTCTGGGTTGTTCAATCCTTGATAGGCGTCAAGTAAAACGGGTTCAGCTTCGGCTTGTTTCTTGTTAACGTTCAAACTCCACCCGAGCACTGATCTGGCACTCGGCAATTCCCAGCCGTTCGGTTTCACCTCGGCCATGGCCACGGCGGCCTGAACTGCAAGCTGCTCCGCTTTTTCTGATTCTTCCACTTTCATCAGCGACTCAGCCAAATCGATCTTGTGCAATGCTCCGTCATATGATGTTGCTCCTAAGGAGATGTCGATTTTGGCAACGGATTCATCAACCAAGGCAACTGTTTTTTGCCTGTCTCCCATGGTGGCAGCGCATTTCGTTAGCAACACGAGCGATTGGATAGTTAGAGGACTGGATTCTCCGGTAGCTTGTTGCGCTATCGGAATTACTTCTTCCAGTGACTTCCTAGCCTCTTCCCAATGGCCCATGAATAACTTGCAATCCGCGATATTCAATTGTGCAATCAGAGCATTACCCGCAGTCGGCGAGACTGAATTAGAAAAATACTCGTATGCCCGCTCAAATTTCGGAAGGGCTTTTTCAAAATGGCCCAACCGACACTCGGATTCGGCCCAATTGCTCAAACAGACGATAGCATTCGGATAGTCTTTGCCGAACAGTTCGGTTTGACGGTCGTAGCCCTCTTGAAACAGCGTGGCGGCTTCTACCAGCCTGCCTGCGTCGTTTAATGCCGACGCCAAGTTGATGATGCTCCAAAAAGTCTGAAGATTATTTGGTGCGATCTTGCGGCGTCCTTCAAGCGCTATTTCAAGCAGTGCAATGCCCTCTTCCGTTCGCCCAGTTCTCGAATAGGCCAACCCAAGGTTGTCCGTCGAAGTTAGAGTATAGGGATGTTCAGCTCCCAATTTAGCCGAACGCCCTGCGAGGGCTCTTTCAAACAGCGGAATTGCTTTACCGGGCTCATGGCGAACATTGTAGCACCAACCAGTCCAAGCCATCGCTTCTAGGGTTGCCAAGTGCTCGTCGCCGTTGAGTCGCTGACGACGCTCAAGCACATCATTAAACATTTCAAGCGCGCGTTGTTGTTGTCCCTGGTACAACAGCACTACTGCCAGTTGCGACCGCGCGTGCAGCGAAAGTCCGTCATCCTCCCCAAACTCCTTGGCGGATTCTACAGCGGCTTTTTCAGCGAAATCTAACGCAGCAGTTTGGTCACCCATTTCCCGACTTGCGATTGAGAGCAGATATTCGACGTGGATTTCAGTGCGGCGATCGATTGGCTGAACGCGTCGAATTTTTTCAAGTAGTTCATTAAAAGTTTGAATCGCTTGCGGGTAATTAGAGTTGCACAAGTATCCTTGGGCAAGGGACTTTTGAATCGCGAGTGTGTGTGCATCGTCACTGCCACGGAATTTGGTTGCTTCGCTGAAAGCGAGTTCTAGTTGCTTAATACCATCAGCAAAGTTTCCCAAGGCAACATACGCGTCCCCAATCGGATGGCGCAAGGCCGGCGCAATATGAGGTCTATCCTCTGTACGTTTTTCAATGCGACCTGTGGCGGCTTCAATCGCTTCGCGGACGGTTAAATTCGGATTGATCAATTCTCGGTCGACTTGCTGGTAACTGTCGGCTTGGCGAATGACGTCGTCGACAAGGAATGACAGGGTTGTGCGAGCCCATTCAGTCTCATTAAGAGCTTGTTGCAGCGCTTGTTGAGCGATCTTTTCACTTTGCTCAGCTTTTGTCTGGGCCAGTTCGGCATCCGAGCGAGCGACTTGTTCGGCGTTGGCTCTTTCCTTTTCGCTTAACTGGGCCTGTTCCGCTTCGCCGCGACGCTTGTTTGCTTCCACAAGACCATACGTGGTGCCGATGATGCCGGCTGTCAACACCGAGCAAAGCAAGCCGCCCGCGATGAGCAAGTTCGTGCGGCGTCGTTTGGCCTCGCGCGACTGGATTTCAGCTCGCTGCCGTTCGGATTCTGCGTGTCGAACCCGTTGCTCGGAAGCCAAGCGAATTTGCTCCAGTGAGTTCGCCACTTCTGCTCCATTGGCCGGACGATCGTTCGGGTTAGCGGACAAACATCGGCGACAAAGTGCCAAAATGCTCGTTTCAGCGTCACACTGATTTAGCCGTTCAAAGCATTCCTGAAGGTCACCTTGCATTGCACGACGGAAAGTGTCGTTTGAATTTGTCCCGGTGTATGGAGGTTTGCCAGTCAACAAAGCGGCAAGTATTGCTCCAAGGCCGAAAACGTCGGTTGCGGCGCTGATGCGATCAATTTCCCCACGCGCCTGTTCCGGAGGCATGTAGGCTGGAGTTCCGACGATGCTTCCCATCATGGTTGCTTCGCGTATTGCCGTTGGTTTGAGTCGTTCCACGCTTGCTCGAGTGCTTTCAGTAACTTTATCCCTCACGTTTGGCCGAGTAGAGCTTGCGTTGCTAGTTTGATCGATCAAGTGCTTGACCACGTTGTGCTTCATCACGGATGCCACGTCAGTTTGGGCAGCATTCATTTCATGACGCTCGGTATCTGCACTGACATTGCTACTCGAATTTTCTGAAGCAATGGGTTGACTGATCATTGCCACATTTGATTCGGGGGAAATATCGGTAGTATCAGCATGCACCAATTCAGATGGGCCACCTGAATTAGTTACGGCCGGAAGTACTTTTGCCAAGCCCCAGTCCATGACTTGCACTTCACCAAACGCTCCGACCATCACGTTGTGAGGTTTGAGGTCGCGGTGGACAACGCCTTTCGAATGCGCATACCCGACGGCTTGGCAAATCCCTTCAAAAATAGTTAACCAACGATTGCTGCTTGGCCCATGTTCAAATAACAAGTCATTGAGAGTCTTACCTCGAATCAGTTTCATCGCCAGATAGGGCATTTCATCTTTTAAGAAGCCGACTTGATAGGCGGCTGGTATTCCGGGATGTTCGAGTTGACCGGTAATCCGAGCTTCTTCGATAAAGCGCCGAACTGTTTCTGAATTCGCAGCCTTATCGCTGAGCACTTTCAGAGCAACATCGCGATCGAACGCGCTTTCAATCGCCCGATAAACGATTCCCATGCCGCCCTTGCCGATCATTTCGACAATCTCAAATCCGCTGGGCGGTTCAAGTCCAAACCGTTTACGGGAACTATTTTTTTCCACATCTTCGGGCTCCCGGAACACCTGAGTCGCATGATCCGGCGAACTTTCATGTGGAGTTGGTTCGGCTCTTTGAGTCGACATTCCGTCTGAGTCGTTTCCGTCAACTTGACCCGATTTGTGGAGCAGAGTTTGCTCATTATGACGCTCGACCACCTCTAATTCTCCACGAAGTCAGTTTGGGAAATGCCGCGATGTCTCGACTGGATCGTGCTGTTACCGCGTTAGCCTCGGTAGCCATTTCTCGCACAATACGCACAAGCTAACGGCTGTGCTCTATGCTGCTGATTCTACTACAACAGTGAAATGCGTGGAGCAAGAAAGCCTTGTCCTCTTCGACTTTGAATTCAACTTTGTCGCAGTTACGTTTTGTCGTGATTTTTAGTAGTGGCTCATCACCGCAAGCAGTGTTGATGTAGGTCATTCCCACGTTGGAAGATAGCAAGAGCAGAATAAATGTCCGGAGCTTTGTCATGACTACATCGATCAATTCGTTTGAATTTTACGTTGCTTGCTCTATTTTATCACTAAGAACTAGGGTAGTGGACGGGGCTGCGACTTTAGGCAACACTACATGGGGCGAGCAGCGTCAAGCAGCGAGGGCAATAAGCTGGTCGAACCGCTCTAATAATTTACGTTGGTCAGTCGTATTCTGTGGATCGCCGATGAATGTATCTCGCAGCATTTTTCGGGCTTTTGGCGTCTGAGGTCAGTTTGCGACCGCTACAATCCGGCCGAACACGGGCACTGGCGATCAGGCAGCGAGCGTTCCGTATTGCCACACCTGGGCGGGGAGTGAATTCGATGTCCGGGAAGAAGAAACTGGCAGTTGCCCGTGCATGGTTGAGTTCGACCGCTAAAAAGACAATGGTCACTCTTAAGTAATTCGATAAGGTTGCCATGACAATTGATCGCAATGACGCTTGGGTAAGTCTACTGGAGCTATTCCGTGCGGCGCTGGAGGAGAACGGCGAGCACGATATGGCGATCCAAGTTCCTTTTGTCGGGGAAGTGCATGACTATCGCGGAGAAACCTTCGACAACAAGCGGATCCAGTTGTTCAGCCTGGTTGCTCACCTGCTGAACATGGTGGAGATCAAGCGGTCGGTCGACGAGCGACGGAGTCTGGAAAGTCCGGACATGCGGGAGGTCGAGGGGCTGTTCGCGCACAACATCAAATTGCTGTTGGAAGAGGGCTTCACCGAAGAAGATATCGTCAACTTGTTGCCAACGCTTAGGATCGAGCCGGTGTTGACCGCGCACCCAACCGAGGCCAAAAGGGCAACGGTGCTAGAACATCACCGCGAAGTCTTCTTGGACTTTAAGACGTTGCTCGAATCGAATCTCTCTGCAACCGAACGTTGCGATATGGAAGCGCGTTTGAAGCGAGACTTGTACAAGTTGTGGCACACGGGTGAGATCTTCATCGAGAAACCGGATGTTCCCTCCGAGCGACGGAACGTGCTCTATTACTTCACGGAAGTCTTCCCGGAAGTCTTACCGGTGCTCGATCGACGACTGAAGCATGCCTTCGAAGCCAACGGGCTCGATGCTGATCGCCTCATGCGGGCGTCAGCCTACCCGCGTTATCGCTTTGGCAATTGGGTGGGCGGGGACCGCGATGGACATCCCTTGGTCACGGCGGAGATCACTCATGAAACGCTGATGCTCTTTCGACTCTACGCCTTCGTCGTCGTCCGCCGTAAACTGCTCTACCTGGTGAAGACGCTGAGTTTCAAATTGTCGCTGGAGAACGCACCGGATGGGCTGCGCAAGCGAGTTGCTGACTTGGTCGCCTCGCTCGGACGCGCTGGCGAAGCAGCTTTGGAGCGAAATAAAGGGGAAGCGTTCCGGCAGTTCGCAGGATTGATTTTGGATAAACTGCCACTGAACACCGAGCGCGGACACTCGACCACCTTGCGCGACAGGGCAAGTGACTATCGATTCCGGGAAGAACTGATCGATGATCTGCGCATTCTGCAAGAGGCGTTGTTGGCCTACGGTGCCAAGGCGGTGGCCTACGAGGATATCCACGATGTGCTTCGCTTGCTCGAGTCCTTTGGCTTCCATCTTGCCGAGCTGGATGTACGCCAGAACTCGATGTTCCATGACAAGGCGATCGCCCAACTTCTCGATGCCGCGGATATGAATGGCACGGAGTTCCTGGAGTGGGACTTCGACCAGCGCAAACAGTTTATCCTTAAGGAACTCAAAACGCTGCGGCCCTTTGCCGGCCTAAAGCAAAATCTTGCACCTGAAGCAAAGACGGTGACCGAGGCTCACGCAGTGCTGGAAGATTTTATTCGCAAGTTCGGTAGTCAGGGCCTTGGTTCGCTGATCGTGAGCATGACGCGCAGTTCCACCGATTTGTTATCCGTCTACCTGTTGGCACGGGAAGTAGGACTACTGGTCAAGGGAGAAGAGGGGATTGTCTGTCAATTGCCGGTTGTGCCACTTTTTGAAACGATTGACGACTTGGCCGCCGCTCCGGATATTTTGGACGATTTCTTGTCGCACCCGATTACGAAAAACACCATCCGCTGCCAGCAGCGCCTCCGCGGCGACCGCTATCCAGTGCAGCAAGTGATGGTGGGCTATAGCGACAGCAATAAAGATGGCGGCATCGTCTCGAGTCAGTGGCGGTTGCATCGCGGCCAACACGATTTGGCTGAGATCGGGGAAAAACATGGAGTGACGATTCGCTTCTTTCATGGCAAAGGGGGCTCGATCAGTCGCGGGGGTGGCCCGACGAAAGATTTCATCCGCGCACTTCCCCCCAACGCACTCCGCGGCGATATCCGACTGACCGAGCAAGGGGAGTCGATCGAACAGAAGTATGCCAACCGCGTCAACGCCGTCTACAACTTGGAACTGCTGATGGCGGGCACGCTGGGCAAGACGCTCGCCTCGACCAAAGCCGATCAAGCTGCTCATCCGTTGGCCGAATCGCTCGAATGGATGTCAGCGACCAGCCTGAGCGCCTACCGAGACTTGATTGAGACCGAATCCTTCATGGAGTTCTATCGTCAGGCGACCCCGATCGACGCCATCGAGTCGGGACGCATTGGTTCGCGCCCCGCCCGCCGCACCGGAGCGACTTCCCTGAGCGATCTCAGAGCCATTCCCTGGGTATTCTCCTGGAGCCAGTGTCGCTTCACGATGACCTCGTGGTACGGACTGGGGACCACTCTCGAACGCATGAAGCAGGAAAAACCTGAGGAGTACGCAGCCATCCGTACCGCCACGGCCAAAGACTCCTTCGTCTCCTACCTGATGCGGATCGTGGCCACCGGGCTTTCGTTTAGCGACATCGAAATCATGCGGCAATACTCCTGTCTGGTAAAGAATGCCACGCTCAAACAGCGGATCATGGACAAGTTCGAGAACGAACGCAGCCGAACCGTCCAGCATTTAGCTGAACTTTTTGGAGTTTCCGTGGACGCACCGATGTTCCAACTCGACGCGCGGCGGCAAACGCTATTGGCTCCACTGCACCGCAAGCAGATCGATCTGCTCAGCCGCTGGCGCGAACAGAAGAATTATGGCTATGGCAACAAGGAAGAAGAGATGTTGCTGTCCTTGCTACTAACGATCAATGCCATCTCCGGGGTTATGGGCTACACCGGGTAATGGCGTAGCGGTTGATGCGAAAGAATTGTTTATGGCTTCTCACAAACCGGTCTCGTATGCCAAAATGCTCATAGAATGAATACGCCCTGCAACGGCAGTCGGAGCATGTGACTTTTCGGAATCAGCAGCTAGAATCCCTTGTTCTTGAACGTCTTGTGTACAGTCGAAGTTCTCCGTTCAACGGTAGAAGTCAATCCAGTTCAACGTGATCAACTTTGGATTGTCTTCAAAAACGGCTTTCGGCAACCGCAACTCGAAGTATCCGCCCTTTAAGGGAATCACTTGCGCGGGCTTCCCATCCTTGCCGATCATTCGAATTTCCATCCAGTAGGGATTCTTTGACTCCAACGGAGCATCTTCCCTTCCGTCCTTCCACAGTCGCACCTTGCCGTCTTGGCTCGCGACCGCTGCTTCGAGTGTGATCCGGCCGACGGTCGCCTTGAAGTTCTCGAGCCCGTTCAGATATAACCGCAACGTGACGCTACTTGGCCAGTCTATGCCATTGCGTTCGACGACAGCCTGACTGATTCCAAATGGGCTGCGCACCGAAATGACGGCCTTGTCCTCTTCGACTTTGAATTCAACTTTGTCGCTGTCACGTTTTGTCGTGATTTTCAGTAGTGGCTCATCACCGCAAGCCGTTTTGATGTAGGTCATTCCCACGATGGAAGATAACAATAGCAGAGTAAAGGTCAGGAGCTGTGCCATGGTGACTACATCGATCCGATTCGTTTGTATTTTACGTTGCTTGCTCTATTCTATCACTAATGAGCTAAGGTCGTGGACGAGGCTAACAGTCCCGCGTGCGATCGAGTTCAAGAGAGACTCGCAGCCTGATCTCACATATGTAGCCCCCATTGCTCGCTCACAAAATGAGGAATCACTCCAACGCTGGCGCGACCATCGGCCCATTGGATTGTTTCCGGCCGTTTGGCAACTGCCGTACACAAGCGACTGGGATGCGGCGTGATGCCAACTCGACCAAGGTCTAACCTGTCCGAGTCCCAGCAGGTCTGAATCGTGAGGTCGGAATGAGTTCGTTCGTGGGTGTGACCTTCACAGGCTCGATACAATAGTTGAAACTCGTGATCAGCGAGATCAAAAACTGTGCCTCGAAGTTCCGCCGCGAATATCGCAGCTCGCAAACCATGTTCGGGATCCGTGCCTTCGTTGATGCGGCATGAATCGTGAAGGACGGCGAAGAGCGAAACGACTTGAACATTGGCTCCTGTTTCCTGGGATAATTTCAATCCGTTTTCGAGGACTCTGGCCCAATGCGCAACGCCATGGGCGCCGTCCAACGGCAACGCATAGTCTTCGAATACGGCTTGGAGGATCGGTTTGAGGTTCATGCCCAGGCTCCGTGGACCCACCGATATGCCCATTTTATAAAAACGCCCTGCTGCGGTCGTGAATGATCGGTAAGATATCGTTTTGATCCCAATGCAGGCAAGTGACGTTCATTTTTCTGTAATCCGTCGAAACGAAACAAGTTGGGATAGTCTTGTGTAAAACATGGAGCAGCCAATGAACCTATTACGCCGACAATTCTGCGGTGCAGTTGGAGCCGGGCTCGTCGCAACCAACGCCGGTTTATTCGCTAATGAACCCAATGTTAAGTCACTGCGGGTCATCGCCTACAATATTTTCGGACTCTCCGGCTGGCCACAAGAACGCAACTTGACAAAGCAAGCCGTCGACAAGGGGCAGATGACAAAACGGCTGGCGATGGAGCTGGCTTTACACGATCCCGACATCATCAATTTCTCTGAATCCCCGAGCGAAGAACTCACCAAGGAAATTGCCGAGCTGCTGGGCATGACTCATGTTCGATTTCCGAGCGGCGGAAATTGGCCGGGCACACTCTTAAGTAGATTCGAAGTCATTGAATCGCAGAATGCCCCTAGGAAGGGCGAGCGCCCCAAAGAACTGTTCACCCGACACTGGGGGCGAGCGACGGTCATACTCCCGAACGGCGAACCATTGATCGTTCACTCCGCACACCTGCATCCAACTGCAGATCCCTCGATTCGTCTGAGAGAGATCCAAACCATGATCGAATCGATGAAGGAGGATCTCGACGCCGACAAGTCAATGCTTCTGATCGGTGATCTAAACCACGGCCCTGCCACGGCAGAATACAAACTCTGGATGGATGCCGGTTGGCTAGACACGTTTGCCAAAGTTGGTGAAGGTGAAGGTCCAACAATCAAAGCCGACGTTCCCCAATGGCGAATTGACTACGTCATGGCCACTGGTCCAATTGCAAAACGAGTGAGCGAGTCGCGACCGTTGTTTGAAGGAGCTTTTCGGCTCAACATTAACGACCCCAATGGCTTTGCACTGAGTGATCACCTACCTCAGTTGGCCGCATTTGAACCCGAGACTTAACGGCAAGCAGTCGCCTGGCTAAATCAAGAACGCTCGATTTCGACGAACAGCTGACAAAGAGGGACGATGCTATGGCAAAGTACACTTTAATCGACATGCGTGTCGAACCATTTGCTACGCGCAAAATACAACAGCATGCCGACCGGAATTGCAATACAACTCAAGAGCATAAAATTCATTAATCCGCGATTGTTGAACGGTAGCGACTCAAAGTTTTGACCGAAGAATCCAGTGATGAATGTGAGCGGCAAGAAAATCGCACTCAAGATGGTTAGCCGTTTCATGATTTCATTGGTGCGCTGCGATGCATTCCACAAGTGAGCGTCGCGAACATTGCCAATCAGCTCGCGGGCCGATTCAACGGACTCATGGAGTCGCAATGTGTGGTCGTATACGTCTCGGAAGTAGACGGCAACTTGATTGCTGATGAGCCTGTCGCCGCGTTTCGACAACAGGGCTAGCACGTCACGCTGGGGAGAGAGGATCTTTCGTAGCTCGATGAGCAACCGCTTAAAATCCATAATCTCGGCCAGCGAAACGGGCTCACTGGGTATCAACACTCGATCCTCAAGTTGATCCAACCGCGAATGCAGTTCATCGACGATTGGAAAGTAAGAGTCGATCATGGCGTCGGCAATCATATAGGACAATTGATCTGTTCCGTTGGCAATCAACCGACCGTCTTGAGCGACACGGTTCCAGACACCGTCAAGTGCTGGAATGGCGTGTTCGTGCACGGTAATTACAAAACTCTCGCCAATAAAGAGGTGTAGCTCAAGCGCTTCGGCTTTGTCGATCTGCGACCAATCGACCTGGAATCCGTGAATCACAAGAAAGAGGTACCCATCGTAGATCTCCAACTTGGGACGTTGATCGAAATGCAAACAGTCCTCGATTGTCAGCGGATGGAACGCAAACTGCTCAGCAACTATTGCCAGTGTGGCGGCATCCTGGTGAACCAGATCGATCCATCGGATAAAGCCGTCTTGAGCGCGTCCGACATACTGTTGACCTCCGATTGCCACCGAGCCGGATGATTTTTCGATCGTATTGACTCGAAACACAAGTTACCTTTCTTACAACCAACATGTTGCTGCGCCACTCCGCTCGGTTCAAGTAGTAACGGACAGCGCTCCGTGTTGCGTATCACTTGAATGATTGCACTGAACGATGGCATCATATCTTGTTTTTGGCCTTCGTGATCTGCCGATATGTCAAGTTGATTCGTTCACCCACCTCCAACTTGGTCTTTGGTACGGCATGTTGCCAATGTTGTTGCATGTCTCCAGCCATGATGATCAGCGTACCATTGCCGACCAGGAATGTCTGTGTTTCCCGAGTGGTGTTGTGCCTGATGCGAAATTTTCTTGTTGCGCCCAATGAGAGCGAGCCAATTACGTTGCCCATTTCAGGCTCGTCGTCGGCGTGCCAGCCCATGCTATCCGAGCCCGACCGATAGCGATTGAGTAGGCAGAAGTTGTACTCGCCTTGCACAGCCTCGATTCTCTTCTTAATTTCGATTAACGTTGCGGTCCAAGCCAGCGCGACATTATCGACCCCCGAGTAACGGTAGGCGATACCAGCCTCTCCGTAAGAGGCAATCAGCCTTGGTTGCATATGTCGAAAAATGCCAGGCTTTTGCTCCCAAGCGATTTGGTCACGCAGTTCGTGGAAATAACGATCAGCTACGTCGCCGGGCAAAAAAGCGTCATCGTAAAGCAGTTTGCCGCCGTCTTGCAGTTCTACTGTCTTCATCGTTTGCCACTCTACGACGTGATGCGGTGTTGTTTTGCGCCTTCGACATCTATGTCGCGGCGTTACTGCAGTCGTAGGGCATTATCGCGTGAAGTTTGTTTTAAGCCAACCGTTGTTTTACGCGCGAATGAGTGAACGTGCGTCCGTGGGGTGACAATCGCAACATCGGGGAGGTGGTTGTTGAGGTGCAGCATAAATGATGAAATGGTCGCTCGCAGCACGAGCGACGTACCTTGGTCGCTCGCAGCACGAGTGACGTACCTTGGTCACTCGCAGCACGCGTGACGTACTTGGTCGCTCTCGGCACGAGTGACGTACCTTGGTCACACTCGGCACGAGTGACGTACTTGGTCACTCGCGGCACGAGTGACGTACTTTCGAAGTACGCTATGGGTACCATTGCCAAATCCACTGCAGCAGATGCAGGATGATGCGATTGAGAGGTGTCAATTCTACGTAGCCGTCAAAGTCGTAGTGGAAGGGGGCTACGACAGGATCGTCGGCAGGATTCACAGCAGGAAAATCGATAGTCACAAAGCAGAAGATGCTCCCTTGAGCCCCGCGGTAAAGTCCCGTGCCTCCGATAACTCGAAAATCAACCGGCGCGACCAACGTTCCTTGTACAGGGTCGAGTTCAAAATAGTAGTCTTTTTGAAGCCACAGTTCTCCAATATCCGTAACCATCCGATGGATGTCGTTGCCTTCGTTGCCGTCCGTTCCAGGATATTGAATGAGAGGACCTGATGTTAAAATCCCCAGCGACAACGACTGGGCGGTGCCGAAGTGTTGGTCGTTACCTGAATTGACCAAAATTCCGTCCAGGCGATGGTTGCTGCCAACTGGAGTTCCATCGTAGACGGCAAGCCCACTGCCGTTTCCAATCACCAATGGAAATTGTTCTGGCATACCTACACCCAAGTTGGCTGGATCGAAGGTACCCAATCCCTCCGTCGTCAGGACTGAGTAATTTTGCAAGGCGTTGCGCTTGAGTCTTGCCCGTCCTTCCCACGTCCAGTCGAATTCCCAAGCCGCGTCAGTCAATTGAAAGGGCTTGTTCGTGGCAACCACGTCAAAACTGCCCGAAGCACCTTTGAACCTGCCGGTGCCGGTCACGATATCAAAGCCGCCCAGCCAAGTTGCTGTAAACGTCTAGTCTTCTGGTAGCCCCACAGGTTCGAGTTGCACCGTACCTCTAAACCGCAGACTCAGAGAACTACCGTCCGTTGCGATGATTTCCTGGAATTTTTCGTTATTGGTTCCGCGGCCTTTGTTTTTGAACTTAAGCGGTTTCGTGAGATCGTTGAAATCAAGTGGTTCGACCTCCACGAAACCACTAAAGAAACGCTCGCCCAGCAAATTCCCATCTCCTTTACCGTAGAAGAGGCCCGAAGCGGGAACAAACACACCGCTGCCCGCACCCGTGACGTCAACTGTTTGCCCCATGGCCACGGGGCAGGTGACGAGCAATGCGCACATCACGAGTAACGCCGTTAGCGGCTTGAAAAATATTGCGCAACGCATGATAGAGCTCCAATCGGTGATGGGGAATTAATCGTCCGCTCGACGATCAAATAAAGTCGACCAGGCAGACGCGTTTATTGACCGCGCACGATCGAAATTCACGTCGAGAAATAACAAGACAACTATCCTCGCGATCGGCTACAGAGACATGCGAATTCCGTGGCGCAAATTTCCAAAGAATTTCGATTTAATCAGAACTTAATCACCGCACTGAACACCAACAGCGATTTGTTGCACGGATGGCAAAGCCGGAGCCGGATGTTCCAGCTAATCGGCTCCTGTGGCGGGTTCGGTTTATTACGCTGATGTTGAAGTTTGAGAGCAAACTTCAACCTAAACTCGAACGTGAACTTAAACCCACTCGCCCACGCCGTTTCTGCCTCAGGTTGCGCTGCCGAGATCGAGTTGAAGTCCAAGTTGAAGTTTTGCAGCCACCATCATTCGTGGTCTCCTTCAATTCGTTGGACACTTACGCGATTTTATAGCACGGATGTTCCAGCTATTCGGCTCCTGTGGCGGGTTCTGTTTATTACGCTGAAGTTGAAGTTTGAGAGCAAACTTCAACCTAAACTCGAACTTGAACTTAAACCCACCACGCCGTTCCTGCATCGGGTTGCGATGCCGAGAGCGGGTTGAAGTCTCTCGCCTTCCCCAGACACCTGGCGACCTGCTTTTCAACGACGAGCCGGTTGCTGGGTTCTTAGGAATTTGCAAGCTTAGGGCGTACAGCATGCCATCGGGGCTGCAATACGGTATACTGGAACCTCGCTATTGCCTCATGACATCACGATTCACTCATCGTTGAACGAACATCCCTTCCAGAAAAACTATTCCAAAGAGCTCATCATGCAACAAATCGTAAAGCTCGCTGTCTCAGTGTGCTTGTTCCCGCTGGTAACCACGATGGTCATTGGACAGGAGAACAAACCGAACCGCCGCAGTCCGCAACCTGAAATCCGTTATCCCCATACCGCCGACTCTGAACCGCAGGAGGGCGTGGCGAAGGGCAAGTTGGAGGGCCCGTTTCTATTTCGTAGCGATATCATCAAGAATACGACTCGCAAATATTGGGTCTACGTTCCTTCGCAATACACCGGCGAAACGCCAGCCGCTTTGCTTGTGTTCCAAGATGGAGCTCGGGCAATTGGAAATACCATCGCAGCGCCTCAAGTACTCGACAACTTAATCGCAAAAAAACAGATCCCGGTCACGATTGGCATCTTCATCACGCCCGGACATCGCGGCGACGAGTACCCTGACTCGATCGGAACGCAGAACCCGGACAATCGGGACCGAGAATACGATGTTCTCAATGACTTATACGCTCGCATGGTCATTGAAGAGATCGTCCCGCAAGTTGGTAAACAGTACTCGATTTCCAACGATCCAAAGGAACGCGCAATTGGTGGTTCCAGCAGTGGTGCCATTTGTGCCTTCACCGTTGCTTGGGAGCGCCCGGAGTCCTTCGGAAATGTAATCAGCTTCATCGGTAGTTTCACCAATATCCACGGAGGCCATGTTTACCCTGACCTGATTCTCGATGCGGAAAAGAAGCCAATTCGGATCTTCCTGCAAGATGGGGTCAATGACCTCCGCAGTCCGAACAACTTGGAGCGCGATTGGTACTTGCAGAATCAGAAGATGGTCGCGGCGTTCAAAGAAAAAGGATATGACATGGCCCACGTATTTGGTGAGGGTGGACATTCCGACGACCATGGCGGCGCGATGTTGCCCCTGATGCTGCGCTGGATCTGGCGCGACCATCCGGACGTCGAGCCAGCGAAGGATGACTTAGTTGCGATTGCAGCCGCGATCAAGCCCACCACCAGCGAAGTCTTTCCCGGCTATGATGCTGATGCCAAAGTGGACCCGAGTGGAGACTATAGCTGGGAAGCGAGGAACACGCCCAACACGTTATCTCTCTCACTCAAAGACGGGAAGCTGCATGGCACCCATCGCTCGGAGTCACGCGATGGAACTCCCGTCGAAACCGAAATTGAAAACGTTGAGTTGGAAGGGAACAAACTCATTTTCGATCTAACAACCAGGTTTGGCGATCGAGAAATGACCTCCACCTATCAAGGAATCGTTTCGAACAACGGTATTGAAGGCTGGCGCATGCTTGAATTTGGTGGTCAAATCCGTGATTCACGTTGGACCGCAAAGCGAGATGTTGTCGATCCGAACGACAACTAATTTGACAACTTACACGCACGTCAGGAGAAAGTCGATGCCGCACTTCACTACCAAGGACAACACACAACTTTATTACAAAGACTGGGGAGCGGGACAGCCAATTGTTTTCAGCCATGGTTGGCCGCTAAGTAGTGATGCATGGGATGAGCACATGTTTTATTTTGCGTCCCGCGGATATCGCTGCATTGCGCACGATCGTCGCGGGCATGGACGCTCGACGCAAACCTGGACTGGTAATGACATGAACACGTACGCAGACGATTTGAGCGAGTTGGTTCAGTCGCTTGATCTGAAAGATGCCGTTCACGTCGGCCACTCTACGGGAGGTGGTGAAGTCGCTCGTTATGTCGCACGACACGGAACTGGGCGTGTGGCTGGCCTCGCCTTAGTTGGCTCGGTAACACCGTTGCTGCTAAAGTCCGATGCGAATCCCGAGGGCGTTCCAATGAGAGTTTTTGACGATCTTCGTGCCAGCTTGCTGGCTGATCGTCCGCAACTTTTCAAAGACTTTGTTACACCATTCTTCGGCACCAACCGCGCAGGAAGCGATATTTCGCAGGGCGTGCTCGATGCATTTTGGTTACTGGGAATGCAGGCTGGGATCAAGAGTCTCTATGACTGTATCGCAGCTTTCTCAGAAACGGACCAAACCGAAGACTTGAAGTCGATCGACGTACCAACCTTGATTGTGCATGGGGACGACGATCAAGTCGTTCCAATTGATGTGACCGCCCGTGTGGCTGCACAGTTAGTGAAAAATGCGACGCTGAAGGTCTATGCGGGTGCTCCGCACGCCTTGACGCACACACATCGCGAGCAGCTTAGCGCCGATTTGCACAGTTTCATCAAAGGTGTTAATTCGTGAATGGAGATTTAAAACTAGGGTTGGCAGCGCTCAGTTTCGAACGATTGTCCCAATCGTTTCTATTGAGTATTAAAGCGATTGGGGACAATCGCTTTGCACTCGCGTTCTGTGCTGCGTGCCTCTTCGCCACGATTACACAGGTGGCGAACGCACAGGAAACAGGCAACTCCGATGCCGGGATTCGGCAGGCGGTGGTGAATCCGTCGACGACGCAGTTGTTACAGGACTACTGCGTTAGTTGTCACAGCAGCAGCGAGCCAGAGGCGGGGCTGGATTTTGAAACGCTGCTCGCGTCGAGCCTCTCAGAAAGCAGCGAGGTCTGGGAAAAGGTGGTTCGCAAGCTTCGGACTCGACAAATGCCGCCTGCGGATGTTGACCACCCCGACGAAAGCGAATATCACGCCACAATTCAATTTCTCGAGCAGTCGCTTGACGCGCTCGCTGCGTCGCATCCCCAACCGGGTCGCACAAATACCTTCCGTCGCTTGACGCGCACCGAGTACCAGAATGCAGTGCGCGACCTGCTGGGAGTCTCGATCGACGTGAAGACAATGTTGCCTGCCGACGAGGTGAGTAAGGGTTTTGACAATATCACGGTCAGCGAATTATCTCCAACTCTGCTTAATCGGTACATCTCGGCGGCCCAATACATCAGCCGCGTTGCCGTCGCTCGTCCAACGAAGACTCCTGATGGCAAGACGTTTCGTATTGCTCCCGACGTGACTCAGGAAGAACATGTAGACGGGCTTCCTTTCGGCACGCGCGGCGGTCTGCTGGTTCCCTACACTTTTCCTGCCGATGGCCAATACGAAATCCGAGTTCGTTTGACGCGTGATCGCAATGAAGAGGTTGAAGGTCTCTCGGAAGCTCATCAAGTTGAGATCCTATTGGACTCGGCGCGCCTCGATTCTTTTACGGTTCGCCCAGCAGGCAGTCAAGTACCAGGCAGTCAAACAGCGGGAGTTCGAGCTGAGGGGGCAGATTCCCCCTATGCTACTGATCGACCTACACATGCGACGGTCGATCAGCATTTGGTCGTCCGCTTTCAAGCCACGGCGGGTGAACATCAGATTGGCGTGACCTTCATCAAACAGCGGTCTTCCTTGTTGGAGACCGCGCGTCAACCACTAAATGTTCACTACAACTTCTATCGCCATCCACGGCTGACACCAGCCATCTATCAAGTCTCAGTGACCGGGCCGCTCGGCGACGCCAAGAACCACGAATTGCAAAACGAACCAGCCTCTGAACAGCAAACTGCGCAACACAGTGAACCGTTGAGTCGTCGCAAGGTGTTCACTTCTTATCCGGTCAGTCCAGAAGATGAAGAAGCGTGTGCGCGACGGATCATCGCCCACTTAATGCACCGCGCCTGCCGCTCGCCAATCACCGATGAAGACATGCAACGCCCACTGGAGCTGTATCGGAGTGCTCGGTCGGATGGAACATTTGAAGAGGGCATCGAAATGGCGCTCAGTTCTATTTTGATTCACCCACGCTTCTTGTTTCGTATCGAAGGTGAGCCCGCTGAATTTTCCTCCGGGGACGTTTACCGAGTGAACGACTTTGAGTTGGCGTCACGCTTGTCGTTCTTCTTGTGGAGCAGCATTCCCGATGAAGAATTGTTGGGATTGGCTGAACTTGGAGAGCTCAGCAAGCCAGGCGTACTTGAGCAACAAACGCGGCGCATGTTGGTCGACCCACGCTCGTCGGCCTTGGTAACGAATTTTGCGGGTCAGTGGTTCTACTTGCGCAATCTCGATTCAGCTACGCCCGATTCGCGACTGTTTCCTGATTTTGATGACAACTTGCGACAGGCCTTCCGCACTGAGACGGAGATGTTTTTCGAGAGCATTCTCCGCGAGGATCGAAGCGTTCTCGAGCTTATCAAGTCTGACTACACTTATCTCAATGAGCGACTGGCCAAGCACTATGGTATTCCACACGTGTACGGTAGCCGATTTCGCCGAGTTGCGTTGGATGAAGCCAGCCACCGCGGAGGACTCTTTCGGCAGGGCAGTATTCTAACGGTGACGTCGTACGCCACTCGTACCTCTCCCGTGATTCGGGGCAAGTGGATCTTGGAGAACATTCTTGGTACGCCGCCTCCACCACCACCGGACGATGTCCCAGCGCTGACTGACAATGTGGTATCGGCGAAGTTGCCGTTGCGTGAGAGATTTGCCCAACATCGAGCCGACGCAGCTTGTGCAAGTTGTCACCTGTTGATCGATCCACCCGGATTTGCACTTGAAAACTATGACGCGGTGGGGCGTTGGCGAGATGTCGACGACGGTCGTCCGGTTGATGCTAAGGGGGGCTTACCTGGAGGGGTCGAGTTGGAGGGCACCGCTGGGCTTGAGCAAGGATTGTTGGAACGCCCCGAATTGTTTGTTGCTACAATGACAGAGAAGCTGTTAGTATTTGCTTTAGGCCGCGGTCTCGAGCATTACGATGCACCCAATGTCCGACAAATTGTACGCTCCGCCAAAATTGACAACTACCGTTTTTCATCAATGATTCTAGGCATCGTCAACAGCCCTCCTTTCCAAATGAGAACCATTCCATGATCGTCATGAAGAAAGCTCTCCCGAGGCGAACGTTCCTGCGCGGCGCGGGTGCCGCACTCTCGCTGCCCTTGCTCGATGCGATGATTCCGGCCATGACCGCGTTGGGCGAAACTGCAGCAGCACCGAGCCAACTGAGGCGACTTGGATTTGTCTACATGCCGATGGGGAGCGATATTACCTCGTGGACACCGCGAAGTGAGAAGACTCTCGACTTGTTGTCCCCCACGCTCGCCTCATTGGAGTCTGTCAAGCAGCATGTAACAGCGATCACCAATTTGGAATTGCAAAACGCTTATCCGGGAACGCACGCCACTTCAAACGCTGCGTTCTTGAGCGCTGCCAAAGCCAAGCGTACAGAAAGCACCGATTATTATCTCGGCACAACGGTGGATCAAATCGCGGCCAGCCACATTGGGCAAGCGACTCAGCTGCCGTCGCTAGAACTCTCAATGGACTTATTATCGGTGATTGGACAGTGCGACAACGGCTATGCTTGCGTTTATCAAAATAACTTGTCGTGGTCTTCGCCCACCACACCGCTGCCGGCGGAAGCTCATCCACGAATCGTTTTTGAATCGCTGTTTGGCGAAGGCGGTAGCGCCGAAGAACGCCGCAGTGCGCTCAAGCGACGCGCAAGCTTGCTCGATTCACTCTCCGATGAGATCGTCCGATTGCAGAAGTCGCTCAGCCCCAGCGATCAAAACACAGTGTCAAACTACCTCGATTCGATTCGCGAAGTGGAACGGAGAATTCAACAAGCTGAGTCAGATACGCTGGAAAATCCGCTACCCGATTTGGATCGCCCGGTTGGCGTGCCTGCATCTTATGCTGATCATGCGCGGTTGATGTTCGACCTGCAGTTGCTTGCCTTGCAGGGGGATATCACACGGGTCATCACGTTTCAGCTGGCGCGCGAAACGAGTAACCGCAGCTATCCCGAAATCGGAGTCGCTGAGCCACATCACCCGCTAACGCATCACGGCAATGATCCTGAAAAAATTGCCAAGGTAGCAAAGATCAATCAATTTCACGTCTCGTTGTTTGCGGAATTCTTGCAGAAGCTGCAGGCCACTCCAGAAGGCAACGGATCACTGCTCGACCACTCGCTTTATCTCTATGGCAGCGGCATGGGGAATCCGAATATTCACGACCACACCAACTTACCGGTCCTGGTCGCCGGCGGAGCTGCGGGACAAATGCAGGGCAATCGTCACATTCGATTTGACCAGCCCATTCCGTTGGCTAACCTGCACTTGACACTACTAAACAAAGTTGGAGTGCCATGCGAATCGTTTGGTGATAGTCAACGACAGTTGGACGAGCTGTTCACGCCGTTGGATGTGTAGGCTGACTCAAAACTAGAGACGAACGATCATGCTCAAGCCATTAAGCCTGCTGGCACTATTAGTCCTCTGCATCGAAAGCTCGCAGGGGGCGGATTCGGGTGCGCAGTTGGCGGATGCGATCCAACAAAAAAATGTCGCTGAATTTGAAAAGTTGCTGGATCAGAAAGTTGACGTGAACGCACGCCAAGCCGATGGCACATCGCCGCTGCATTGGGCGGTTTATCATGAACAAGAACGGACCACCAAACGACTGCTTTCCGCCGGTGCCAATCCTAACGCAGAGAATCAATATGGAGTTCCACCGCTGGCGTTGGCTTGCATGGCCGGCAATGCAAAAATCATAGACTTGTTGCTCGCCGCTGGTGCAGATGCATCAACCTCGCTGCGCGGTGGCGAAACGATGCTGATGATCGCTTGTCGAACTGGTAAGCTTCCCGCGGTCCAATCGCTATTGAAGCATGGTGTCGAGGTCAATGCGCGCGAACATAAAGGCCAAACAGCCTTGATGTGGGCCGCAGCAGAAGGAAATATAGAATCCGTTGATGAACTGATTCATGTCGGCGCCGATCCACTGGCGACCTTGGATTCTGGCTTCACTCCGTTGTTGTTCGCCGTCCGTAATGGTCACACGCCAGTGGTACTGAGCTTGTTGAAAAGTGGTGTCGACGTAAACTCGGTGGTGACCAAAGCGAAAAGCTCCGGCAAAGGGTTGAAGAATGGAACAACTCCTCTGTTGCTAGCTGTAGAAAATGGGCATTTTGATTTGGCAAAGGTTCTGCTCGAAGCGGGCGCGGATCCCAACGACATGCGGCGGGGCTACTCTGCGTTACATGCAATTACTTGGGTTCGCAAACCGTTGCGAGGGGACGGCGATCCCTCTCCGATTGGCTCTGGCCACTCGACGAGCCTCGACTTCGTGCGAGTTGTGGTCGAACATGGCGCTGACGTGAATGCTCGGCATGGCACGCACAATCCAAATGGTGGGGCGTTGAATAAGACAGATGCGACCCCATTTCTGTTGGCGGCTGAGACGGGTGACCTGCCGCTCATGAAGTTGTTGATCGCATTAGGGGCCGATCCGACTCTGGTGAACGTCGATCGTGTCACTCCCCTGTTAGCCGCAACTGGCGTAGGAATACTTGGCGACGGCGATGAATCTGCTGGCACAGAAGACGAAGCGATCGAGTCGGTTAAGTTTTTGCTCGAGTTGGGAGCCGACATCAACTCCGTCGACAAGCATGGGAACAGTGCAGTGCACGGAGCCGTCTACGAAAACCGTTCCAAGCTGATTGAGTTCTTGTCCGAACATGGCGCGGATATCAACATCTGGAACCGCCCCAATCGACGAAGTTGGACGCCGCTCGACATAGCCCAAGGCCATCGTCCGGGAAACTTTCGTTTAGCGCCAGAATCAATCGCCGTTTTAGAGCGACTGTTGCGGGCCGCTGGGATTGAACCACCGCCCGCGCGCCCGAGATCGTGAGCTCAAGCGGACAGGTTAAGTTCGAGTTTAGGTTGAAGTTTGCTCGCAAATTTCAACGTCAGCGTAATCAACAGAACCCGCCACAAGAGCCGATTAGCTGGAACATCCGTGCACCGGCTTTGCCATCCGTGCTATAAAATCGCGTAAGTGTCCAACGAATTGAAGGAGACCACGAATGATGGTGGCTGCAAAGCTTAAACTCGAACTTCAACGTGGACTTCAACCCGATCTCGGCATCGTAACCTGAGGCAGGGAACGGCGTGGGTGAATGGGTTTAAGTTAAAGTTCGAGTTTAGGTTTATGTTTGCTCGCAAATTTCAACTTTAGCGTAGTAAACAGAACCCGCCACACAAGTCGAATAGCTGGAACATCCGTGCACCGGCTTTGCCATCCGTGCTATAAAATCGCGTAAGTGTCCAACGAATTGAAGGAGACCACAAATGATGGTGGCTGCAAAACTTAAACTCGAACTTCAACCGATCTCGAGCTCGCAACCCGAGGCAGGAAACGGCCTGGGTGAATGGGTCCAAGTTCGAGTCTAGTTTAAGTTTGCTTGCAAACTTCAACTTCAGCGTAAAGACAGAACCCGCCGCCGCAAGACTTCAACGATTGTCTCAGGCCATGGCAAAATAACTGCACGACAGTAATATACAACTTAGTTTTTGTTACTCACTTGCCCTTTGGTTGGATACTCCGTTGTCTATCAGGCAATTCGTCAAATTGCACTTCATCTGCAAGTGTGCGTTGTTCTTTTTGCTAGCTACCGATGGCTTAACGCTAGTGGCTCAAGATGGCAATCGGACGCAGCGGGCGATGACTCGTATCGAAGCGGGTACTCTCGTCGATAACCCGGAAGGGAAGCGCTGGAATCGCGTGGTGTTGCTGAGTCGCCCGAGTATTGAGAGCGGTGACGTGAGCGCCATTTCCAAGACAATTCGCGACGCAGCATCATCCCTGGTTGTGACCATTCTTGCCACGATTGAGCAGACCGCCGATGAATCTGGCAAGGTGCGGTACCGGATGACGGAGGTCGGCGTCGGCACCAGCGTCGAAATCGATGGCGAATGGACAGTTGTGACACTGGAAAATGCTAGCCAACTTGGGCTGAGTTTTGGATTTTTCAAACGGCAATTGTTGTACGAAAACGACAAACAGTTCCGCAAATTGCAGCTTGTCGCCAAGACCACTACGCTTGCCATCTTTGATGCTCCGGCGATCGTGCTGCGTGATGGTAAGCACAAAGACTTTGTCATGCGGCACTTTATCTGGATCGACTCGCGCACGGGTGCTAGCGCAGCGTTGGTCTGGTTGCTTGAACGAAATGAAACAGGGCAATTGAGCGTTGTCGACGAACCCGCTCATTGGCTGCCTGCGGGCGTTAAGGAGAAGCGGACGATTCACGTCGACCGTCAAGAGTTTACTTTTGGCATTCCCGGTGAGCGAGCTTTTGCGTTGACCGAACTGCCGCCTGGTAAAGCCATCCCATGGAACGACGAAACGCGAGCACTCTCGGCCCTCACCAACTACTCGATGGACGAGCTACGCCAGTGGACCACTGGGCTCAACCTAGCCCTGGGAGCTAAATAAGAAACGTCTTTTTCAGCTCAGCTCGATGATTGCGAAACCAACTGGCAACCAAGGCGAGCGTTTCAGGGCGAGGGGTATAACGAGTGCCTACGTGTTTGTCACATGCAAACCAATGTTTGATGAGCGTTTTTGTGGCACGTTTCTCAGCGGCGGTCGTTGGTGCAGCGACAGCACCCTCCAAGATACCACGGCGAATCAAGTACCAAACTGGCGGTGCACCCGGTTCCTCGACAGGATACACAAACGTGTAGCGTTCGCGGGCTTGGGCAATGTCCTCAGCGCGACGGCTCAACCACTGCACTGACTTAAGGTCATCGCGGAGTTGTGCAGCGCGTTCAAAATGTTGTCCTGCCGCGGCTCGTATCATTGCATTTTTCAAATCGTCCAAAGGTGTTTTATCACGTGCTTGCAAGAAAGCCTGCCCTCGTCGAACTTGAGCATCGTACGCGTTGCGTGAACATCCAGAAATGCATGGGCCAAGGCAAGAGCGAAGTTCCAGTCGGATGCAGCCGGGTCGGGCTTCAATATCAAACAATTGCAATTGCTCGGTGAAGCTGCATGGCTGCTTGCTGCTACAGTCTCGCAAGCCAAACAAGCGGTTCAGGACTTCCACGGCGCGCGTCGCACGACTGGCACCAAACAATGGCCCCAAGACGTAAAGTGCTTTTGGGTCATGTTTTCGCGCCGTATAAAATTGCTCGGCAGGCGGCCGGCCCAAACAAAGAAAAATCGGTTGTTGCCGGCGTGGAATGCCTTGCACATTAAATCGTGGCTGAAAACTCCGAATCAGCGACTGTTCTCGAACCAGAGCTGCAAACTCACTGGGTTGCTGCTCCCACACGATCGTGCGCGTCGACTGTACGATCCGTCCCGCCTTGTCTTCTTCGTTGTTAGGGAGGAAATAGCTTAGAACTCGATTGCGCAAGCTCTTTGACTTGCCCACGTAGATCAGCCGACCAAGGATGTCGAGCATCCCGTAGACGCCTGGTTCGCGCGGCAGTTGTTGGCGGACTTGAGTGCGTAATTGCTCGGTTGAATCCGCTTCGACCGACTGCAATCCTGGCGCGGAGTAGGGAAACAGAGTGTCCTCACCAAAGTCGACGAACACGTCTTCTGACAATACGGCTTCCATGCTTGTATCCTTTGGTAGGTCGACAGTTTGTCGATCACCCCTATCCCTTGAAGAGGTTTATGGGGCATTATGACCCAGCATCGCAGGCTAAGGCAAGCCGACTGAACGATGCTTCGGAAGCGGGCGAGACAGGAATTTCGCGCGCTATCTACCGGTTGTAATGTATGATTGTGGCATTTGCGTCGTGTAACTGCAACTTTCAAAAAAAATGCGAAATCGCTAGCATTTTAGCACTCAAAATTGGCTTTTCTGTTCAAAATGGCGGAGGTCAGCGTTGGCATCTCGTGTGAGTTGTAAGTCTGCAACCGGATCGCCAGAGTTCTGGACGTCACGCCATTCAAACATCAAGCATGCAAATTCGCAAAGCTATCATAACGGCCGCAGGTAGGTCCCAATCACATCTTCCTTTGCAATCGGTTGTCGATCGAGCTGGCGAAGTGCGAACGGCGCTAGAGTTACTGCTCGATGACATCGCCAGTTCGGATATTGAAGAGGTCGCAATCGTCATCTGTCCTGGCCGAGCTGAACAATATCGACAGGCGGCTGGCAATCACGCCCAGCGGCTAACGTTTTTTGAGCAGGATCATCCGCGGGGCTACGGCGATGCACTTTTGCGTGCCAAGCACTTCGCCAGTGAAGAACCGTTTCTGCATTTGGTAAGTGACCATCTCTATGTCAGTCGTAACGGGCGTTCGTGTGCGCAACAGTTGATCGAAGTTGCCAAACGCGAGCAATGTGCCGTTTCGGCGATTCAGGCGACACGCGAAAACCAGCTGACGTTTTTTGGTGCGATTGGTGGTGTACCGGTTCCGCGGAAGCCCGGACTTTATCAGATCAACACGGTCCTCGAAAAGCCAACGCCGACAATAGCCGAACAACAACTGAGCGTGGCTGGTCAGCGGGCTGGGCATTATCTATGTTTGTTTGGAATGCACGTTTTGACATCTGAGATCTTCGACATCCTTTCTTCCAACTTAAAACAACTGAGCGATGGACAGAGCGCGAACTTATCCACTGCCTTGCACCAGTTGGCAGAATCGCAACGTTACTTAGCCTCCGAATTGAACGGCGTCCGGTACAACATTGGAGAAAAGTATGGTTTGCTCATCGCACAACTGGCAATCGCTTTGTCAGGTGATGATCGCGATCGAGTTCTAACCGAGTTGGTTGAACTCCTTGCCAAACAGTAACGCTGCATGCCCCTGCTCGCACCGGTTAGGTGAGTTTACAGCATGTGAACGACGATTCCTTGTATTCAGATCCACCCGAGCCAAAATCGATTTTTGTTGACGTGACCCAGCATGAACACCGACACCGCCCACAGCGCTTTGCATTCATCGACATCGCGCATCGATTTGATCGAAATGATTACCTCGCCCGATGCGAAGGTTCGCGATCAATCACTGGATCAGCAATGTGAGGTGATGTCGCGTGAGGAGCTTCTGGCGGCTTGCGATCGGTTGGATCAATTTAGGCGTGAAAGCTCCAATCTCTATCACCGCGTCCGTGCTCTATTTTTTCTCTATGCAATTCACCGTTTCCACTTGCCAGTCAAGCTGACGGGGCGCGAGTGTGGAGCGATACCGTTTGTTGGATTTGAAAATTTGCTGCAGCGGCGTTTTGTCGAGGCGATTTCTGAGTTCTTGGCGGAACAATACGCCTCTGGTCCCAGCGTAACGCTCTCCAGTGCGCTGGCGACCGCGTACCATCGCCTTGCATTTCAAACGTTGGCGGACCAGGTGCGCAAGAGTGTGCGGACCGTCAAGGGAAACCAATGGATGTTTCGCACTGGGCATCCGGGGGACTTGCCACTCCGCATTCGCGGTGAACTGTGTGTGCCAACTGCAACCGGTACCTTCCCCATCTTGCGAGAACGGACCAGTGTGCGCATGGATTTTTCGCATAGCGGATGGAGCGATATCTTCTTTCTAGGAATGGACTATCCAGAGGGAGCGCGCGTTATCAACGCTTCGATCGATCTGGCCGTGCAAGGAAAACACCAGCGGCCAGAGCCGCCGATCGACTGCGCGCTGCGAGTCATCGACGAACCGGTCCTGCGACTGGTCAGCATCGATTTGAATGCAACTTGCGACGTGCGAACCATGTCGGAAGTGTACGATTTTGCTCGCGACTATCTGGGCTTACTCAAGGCGGCGGTAATCGCATCTGGGCTAATTCCGCCTGGCATGGAAGGTTGTGACGAAGGTATCGAGTCGGTGTTAACGCAATTGGTGGGTCCAGGTCGAGGGTTGGAAGTGGTCAGTCGAGTCAACGACATTCCCAAGGGATCGCGGCTTGCCGTTTCAACCAACTTGCTCGGTTCGCTTATCTCTTTGTGCATGCGAGCAACTGGACAAGTCGCGTTGATGACCGGTGCGTTGACTGAAGAGGAACGACGCATTGTGGCTGCGCGAGCCATTTTGGGTGAATGGATTGGAGGTTCGGGCGGTGGTTGGCAAGATTCTGGCGGAGTTTGGCCAGGGATCAAGTTGATCACAGGCTCGGCAGCGCAAGAGGGAGACCCCGAATTTGGGATCAGCCGCGGCCGCCTATTGCCTCGGCATCACGTCTACTCCAAAGAGGAAATAACAGCCGACACGCGGCAATTGCTACAAGATTCGCTAGTACTCGTTCACGGCGGCATGGCACAAAATGTGGGACCTATCTTGGAGATGGTGACTGAGAAGTACCTGCTAAGGTCCGATGAAGAGTGGCGAGCAAGGGCGGATGCATTAAAGATCTTGGATGGAATCGCGCAAGCACTTCAAGCTGGTGATCTCAAACGCGTTGGCGAATTGACAGGACGCAACTTTGCTGAGCCGCTGCAGAAGATTGTTCCTTGGTGCTCCAATCGCTATACCGAGTCATTGATCGAACAGTGCCAAGAGAAATATGCAGGTGATTTCTGGGGCTTCTGGATGTTAGGTGGTATGGCCGGCGGTGGAATGGGTTTCATATTTGATCCCAAGATCAAGAACGAAGCTTCGGTGTGGCTGCAACAGGCGATGCTCACCACCAAACGATCGCTCGAGCAAAGCCTTCCCTTCGCCATGGACCCGGTCGTCTACGACTTTGCAATCAATGATTATGGCACGCGTGCGGAATTGGCAAGTCGTGGGGATATGCCGCGCGGTTACTATGAGCTGATCATCCCAGATCTCCTGCGACGCGACATCCAAACGCTCAGCCCCAGTCGTCGCGCCGAATTGCAGCTAGTTGGTGAACTGTGCCGTGAACCAGAAGCGACAAAGGCAGCGATAAGCTACGATTTGGCAGAACGACTTTTGGATCGAATTCTACCGACCGCTTCAAAGCAAGAAAAGCTAACAGATTCTCTCGACAATTTGTTAGAGGAAAACGGTTTCGATCCGATTGCGCACAATCAATTGCGCGAGGACATTCTCAGTGGTCGTTTGGGACTTCCACAAAATCGTCTACCTGCTTCCGTGATCATCGAAGACGTTTTGCCTGAAGATGTCATTGATGCGCGGCAACCGATCGCTTCCAGTCTACGCCATGCGGCGGAAGAGGCGATTGCAGCCGGACAGGTTGCGGTGATGACTTTGGCCGCTGGAGTCGGAAGTCGTTGGACGCAAGGTGCAGGCGTAGTCAAAGCGTTACACCCATTCTGCAAACTCGCCGGCACCCACCGCACTTTTCTCGATGTTCACTTGGCCAAAAGTCGCTTGGTCGGAAATCAATACGGTCACTTTCCAACCCATATTGTTTCAACTGGTTACATGACCGATGTGCCTATTCGCTATTCCCTTGATAAGATCGCATACGCTGGGCGGAAAATTGTTTCGCGCGGAAAAAGTGTCGGTTTACGGATGATCCCCACGCAACGCGACTTGCGGTTCGCCTGGGAAGAGATGCCGCAACAGTTGCTGGACGAACAACAAGAAAAAATGCGGCAGAGCGTTCGAGCCGCGTTGACCGGTTGGGCGCGACAGTCGGGAGAAGCTGCCGATTACCGCGACAATTTGGCGATGCAATGTATGCACCCGGTTGGGCACTGGTACGAAGTGCCCAATCTGTTGCGCAACGGCGTATTGCGACAGATGCTTGCCGATCAGCCACAACTGCGCATGTTGCTGCTTCACAACGTGGATACGCTTGGAGCGACGCTCGATGCAGACATTTTGGCACTGCACATGAATAGTGGTGCCTGTTTGTCATTCGAAGTCATCACTCGTCGCCTGGAAGATCGCGGCGGTGGTTTGGCGCGCGTTGATGGACGCCCACGTTTGGTTGAAGGTCTGGCAATGCCAAACGAAGAAGAGGAGTTCAAACTCTCGTACTACAACTCCATGACGACTTGGATCGATATCGATCGACTTTTGGAGGTCTTTGGACTTTCCCGCGGAATGCTTGACCAACAAGATGAAGTTGATGCCGCTATTCGTCGTCTGGGAAGGCGTATGCCCACCTATGTCACGCTGAAAGATGTCAAGAAGCGTTGGGGAAATGGACAAGAAGACGTTTTCCCCGTTTCGCAGTTTGAAAAGTTGTGGGGGGATATGACGGCGTTGCAAGAAGTGGAATGTCGCTTCATCGTTGTCCCGGCTGTTCGCGGACAACAGCTCAAAGAGCAAGCACAACTGGATGGTTGGGTACGCGATGGATCGGCCGCCCAGATTGAAGCACTATGCGACTGGAAATAGCGTTTGGTCACTAAGTTCACGCGCGCCCGCTCTGCAAACCGCCCGGACTGTGTTAGTTTGGTGATTACTGGCAGACTTTACGGGCTGCTCTTGGGTTCAATGAAACGGGTATCAAAGAGCTGCCGTCGCAATATGAACTGGACGATCAACGGAGGAGGCATGGTGAGGCCTAAAATTTGTTTATTGGTTATATGCGGCACGGTCATCGGAGCGGCTGCGTGTGGAAATGCTCAACAGAACCTGCAGAGAGTTTCTGGAGATAGTCGTCCACTTCCGGTTCCAGCTCCATCCACGGTTGCACCTGCCCCAGATACGAGTGTGCGGTCAGCTGTCGCGGGCGCTGCTGATACTTCAAAGGTTGTGACCGCCTCGGCCAGCGAACCATCTTCGCGTTCGTTACAAAACACCCTCCTCCGGGCTAAAGGCAGTTTGACAGCAGCACAACTTCCCGACGCAGAGAAGTCACGGGGAGACTTGCAACAAGCGCTGCGCGAGCTTGAGAACTTTGTTGTCATCAACTCAGCCAATGGGAATGCCTGGAATAAGTTTCTGCGACTTGACGAACTCCGCGATGAACTTGAGAGCGAACGACCACAGTTGAATACTCTGGTCGATCTTGAAATGAACATGCGGCAGAACTACGTTGGCCTTGAGTATCCTCAATTCTTGCGATTGCGCGATCGGCTAAATCTCTACATTCGATCGGTGCGTTACGGCTCCAATCCCGATGCAACAGTAGAACTGCTTGGAAAAAAGATTGATGAACTGATCACGGAACTCAACAAGCCGATTGACGGTTCCGACTTGGCACGGAGCACTCAAGTTGGCATCGTTGCCAATTACTTGCACGAAAGCCAGCAAGTACCTTGGGCGGTCTCTGAAATGCGAGGCCAGTTCAGTGTCCCGAACATTCAAATATCAGCTCGGGAATCGCTGTTAAACCGCATATTGTATCGCACCGTTGCCGAGCCGAATCCGGTTCAAGAGTGCATTTTGGGGACACGGATTCTTGGACAAGCTTGTTTGTCTGGATTCGTCTCTGCGGATGTAGTGCCCATGAACGCAGGCGTCTCCTTGCGGTTGAATATGTCCGCGACGTTGACAAGCCAAAATAAAGGCTACAACCGTGGCGTGGTGCTCAACACGACGGGCTACTCACCCGTTCAAGCTTCAAAGCAGATTTTTATCACTCCCAATGGCGTTTCATCAGCACCGGCTACGGTAGCCACCAACTTGCAATCGCAGATCAATTCGATCGAACATCGCCTGCGTATCGTGCGGCGCATTGCCAAAAAGAAAGCTGCCGAGCAGAAGCCGCAAGCGGATGCCATCGCCGAAGGTCGGATGCAAACAAAGATCCAGTCGCAATATGATCAGCAAGTGAATGCGCAATTGGCTGAGGCGAGTACCCAGTTGACCACCATGCAGCAAACCCAGCGTCCAGAGGTCAAACGCGTTGGATTAACGCGTCCAACATTGGCCGTCTATTCCACCGATTCCACCGTCAACGGCAACCTGGTTCAAGCTGCATCGCATCAACTGTCCGCCAATCGCAACTGCTTGCTGCCAATTCCCATGAGTTCGGAGGTATTGGTGCGAGCTCACCAGTCGGCCTTCATCAATGCGTTGGATACGGTGTTGGGTGGCAGGACGATTCGCAGTCAAAATTTGGATGACTACGCGCATCAAATCCTTGGCGAAGTTCCCGCCGAAGTCTCCAAGGAGGCGAACGGAGAAGAGTGGTCAATTACTCTCGCCTTGTTCCATCCTGTTGAATTGGATTTTGATGGTGGCCGAGTGAAGATCATATTGAAGATTTCACAAATGACGCGCGGAGAGCAAGTTTTGGCTGATCCGGCAATCATTACCGCCACCTATTTACCCAGTTTTTATGATGGTGTGTTAACGTTGACGCGAGAAGGTCCAGTCACGATCGATTTCACGCGGGAGTCCCGCGGTGTCCGCGTCGTCACACTCCGCTCGTTCTTGAAATCCAAGTTTGAAACGACCTTCAAGGAGCAGTTTGTAACCAAGCGTATCGACTTGAATGGTCGCTTTCCGCGGGCACCCCAGTTGACGATCGACAGCATGAACCTCGACGACGGTTGGTTGCAAGTCGGCTTGAAGTAGCGGTTTAGTAGGTGACTTCCCGCCGGGAGTCACACTAGCTGCCCTTCCGCCAGGAGTCAAAGTAGGTGACTTCCCGCCGGGAGTCACCCACGCTTCGACTCGCTATCGATCTGAATATCTGCGTCGCGGCGGGTTTTTCCGACACCAAATATCTGACGTAGCGTCACGTTTCGCTGATTCGAGAGTGTTGCTAAGCATCAAGCACTCTTTTTCTGCTCAAATTGCGGGCAGATCAAGCTGCGGATGCGTTCAAACTCTTCGTTGTTGGCAAACGAAATCGTGATTTTCCCACGCCCGTTGGCGCTCTGACGAATCTCCGTTTTCGTGCCGAGCGATAGCCGCATTTGTTGTTCAAGTGCTGCAATCTGTGGAGTGGACTTCTTTCGCGCTGCGCGGCCAACGGGTGAAGTGCTTCCGGCGATGGCACCATCTTCGATCAGCAGTTGTTCGTTGACGCGCCGCTCGGTGTCGCGGACCGTCCAACCTTCCTCCATAATCAGTTTGGCAAAGTTCATTTGCTGCGCGTCGTTGGCAAGTGGCAGCAAAGTGCGGGCATGTCCGGCAGAGATCTTGTCCTCTTGGACCCATTGCTGAATTTGGCTGGGGAGTTCAAGCAAGCGCATCAAGTTCGCAATGGTGCTCCGATCAATCTTCAGTCGCTTGGCCAAGTCGTCTTGCCGACACTTGTGTTCATCGATGTAGCGGCGGAAGGAGAGCGCTTTTTCGATAGCATCCAAATCCTTGCGCTGCAAATTCTCCACGATAGCCAACTCTGCCACCAAGCGGTCATCCGCCTCGCGCACTTCGGCTCGAATGGTCGACAACCCTGCGTGAATCGTCGCTCGTAGCCTGCGTTCGCCACTGATTAACTGGAAGCGTTCGCCCACTCGTCGAACGAGAATCGGTTGCAGTTGTTCATGCTCACGAATGCTCTCCGCCAGCGATGCAATTTCCGCCTCGTGGAACTTACGACGGGGTTGAAAAGGATTGTTATCGATTTTACGGACATCGATTTCCAGTGTTGTACTCGTCGACCGGTTTTCGTCGTTTTCAAACGATTCAAGATGGGACGCAGCACTTTTTCTCCGCAATGGCACAGAACCGGTTACACCTGAGGCGGCTGAATCCTGGGAAAGCTCGTGCGTGGAGCCGGTGGAGTCGAAATTGGAGGTGGCTGCAGGACGCGAGGCCGGTTTGTTCGTGTTTGGCTGGGTCGCCGAACTGTTGCGGTTGCCGATAGTGGTCGACGAGGCGGCGGATGACATAGAATTCGGCGCGTTGCTGGTCGCGGAGCGCAAATTGCTCGACGTTCGGTCTGGTGGGGCTGACCGCAGATTTGGGCTGGAGGAAAGCTGTGTTGCATTCCCATCAACAACTTGATCCTCCTCGAGAGGAGAGCCAAGCAAAGCTGCCAAACCACGTCCAAGACGACGATCTTTAGTCACGTTCTAGTACCTCCATGCACAGTTCTATATAGGCTCGGCAGCCGCGCGATCTGGGGGCGTAATCCATAACGCTCACACCGTGGCTCGGCGCTTCGGAAACTGACACATCGCGAGGGATGACGGTATCGAAAACAATATCGCCGAAGAACTCGCGCACCTCTGTGTCAACTTCGTGGGTCAACTCTAGGCTCGGATCATACATGGTTAGTAGTATTCCGCCAAAGGTCAATCTGCCATCTCCTTGCTGCATTACGTCACGAATTACGTGAATCATCTGCGTCAGACCCTCCATTGCGTAGAATTCACACTGGATTGGCATCAGGACTTCAGTGCTAGCAGCGAGAGCAGCGCGGGTCAGCTGACCCAGGGAAGGCGGGCAATCGATCAAAACATAGTCGAACGTTGCCATGCCAGCATCCAGGTGTTGACGCAGGATCGCGGAGTCGGCTAGTTGTCCGCGTTCGAGTCGGTCGACGTCGACAAAACTGCGACTTCCGGGCAATAGGCTCAAATTATCCCAGCGGGTATTGCTCAGACTGTCGCGGAGTGGAGTCTCCAAAAGCAGCGGATGGCTCGTCGCGGCCTGGTGCCCGATGCCGCTGGTCGCGTTGCATTGTGGATCGAGATCTATCAGCAAAGTACGTTCGCCAGCTTTCGCCAAGCCAACGGCCAAGTTGACGGCAGTTGTCGTCTTTCCGACACCACCTTTTTGATTTGCGATACAGATGATTCGTGCCATACCCGATTGTGCCTGATTCTGGCATCCAAGCAAATGGCAGTTTTTTCAAAAGCTCAGTTGGATTCCAGCCGGATCTGGGGCTCCGGTCGACCACCTACGCGGCAGCTTGGCTGGCAGAAATTGTCCAGCGCGTGGGGCTCAGCGATCAGAATGCAAGAAAAAATTAAGGGGACCTAAAGCACCTTTGCATGGTCACTGTTAAGTCGAAGTATCCGTTGAGTGCAAAAAACAGACGCTAACGTGCAATGGAGGGAATTGGGGCGAAGAAAGCTTCCTTTTATCCAGGGCTTGGTGGACCTATAATGTCGAAGTAATAGCAGCGAGTTAGTGGCTGCGATCTTTTCGCTACTCCTTCCCAATTTTGTCCGGCCGTTTAGCAGAGCCACGTGGCATGCGTGGCCCTGCGCGTCTGGTGTTTGGTTCTCGCCTGGAATTTACTTTTCTATTTCGCTTTATCCAATCCACCCGACCCCAGAGTGGTCGTGTACCCCCTACCCACCCAAACTGCATCCGGTCTGAGATTATTGCCCGGGGTCTCTGAGAGACAGAGACTTATCTGCTAGGAGTTTTTAAAAAATGTCAGGTCAACGTCCCTCGCGACCGCGTGGGGATCGCTTTCCACGTCGCCCGTATTCTCCCAATTCGGCAGGTCGCCCACCTGTGAGTCCGGAAGTGGAGCAACGGATTCGTGAACTTGATTCAGTCCGCGAGCCAATGTCACTTGCCGAGGAGATTTCGCACGAATCGCGCAACGGTAACGGGGCACCGCTTGTGCATCGAACGCCCGAGCCGGCGGATCGCGTCTCTTCTTTTGCTGAACTTCAGCGGATGGCCGAGGAAGATCTTGCCAAAGTCGCGGAATCGGAGCGCGTCGACCCAAATCTGAACAAACGGGAACTTGTGTTTCAGATATTGAAAGCGCGTCTGAAGAACAACGGACTGATGTTTGGCGAAGGAACGCTTGAGATCCTGCCCGATGGATTTGGGTTCTTGCGCAGCGCTAAACACCACTACATTTCTTGCCCAGACGACATATACGTCTCACCGAGCCAAATTCGGCGTTTTGGACTTCAAACCGGTTCAACGGTCGCCGGGCAAATCAGGCCGCCTAAAGAAAACGAACGTTACTTTGCATTGCTGCGTGTCGAAGCGATCAATTTCCACGATCCTGATCTGCGACATCGCAAGCAAGCGTTTGATGCTTTGACTCCCTTGCATCCCGACCAACGTATTGTGCTGGAAACTACGGCAGATGTCATCGAGACGCGGGTCGTGGATATGATTGCCCCGATCGGTTTTGGGCAACGTGGGCTGATTGTTAGTCCGCCGCGCGCCGGCAAGACAGTTTTGATGCAGAAGATGGCTCGGGCGGTACTCAAGAACTATCCCGACGCTTATGTCATGATTTTGCTGATCGACGAACGGCCAGAAGAAGTGACGGATATGGAACGCGAGGTTCGTGGTCCCAACTGCGAAGTGGTGAGCAGTACGTTTGATGAACCAGCCTCGCGGCACATACAAGTTGCCAACATGGTGCTTGAAAAGGCCAAGCGTATGGTCGAATACGGTGTTGATGTCATCATCTTCTTGGACAGCATTACGAGATTTGCACGCGCTTGGAATGGCGAATGCGCGCAGAGTGGCAAGTTGCTCAGCGGTGGTCTAGACGCCAATGCCTTGCAAAAGCCCAAGTCATTCTTCGGCTCGGCTCGCAAAGTAGAAGAGGGAGGGTCGTTGACCATTATTGCGACGGCGCTGGTCGATACAGGGAGCCGAATGGACGAAGTTATCTTCGAAGAATTCAAAGGAACTGGAAACCTCGAAATCGTCCTCGACCGCGCGCTGGTTGACCGTCGAGTCTGGCCAGCGATTGATATCAACGCCAGCGGTACGCGTCGTGAAGAAATCCTGATGGACCCCGAAGAACACAAACGCGTATCGGCCTTGCGTCGAGTCCTGGGAGAAATGAATGCTTCGGATGCAATGGAGAAACTGACCGAACGAATGAAAAAATCAAAGAGCAACGTAGAGTTTTTGATGAGCTTGAAAACTTAGGATGCAACCAAACAATGGCTGAGCAAGCATGTGATAAGATCGGAGTCGTCGTTTCTTCGTATAATGGGAATATCACCAACCGCATCCTCGAAGGTGCACAACAGACTTTGTCCGATGCCGGTTATGCGGAGCGTCTGATTGTCGTCCACGTCCCCGGCGCGTGGGAGTTGCCATTAGCCGCGAGCCAACTCGCACATCGCCCTGACGTTTGTGGGGTGGTTACGTTGGGAGCGGTCATTCGCGGCGAAACGACGCATGACCAACATATCAATCGTGCGGTCAGTACCGCACTGATGCAGTTAATGATGGAAACTGGTAAACCGATTGGATTTGGTTTATTGACCTGTAACACGTTAGAGCAAGCCATTCATCGGGCTGGTGGGAATGTAGGAAACAAAGGATGTGAGACAGCGGAAGCCGTTTTGGCGATGTTGGCGTTGCGTTTTGATTCCACCCAAGTGGGAACATCGACCGGTATCCACAATTCAATATAGACGTCGATAAAAAACCGGTTAATATTTCAACCTGTGAACCACTTTTAAATGCCAAGGTTCGCAGTTTTAATTCCTCGATTTTCAAAACCCCTGATAATCGCCAATGACTACACGCCGACGCGCACGTGAGATTGTCCTTCAAGTGCTGTTCGAAGAAGACCTTAATCCGGATCAGGATCAACAGGTCGCAGACCAATTCCTGGTCTCACGCTTGCGTGGTAACCGTCCATTGGTTGAATTCGCGCGACGCATCGTTGCAGACGTTCGTAAGCATCGCAAGGAATTGGATCGGAATCTTTCGGCGCATGCGACCAATTGGTCGATTCGACGCATGGCAGCCATCGATCGCAACGTTCTTCGACTTGGGGCGTACGAAATTCTCATGACCGACACGCCTGGTCGGGTCGTCATTAATGAGGCGGTCGAGCTAGCGAAACGCTATGGCGACAAACAATCAAGTCAGTTTGTCAACGGAATTCTCGATCGCATTTTGCGTAACCGCGAGGCAGCTCCCGAGGAAGAGTCGGCGGTCGCTGTTGCGGATACTAACGCACTGACGAGTTGATCTCCGAACGGAAGGAGCAACGGAATGCAACTGCACGAAAACGAGTCAGACGAACCGGAAGAATTGGAAGAAGAAGGCTTTTCGCTCGAGGAGCTGAGCCAAACGTACGCGCGGTTGCAGCCCACAATTAGTGGCCCTGTTGATGAACCATCGCCCGCGGCCGACGAAGGGAGCGACGAAGAACTCGAACTTTTTGAAGCCAATGACGAGCCTGACTCCGAAACGGATGACAGCTGCCCCGTCACCCCACGTTCCATCATCGAAGCCGTGTTGCTGGTCGGTCGACCCGACAATAAACCGGTCACCGCTGCGGAAATTGCAGGCTTGATGCGCGGAGTGGACGAAGCCGAGGTGGTCAATACCATCGCCGAAATCAATCGACTGTACGCTGCCAGTGGACGTGCATTTTGTATTGCTGAAGTTGGGAGCGGGTACCGGCTTCAGTTGGTCGACGAATTGCAGTTCATCTCCGATCGATTTTACGGACGCGTCCGTGAAGTGCGATTGAATCAAACCTCCATCGATTGTTTGGCCCTCGTGCTCTATCAACCCGGAATCACCCGCGAGACCATTGATGAACAACGTGGTCAATCCAGCAGTGGTATCTTAAATCAGCTTGTTCGACGGCAATTGCTCGAAATGCGCCGAGAAGCTGTCAATGGACGCCCCACTCCACACTATTACCCAACAGAACGACTACTCCAGTTATCGGGCCTCGCCTCGCTCGAGGATCTTCCACAAGTAGAAGAGTGGGCATGAGTTTCTGCCGATAGAACCGTTTCGATTTGTCCAACAGGAATTGTGACAATTCGAATGGGGGCCGACCACTCATAGATTCGATGTAACAACAGGACGTTGCGCCGTCATCGTTGATCGTCGAGTGTTTATCTTGTTGGGGGAATTCTTCATGGAGTTTGATCGCAACCGCTACTTCATGGTTGGCATGCTGCTGTTCCTCCTTGGTATCCAGTTCCGCATGGTTGAATCGTTTGTACTGAACGAAACCAGTACGCGAGCTTTGGCGCGTGTAGCCAAGGACTCGCAGTTAGCAACGCAGAACTTTGGTACCGACATTTATCTCAACGTGCATCCGTCTCCCAAAAAGACGATTAAGCCTCCTCATTGGCTGGGCTGGGCACTTTTGACTGCCGGTGGAGTCATGTGTTTGCACGCGATGGTTCTTCCGAAGAACAAAGGCTGACGACGCCCTTTTGCTTTTGATCCCGCCATCCGACATCCGTAGCTGCGAGTACCTAGAATGCCATTGTTAACCCCTGCAAAACTAACAAAAGTCGCATTCAGCTCACCCTTGTTCTGGTTCGCCGGAGCGCTGTTGGTGGCAACCATCGCCACGAACTTGGGTGCAGGCGATACGGAGCCAGAAACGCGCAAAACGACTGTAAAAGTTGATGATGGCGGACTAATCCGCGAAGGCACGCGGATGGAGAGTCAGCCGGCTGAATGCCGGTCCGAAGGCGACCAGCTTGTACTGCGATTTCCCGAAAGTTCGCGGGCAATTACCGCGCTGGAAAACCTCGCCACCCAACGCATTCTCAAAGCGGTTTCGGACGATCCCAGCGACAGCCAATGGCTTTTGACAGGCACGGTCACTGAATTCCAAGGCCGCAACTACCTCTTCATTGACCGCGTCACTCGCTCTGGTCGCCGATAATTCAGTGTAGAGCGATTGTCCCCAATCGCTTTGGAGAGTTTAGAGCGATTCTCCCCAATCGCTTCTGCTTCTGAAACGATTGAGACAATCGTTCGACACTAAGGCGATTGAGACAATCGCTTGGACAGTGAGCTGCCAATTCAATCGCACTTTGACACATCACCGATAATGGTCTTTAGCGAATTAGTTGGTGACCAATTGATCAGCCGCTTCACTTTTTCGATCGACGGCACACGGCGTTGCATGTCTTCGAAGCCATCACCAAAGACCTCTGAGTAGGGAATGCACTCGATCTTTGAAGAGCTGTTGGTTTCAGAAACAACCAACTGGGCAAGATCGTACATGCTGATTTCGTCGGTAGAACCCACGTTGATGACCTCGCCCTGAGCCTCCGGAGAGTGGATCAATGCGATCAGCGCTCGAACCACGTCGGAGACGTGACAGAAGCAGCGCGATTGCGAACCGTCACCATAAACCTGGAGCGTCGCCCCACTTCGTGCTTGACGGACAAAATTGGGAATGACCATTCCATATTGCCCTGTCTGCCTTGGTCCCACCGTATTGAACAATCTAACGACCACGACAGGCAGACTGGTGGTTTTCCAATAGGCGATGGCTAGGAATTCATCCAATGCCTTGGCACAGGCGTAAGCCCAGCGATGTTTGGTCGTCGGGCCTTCGAGTCGGTCACCGTCTTCGATGAAAGGAATCGTGGTTGATTTTCCATAGACCTCGGATGTACTGGTTAACAGCAACGGCTTGCGATAGCGATTGGCGAGCTTTAAGACAACTTGCGTGCCGGTAACGATCGTATCGATGGTTTCGACCGGCTTTTCCATAATCAATCGCACGCCGACCGCCGAAGCAAGGTGAAAGATTGCATCACAACGGACCACAGCTTCCTGCACCAGTGATTCGTCAGTGACACTCCCGATGATTATTTGGCAATTCGCGTGGGATTCGATGGCCCTAACGTTTGATATTTTCCCGGTCGACAAATCGTCGAATACGACGACTTGGTGTCCCGCAGCAATCAAGGTTTCGGCCAAGTGCGAACCTATAAAGCCGCAGCCACCTGTGATCAAATATCGCATCGATCGATCCTGGAAAAGGTAAGTTACATCCCGCCTGGGCTATTGCAGAGTTTGAACTCTTTGGCAATTGCGTTTTATCGTTTAGCCGACCTATATGCTCAGCGCTTCGGCGATCGCAGCAGTTAGCGTATCCATGTTTTTGGGTGTGATCCCAGCCACGTTGATTCTGCCACTGCCTACAATGTATATTCCCTTTTCGGAACGCAGCCAATCGACTTGCATAGGCGTCAGCCCGCTATAGGAGAACATTCCGCGTTGTTGAAGCAAAAATGCAAAGTCGGTGCTGCAATGTCGATCCTTCATCGCGTTGACAAACTGCAAGCGGACTGAATGAATGCGGGTGCGCATCAGTTCAAGCTCTTGCAACCACAGAGTTCGGAGCTCCGGAGTTCCCAGGATGGTGGCCACGATAGCGGCCCCATGCCGTGGCGGATTGGAATAATTGGTGCGAATCGTCTGTTTTACATTGCTGGTCACGGAGGCCGATTGCGCAGACTCAGAACATACGGCAAGCATTGCCCCGACGCGCTCACTATAAAGTCCGAAGTTCTTTGAATAGGAGCTACAGACGATCAGTTCTTGATGCTGTTTCAACAATTTTTCCAGACCGCGTCGATCCTCTTCCAATCCGTCTCCAAATCCGTGGTAGGCAAAGTCGACGATTGGAAACATGCCAATGCGCGCCGTGAGCTCTGCGATTTGTTCCCACTGTTGATCAGTTGGGTCAATTCCGGTCGGGTTATGGCAACATGCATGCAGGCAAATGATGTCGCCACGCCGTCCCTCGCGTTCCAACGTATTGAGCAGTCCTGCAAGGTCTAAGGAGCGCTTGTCGGCGGCGAGATACGGATATGCTTTGGTTTCAAGTCCAGCCGCTTCGAAGATCGAAGTGTGGTTCGGCCAGGTTGGAGTGCTGCACCAGACTCGCGAACCGTGAAAATTCTTGCTGAGGAAATCGGCAGACACGCGCAATGCACCTGTCCCCCCAGGAGTCTGTGTGGCCACGACTCGGTCCGCATTTACGAAATCGCCGAGTGTCAATTCACTTGCCAACCGACGATATTCTGGCAACCCATCGATGCCCAGATAGCCTTTGCTCGTCTCGCCATCCAACAACAACTTTTCCGCTCGTTTCACGCATTCCAGGACAGGCGTGTTTCCCTCCTGGTCGCGATAGACGCCAATGGTCAAGTTGATTTTTTCTGGACGACTGTCCTTCTGGAACGAGTCGGTCAAGCCAAGGATCGGGTCGGGTGGTGCGGCAGCAACTAGTTCGAGCATAACGATGGATTGGTTGAAGGGGATTTGATGAAGATACCGGCCTGCGATCGAGGCGTGCTGCGTTCGAAGCGAGCCCATGGCTGAGTTCGTACAGCATCACCTGAAAAACGCATGCGGTCCAGTGGTATAAATGCGGATAATCGCAGATTCTGAGCTCGTTATTTCAACTTTTTAGAACTGGCTGGTCTAAATTGCTGGAAGCTCGCACGGACTAAAACGAGAACGAGGTAGCGGTAGCTCGGACACGGTCTATCGCCGGAAAGTTCACAACCGTGAATCGCTTGAGAATTCTACCGGATCTAGACGATTTGTGACCAATTTCGGATGCAACGGCCAGTCGACAAGATTTGGCTTTCCATCGCGAATCGGTCGTGGGTATACTGGTTGAATTGCTCCCCAGCGTCATGGGGTAGTTCTGCTGAGATACATTCCTTTTCTCCTCATCAAAATCTCTCATGTTGCAGCAAGAAAAACTAGCGCGGAAACTGCTTCTCGGGCACGAAGGTCGGGAAAAAATGCGCGCCGCCGGCCGCTTTAATGGGCAATTGATGGATGAGGTGCGCCGCAACATAAGGGCTGGTATCACGACCGCGATGATCGATGACTTAGTCGTGAAATTTACAGAGGATCACGGACACAAAGCAGCCACACTCGGTTATCTGGGGTATCCGAGAAGCTGTTGTATAAGCATCAATGATGTGATTTGTCACGGCATTCCGGATGACACGATCCTGCGCGAGGGCGATATCGTCAACGTCGACATTACCAGCGTGGTCGACGGGTGGCATGGTGATCAATCGGAAACCTTCATCATTGGAAAGGCCAGCCGCGAAGCACTCGCGGTCACACAGGCCGCATTCGATTGTATGCACATGGCAATTGAGGCGTTAACTCCGGGATGTACGGTCAGCGTCATTGGCGACACCATCGTCGCTGAGGCCCATCGTCGTGGATTTTCGGTTGTCCGAGAATATGTGGGCCATGGCCTAGGAGTCGCCTTTCACCAACCACCCAATATCCCGCACTTTCCCGATCGACGCTCGAGGCAACAACGCTTACTGCCCGGTATGTGCTTTACAGTCGAACCGATGATCAATGCCGGAACCCGTTTTACGCGTTTAGATAAAAAGGACGGTTGGACGGTTCGCACTCGCGACGCTCGGCTGTCAGCCCAGTTTGAACATTCCGTTCTGATGACGGAAACGGGGCCAGAGATACTCACATTGACGCAGGATGGCCCACAAAAAGGTCACCAATTCACTTAAGAGTTGAATTGACGTAACCGATCCAATTCCGCTTCGTCCTAAGGTATCTGTAACTTAATTGGTAGGGGAAGCGACCATCCCGGCGAACTAAACGCCGACCGCATGCTAGATTTACTTGGGCAAATAGTTGCGAATCTGGCCTTAGTTTCCTAATTCCCCAATTGTCTGCGAACCGATTCGATCATGGCAAGCTTGGCTTGCATCGGCAATTATCGGGACGAAATAGCTGGCCGTCGCTACGTCTGCGGCTCTCGACGAAGAGGTCGAAGACTGTAAGACAGGCAAGCTAATTCAGTTCGATCTTGCTCGATTCAGTGGGAACCGGGAGCAATTTCGCTTTCCATATTTTCGATACACATTCTAAGAGGTGGTGGATGGTTACCTTAGCTGAAAACAGAACGCCGTTTGCTATCGGAGACGCAGTCAATGAAATGTTGCGAAATGAACAGGTTTCGGGCGTCAACTGCCAGTGCGCAGGCGCGTTAGTCGTCTTGCGTGGCACCGTTTCGAATCCACAAATCAAACAACAAGCGATAACCATCGCTCGGCATGTTTGCGGCATGCGTGAAATCGCAAACGAGATCGATGTCACCGAGTAGTCGCGCAACGATTCAGAGGATGCTGGGAAATCCCCGAACCTAGAGTTCCTTCACCGCTTTGACAATATCCAACACTGCTTGCTGGCCATCGGCATACATCATGAGTGTGTTGGGTAAAGCGAATAGGGGGTTGGGAATTCCGGCAAATCCGGGACTAAGGCTGCGTTTGATAACAATCACCGTCCGGCACTTGTCGACTTCGATAATTGGCATACCGGCAATCGGGCTTTTGGGATCGGTCTTGGCGACTGGGTTCACAACGTCGTTGGCGCCGATCACAATGGCCACATCAACAGTGTCAAGCGTCGGGTTGATATCATCCATCTCTTTCAGCTTGTCGTAGCTGATGTCAGCTTCCGCCAACAACACGTTCATGTGCCCCGGCATCCGTCCTGCTACGGGGTGAATCGCGTATTCAACCGTCGCCCCGCGCGATTCAAGTAGTTTGCTCAAATCCCTGACGGCATGTTGGGCTTGAGCAACAGCCATGCCGTAGCCTGGAACAAAAACGACGCGCTGCGCACCGTCCAAGATCATGGCGACGTCGTCAGCCGTCGTACTTCGAACATTAGCATAGATTGCGTCTACATCCGCCGTGACGCCCCCACCGGCCATCTTGCCAAACAGGACGTTGGTCAAGGAGCGATTCATTGCTTTGCACATGATCTGCGTCAGAATAATACCTGATGCTCCCACCAATGATCCCGCAATGATCAGTGCGTCGTTTTCAATGACGAAGCCAGTGGCCGCGCCAGCAATTCCCGAATAGGAATTCATCAGCGAAATTACGACCGGCATGTCAGCACCACCGATTGGAAGCACAAGAAACAAGCCCAAAGCGGTCGCTAAGATCAGAATCAGGATATACCACAGATGCTCCCAACCGCCGCCATCAGTGCTGGCCAGAAAACCGATCATGGCTAGAGCTACTACTAATAGGGCTCCGTTGATCAACGGCTGCTGCGGCAGGCTGAACGGCTTGCGAAACTGTTTAAATTCTTCCAACTTGGCGTACGCGACCAAACTGCCCCAGAACGTCACGGTGCCAATTAAGCCTGACAGACCGATCGCAATCAAGCTATCGACCGTTTGCGTCTCGCGTAGACTGAGGTCTGCCCAGGCCACCAGCGTGGATGCTCCGCCGCCGAGGGCATTGAGCAAACCAACCATCTGTGGCATCGATGTCATTTCAACCGACAAAGCAAAATAGGCACCAATTGCACCACCAATGAGCAGACCAATCACAATGAATACATAGCCTTCAACCGCCGGATCAAGAATCGAAGCGACAATGGCGATCAACATGCCGATGGTGGCTATCACTATTCCGCGCACGGCTGTGCGCGGATGGGTCAATTGCTTTAAGCCCAGGATGAAGAATAACGCCGATGCCAAGTAAGCAAGCAGTAAGGGAGCAGAGCCGTTCATGGGTTATCGATTCGATTCTCAGGAGTTCTCGGAGGCAAAGCGTGATAAAACTCAGGTGAGCCGTGCACTGCGCCACGGACGACGTGGCAAATTCAATTAAAACAAGTTCTAGCGTTTCTTAAACATCATCAGCATGCGGTGAGTTACCAAAAATCCACCAACCACGTTGATCGTCGCCAAGATCACTGCCAACATTCCGAGAAACGATCCAAACCCACCCAGGGCATGGCCAGCGGTCAAAATGGCTCCGACAATCGTGATTCCACTAATCGCGTTGGAACCTGACATCAGCGGAGTGTGCAACGTTGGGGGAACTTTGGTAATGATCTCAAAACCAACAAACACTGCCAACAAAAATACTGTGAAACTGCCGATAAGCATTGCAGCGCGCGTCGTCCGTTGCTCTTGATTCCAACCGGCCGAGGTATCGATTGAGTTAGAAGCATCCGTTTCAGTCGATAGGTCGGCATCGGTCGCACCCTTGGCCGTGATCGTCGCATCGCTCTGTTCAACGGGTGTATCAGTTTGCGTGGATCGATCCGTAGCATTTGAAGGTGGTGGCTGAGCCGACAAACTTGTTTCGTCCCAGCATGAAACAAATACTAACGCAACGAAGATGGCGAACACCGCAGGCACGCCTCGAATCAGGGTTGTAGTTGACATGTGTGTTTCCAATATTCGCCGTTACATGAGTTGGCTGTTACTTGAGTTGGCTGCTACTTGTTAAGTAAGCCGCGAACGCGCTCGTTCGCAACTTCACCTTGATGCGTAACCATGGTGTCTCGAATAATTTCATCTTCGAGATTGAGTTTGAGTTCGCCAGCTTTGACCATATTTAGCAAAAACTTGACGACATTGTTGCCGAACATCTGGCTCGCATGAAATGGAATTTCGGTGGCTAGATTGGTAGGACCAAGGATCGTAACTCCTTGTTCGAGCACGCGTTCATCCGGTTTGCTAAGTTCACAGTTTCCACCTCGTTCAGCGGCCAAGTCGATGATGACACCACCAGGCAGCATGCCACGCACGGCATCGGCGGTGACTAATAGTGGAGATGGTCGACCTGGGATGGCGGCCGTCGTGATGACAACATCGCTCTGGGCTACGACGCTGGCCAATAACGCGCGTTGCTTCCGGTAGAATTCTTCATCCATCGCTTTTGCATAGCCACCCTTATCCTCCGAGCCGCCGGCGTCGATTTCGAGTTCGACGAATTTACCACCCAAACTCTCCACCTGTTCTCGACAAGCGGGACGAACGTCATACGCCGAAACGATGGCTCCGAGTTTTCTGGCGGTTGCAATCGCTTGCAGGCCAGCGACACCCGCTCCAATGACAAACACTTTGACCGCCGCCAAGGTACCAGCAGCGGTCATCATCATGGGAAACATTTTGGGGAGTTCGGTGGCTGCCACCAACACGGCGCGATAACCAGCAATGGTAGCTTGAGAAGAAAGCACATCCATGCTCTGGGCACGGGTGATTCGCGGTATGAGTTCTAACGCGAAAAGCGTTGCACCCGTACTGGCCCATGGAGTAATCGCTTGAGGTTTTCCAAGTGGATCGCAGGAACCGATGATCAATTGACCCGTTCTTGCCAGCGTTCGAGTCTCTTCGCCGTCATTTACGTCCATTCCGGCCGAGCGGACTTGCAGCACGATGTCTGCCTGCATCGCTTCGCTCCGACCGGCAACGATCTTGGCTCCCTTGTCGATAAACTGTTGGTCGGGAAAACCCGCCTCGACTCCTGCACCTGCTTCCACCCACGTCTCCATCCCTGCCTTGGCCAATTGTGGAACGTTGGCAGGCGTCAAGGCAACGCGTCGTTCACCAGGAAAGCGTTCTTTGACCACCGCAATCTTCATCGAGCCATCCTCTTGCTGAGACTTCTTCGGTGACCGGCCAAGGTTTGGCGCCGGCCATGCGTCCGTCTAGCATACCACCCCCTGGGCAACCTCACCACCGGAGCCACTGTGGATTGAAATGTCACTCAAGCTGTCCAGTTGCGTCCCCTCTGCTCCCACTCGCTCGCATTCCTCGCGACCTTCCCAGTGGGAGTGACAGGCGGTGTGGAAAAAATGCTCAGAAGACGCGACAATACAATATTGTGGTGGTTTCAAGCTCTCACTATCCAGGAGAATCTCACTATGCGATCCATGAGCCGATTTCCGACCGCTCTCGTCACGCTTGCCTTTTGCGTTTGCCATTCCATTACGGCCGCAGCGGATACCCGAGTTTGGACGAGCCTGATGGGCAAATTTGAGATCGAAGCGGAAGCAATTGCACATAGTGAAACACTGGTGGTCCTCAAACGCCCGTCCGGCGAATTGGTGGCGATCGAGCTCAAGGAACTCTCGGAAGAAGATCAAGAATATGTGCGTTCAAAGGAATCGGTTGATAAGCTGGAAAAGTCGGCAGATGAAATGCAAACGTGGACTTCGAAAGATGGGATGAAGGTCGAAGGTCGTGTGTTGGCATACGGCCGGAAAGAGGTCCTGGTGCAACGCAAAATGGGACATACTCAGATCAACGGCGTCAAGTTTGCTGAGATGGATCCATTGCATCAGCGAGTCATTCTCAAATCGGTTTCGCATCTGGAGAAGGCAAAAATCGAAAACGAGAAGGAGCTCGAAGATTGGGCAAGAAAACTTGGGAACGCGGGCAAGAGCTATACGCTCGACGGTGTCTTGATGGAGTTGGCGAGCGGTGACGAGATCGGTGTTCCCTTCTTCTTGTTTGCACCCGAGGAACTGAAAATTTTAGAACCTGGTTGGGAACGTTGGCTGGAACAAAAGGAGAGCGAAGAACTGCGCGAACAAGAGAGTTTTCTCGTACGCTCCACGGCCATGGCCTATCAACAAAATCGTGCTCATCAACAACAAATTGAAATGCTGAAACTAAACTTGCTGGCTGCAGCGACCGGCGTCATCGAAATCTGGCAGGTTGGATTGGTTCCAGCACAAGGTGTCTACGGGCGACCGACCTCCGTAATGGTTCCAGCACAGACCAGCCAACAAGCTTCGCAAATTGCATTGCAGAATTATCCCGGCTACCGACTCGCCGGCGTCCGTCGCGCCAGCCGCTAACTACAACCAGTTATCAGTCGTCGATCACACCGTGATCGAAACGCACAGTTACAATCAAGTGTATAAACGAAGAGCCGCCAGTGCGCTGAACCGTTGCCGAGCTACCAACTATTAAAGGCCTCCGGTCGAAACGCAATTTGGCGAATGACTCGTTACGAATAGTGCTCTGCTAATTGACGGAAGGCTGCGATTTGCGATTGCTCCCAGACTTCATCTTTCCCCAACAAGCTACTCATGCGTCGCGCAACGAGAGGAGCAATGCTGTTGGCTGCTTCAGCATTTAGAAACAACGCTCGCGAACGCCGCGCCAAGACATCGTCAATCGTCCGCGCCCACTGGTGCTTTACCGCGTGATCAAGCTGGCCGTTAGTGAGCATGAGCTCCGAGTGCAGTCGTTGTTCGGTCGAGTCCGGTGAAGTCTCATAGATAGCTGGTTGTAAATGTAGGCCTGCCGTGATCGATGGACGATTCGCTAGACCTGCCATCGGAGCGGCGATGTCGACCACCTCTTCGCCCATTTGCCGATATGTCGTCCATTTACCACCAATAACGCTGATCAAGCCACTGGGCGATATGTCAATCAAATGCTCTCGCGACAATTGAGCCGTTGACTTACCCGGCTGTGCCACAAGCGGTCGCAGGCCGGCGAACTTGCTCAGCACATCCGAGCGCACTGGCTTCTTGGTGAGATATCGCCCCGCATGTTCGAGTAGATAGTCAACTTCGGCGGGTTGTGGATGCGGTTCCAGTTCGACCTTGGAGACCTGTATGTCCGTGGTGCCGATCAACGTGTGCTCCAACCATGGAATCGCGAAAAGTATGCGTCCGTCGTCGGTGTCGGGGATCATGATCGCATTATCTGTCGGAAGGAAATCTCGCGAGAGGACAATGTGTGTTCCCTGACTCGGAGTGATCTTTGGCTGCGATGTTCCACCTGCGTCATGGTTGCGGTCAAGCGCAAGGATCGACCCCGCGAACACACCCGTGGCATTCACTACCACTTTCCCTCGCACTTCATATTCTTTGTGTCCTTCGACATCCCTGACTACAACTCCACTCAACCGGTCGGCCTCTTTGAGTAGTCGAACGACGGGAGCGTAATTTACCAATGTCGCGCCATGTTGAGCTGCTGTGGAAGCGATCGCGATTGCCAACGCAGCGTCATCAAATTGTCCATCGCAATACATCACGCCACCCTTCAAGTGGCTGACGTCCAACGTGGGCAGCAGGTCGGCAGTTTGTCGGGCATTTAATAATCGCGTTGGAGCCGGATTCAAACGTCCGGCCAGCCAATCGTACGCTTTAAGGCCGGCGTAGAAGTACCAGCGCCGACCGGTGCGAAAAGTGGGTATTACGAAGTTCAAGGGATGTACGATCGATGGCGCATTTTGAAACAATCGCCCTCGTTCGCGAAGCGAGTGGCGGACCATGGAAACTTGTCCTTGGCGCAGATAGCGTACCCCACCATGGATCAACTTGGTCGAGCGACTTGACGTTCCCTGCGCAAAGTCGGCTCCGTCCACCAGCAATGTTTGGTAACCGCGAGTTGCCGCTTCTAAAGCGGTCCCTAAGCCGGTGGCACCGCCGCCAATGACGATCACATCCCACGTCCGTGTACTATCTTCGATTTGTGAGAACAGTTGCTCTCGATTCATAACGTAGGCTCCTGGGTGCTCGCCGCGCCGGTAGCGATTGTTCCGATTAAATCAACTCTGAGCTCGAACAACGAGCCCATCAATAAATGTGATCAGGTTCCGGTGAAACAATGGCTTCCTATCAGAGGTTAAACGGCTACTATTCTGAGAGAGAAATGAAAACACATAAGTAGGCAGTGCGCAGTGAATCCACGTTCCAGCGAGCTTCGATTGTTTGTCGACGCCCCATCCCCGGTTGCGATCCCGGTTGATTCACTTTCAACGCGTTGGTTGTTGTCGACGGCCTGCTCGTTGACTGCCGCGTTTGTTAGTTGCCTGGTGATAGCGGGCTATCAGCCCCCGTTGTGGTTTCAGCCCACCTTGGTTGGAGCGCTGTGGGGGTATGTCTTCTTAGTCGGATTCGCGATTGGGAGCTTTGGACGCGGCAGTTTTTTGGCAGCCATCGTGGCCGTTGCGTCGACTTGGTTAATACACACCAGTCTGCTGCGTCTTACCGATCTGCCACCCCCTGACTCCCTGATGATAACATCACTATTGTTGTCGTCAGGCTGGCTGATTGCCAGATTGGACCGTCAGCACCTTTTTTCAGGAATTGCTAGCGCTCACGCGCAAGCTTCACAGTGGTCGATCGCAGATCTGGTCTTTGCGACGACGATGGCAGCCTGTTTCGTCCAATCCGTTGAGAATTGCGACTGGACCGTATTGCTCTTGAGCGCAATGCTCGCAGCCGCCGGTGGCGTTGTATGCAGTTGGTTTGCTTACCGTTGGGTCTGGCTAGACCACTATTCCTACTTTTCGCTGCTCGTCTCCCTGCTGGGACTCATCTTGGCCACGCTGTACGTACATCACATTGCACCAGTAGATGCCACGTTATGGGAAAGCGTCCAGTGGATATGCATGGGCCCCGTGAATGTAATTGCCAGTCAAGCCACGACGGTGATGTTCATGCTAGCCCTGATTCGGTTTGAATCTCAGAGTCGAACAGGATCTTGGTTATAAATTAGGGTTAAAAATGAAAAGTCCTCCGGGCAAGACAAACAGGTGCGAGCCCACCAAGCAGTCCATGACACAGTGATTCTGCGAGTCGCAAGAGACGATCAATAGCAGCTTGGGCTTCGCTCTCTTAATTTTTAACCACCAATTTATAACCAAACCCCGCAACAGCGTACTTGCATTTGTGGCCACCTACGAAAGGATCGACCAGGTTCACACTTGCGGCACTATTTCTTGTCCTGGAAAACGCTTTGCGTGAACCAGTAGAGGCTATTGCTCCAGTGAGTCGGATCATGACCGTGCTCGTCGACGTGCCACACATGTTCGATTTCGTTCTTTTTCAAGAATTGATGGATGTTCTGGCTGATTCGAATCAGTCCATCTTTATTGCCACACGAAATCCACAACAACTTAATCTTGGACTTAGCCTCTTCTACATCCGGAATCAATTCTTCTGCGGGCTTGGTATTCGGAGCGGCAGAAAACGGGCCGATCCAGGCAAACGTGTCGAGGTTTCCGAGTCCGAAATTGAAAGACTGGCCACCCCCCATCGAGAGCCCAGCAATCGCACGCATTTCGCGACTAGAATCTACTGAGTACTTGGACTCAATGGCAGGAATCAAATCGTCGAGTAAATCTCGCTCAAACGTTGCAAAGGCTGGGGCGCTTTGCATCACATTTCCTTCGGCACGATCGTTCTTTTGCGCCCTGCCATTTGGCATGACGACAATCATCGGAACGGCTTTGCCTTCAGCGATCAGGTTATCAAATAGCACATTTGGATTTGCAAAACGTACCCATTCCGTTTCGTCACCACCGATGCCGTGCAGCAAATAGAGCACGGGATATTTCTTGTCGGTCGTATAGCCGGGTGGCGTATAAACTTGGGTTTTGCGAGTTGTACCAACGGTTTTCGATTCGTATTCGATCATCTCCAATTTGCCCTGTGGTACATCGTCTCGCGCCGTCTTAAAACCCTCGGGTGGCGCTTCGTACGCGGCTACGTCATCAGGGCTCAATTCAATGGGTCCACCAAAGCCACCCCGCCGGCGGGGGCGCTCCGCATTTTCCTGAGCGGGCTCGGTTGCCGGCTGCGCTCCCTCCGCCTTTGGTTTCTCTTGGGTCGCTTCCTGCTGCGCTACTGCTGCGTAACTAGTCAACAAAAACACGGTGAAAAACGCGAGCATGGAGCCTGATGATAAACGCATCACGATGGAACCTTTCAGAAAGAAGAAGTTATAGAGAAGTCGTTACAGAGAAGTAATTGACGAGAGTAGCATTGGCCCCTCCGCCAATCGAACGAGCGTTGGAGGAGGGGAGCCATCGGTTCACAAGCCGCCTAATGAGCGCCGTCGTCTGACGATTCGACCGTTACGGCGAAAATCAGGGGAATTGAGAAGTCCTGACCTTTGACGAACTCGATACTGACCATTGGCTGATCGCTTTCGACGGGAACCTTCAAATAGCGGATTTGCTTACCGTCGGCGTCAATCGCAAACTTGGACTCTGGTACATCGACTTTCTCCCGATAAGTAGCCAGATGTTGACCATTGATCAATTCGAATTCTTCCTGCGTACCATCCTCGAATTTACAGCGCACAATGACGCTGGCGGCACGATTGGCTGCGCCACGATTTCCGGGACCACGATTTCCAGGTCCGAACGATGCAACGGCGGCCAGCATGTGGATTGCGGAAATTTCTCCGGTGCAAGCCAGTGTGGTAGTCGATGGCAAGGTGGTTGGCAGTCGACCGCGACCTCCCGGTCCACCTGGACCTCCCGATGATTGCAGAGCAATGATGTTTGCCACGCGTCCACCCTGCGGATCCTGAATCTCGAACGGAACTCCTTCAATTTCGATAGTCCCGTACGTTTTCAGCTCGAATTTGTCACCTTGATTTCCGCGGAATCCCGGCAATCCTTTGGCGCCGCTCAGCGTGGCTGCTGGCGACAGCGTCAGCGGCGTGAATTGACCGCGATTGTTTAAGAAGGCCAACAGATCAGCCATTTCCTGCTTTGAAATCGAGATTTCAAAGCCTTCGGGCATGAGCGACTTGGTTGATGACTTCATTTCCTCAATGTCGGCTCGAAGCACTTGCTGTTCTTTGCCTTGCGTATCGATCAGTCGAATTGCGTTAGCCGACTCGCCGGCAAGCATGCCGTTGTAGACAGCTCCGTCAACCGTGAGAATCTGGTAGGTTCTGAAGTTGCTTTCCACACTACGCGATGGATCGAGCACATTCATCAAGATTTCGTGTTTGGGATGAACTGCCATACCTGTGAGGTTGGGTCCAATGGCGACACCGATTTCTCCATGCTTGTGGCATTGAGCGCAATGTTTCTTGTACATGGCCAACCCATTTTCCAGCTCTCCTTTCATATCCGTGACAGGCATCCACTCATCCACCAATGACTGCCGATTGCTGGAGACCAAGGCTCCTTGCACTTTCATCAGTTCTTCTGCACGACGAGCGATGGCGCGTTCGGGATGGTTAACGATCGCCTGGCGTTGATCCAGTTGTAGGTCCGAGAATTGAATTGCACCTTGCTCGATTGCATCCAAGAGCGTCGTGGTGGTTTCGGCTCGATTCAACAACAGCCGCAGTACGCTGCTTGCTAACGTGGGGCCAAGTCGGCCTCTGGTCGCAAGCAACTGTTCCGCCAAGCCTTCGGTCCGCGCGGCTGTAAACATTCGCCGAAGGTGTGGGGAGTAGTATAGCGATCTAGCGACGGGAGGCGAAATATTCTAATTGCGGGGCATGATGAATGCTTCGCTGCTTGAACCGATTTCCCTGGCTGAACAAGTACGTTCGCTGATAGCG
>JBGSUV010000142.1:0-65217 GCA_041753315.1 Pirellulaceae bacterium | reverse complement strand
AGGCTCCGCCGGAGCGTCGCCCTCCCGAGAGCGCGTCACAAAGTGTTTAGAGCGGTGGAGTCAAGTTGCAGCATGGATCAAGGGCAGAGCCTTGCTCACCACGCCATCAGCAGACGAAGTGGAGGGAAGGGTTATAAATCGGGGTTAAAAATGAAGAGGACACGAGCACGACGATCAGTCACTGAGTTGAGCTGACCGAAATTGCGCATCTGCGGTGAACAGACGTTGCGGTGCAATCACAAGCTCGCTGGTGGCCGACTTCGATCTCATGAATTTGCATTTTATTTTTAACCCCCATTTATTACCGTCTCTTTTGGGCATCGACTTTTCGTGAGAGTTAGGCCTCCGCTCTAAATATCTTTCATTGTGATTTGACCAATAGAATATACAGTTGGGAGAGCGAGGCGAGCGAGGCTCCTGCCTCACTTGGGCTTATCCACTGGTTAAATGATGATGAAAGAGCTTTGTAGTCATGCATCGAAGGCTTAGAGTTCTACCGAACCAACGGGCGTTGAGCCGACATGAATCGACTAACAAAATCCGCCGCGGGATTATCCAAGAAATCCCTCAGCGCACCGCGTTGTACGATCCGCCCGCCATGCATCAACATGACATCCTCACCAAAGAAGCCTGCTTCCCCCATATCATGTGTCACCAACACAACTGTTTTTTTCAACTGCTGAAAAATCTGCTTTAAGTCCTCTTGCAGGTCATAGCGCACCACCGGATCGAGCGCACCCATCGGTTCATCCAACAAGAGGATCGGAGGGTCCAACATCAGCGCTCGCATCATCGCCACCCGCTGCCGTTGACCGCCTGATATCTGACTGGGAAATCGCGTCAGCGTTTCCCGCGGCAGTTTCGTCAACTCCGCCAACTGTTCCACACGGTCGGTCATCTGCTCGGCCGTCATTACCTTCAAGTGCTTGGCCACCAAGGTAACATTCTGCACAACAGTCAAGTGCGGAAACAGTCCGCCATCCTGGAGCACGTAGCCCATTGCATGCCGCATCTTGAGTACGTTAGTTGGGGTCATCAGCTCACCACCAATCCGCACTTCGCCAGTATCCGTTGGGATCAAGCCGATCAACACTCGCAACAGGGTCGATTTGCCACAACCGCTCGGGCCAATCAGCACAGCTGTCTTACCCGTTTCGATCGACAGCGACATCGGCTGCAATACTGGCGATTTGTTGAACGATTTCGAAATATTGATCAAATCGATCATTGACCTTAGCCCTTAGCTTCTAGTTTGATGGCTGCTTCTACTTGCTTTCTCAACTCCTTGTAGTCCGTCTTTCCAGTCCCCAACACGGGAATCGCTTCAACTCGTCGCACCTCATCCAACCGCATGACACCTCGAAGTCCGGCATTCAACAACAATTCGCCTGCCTGGCGCAATGTCAACTCTTCTCGGGTGAACAACACGATGTGCCTGCCATCTTCCGTTTCTACACCTTCGACGGCGACGCGTGGGCCTTGCTCATCCGGTGGGTAGGCCCGGGCAAACGGTTCCTCGAGCGCTGGCAACGAAATCATTTCACCACCCGCTTTTAAGAATCGCTTGAGCCGCCCCTTGAAATGTAAGAAGCCATCTTCATCCATAGCCACCAGGTCACCCGTTTTGTACCAATGCGTTCCATCGCGTTCAACAAAAGGCGAATCACCGGCGTGATTAAAATAGCCGTTAAAAATCGATGGCCCTTTGACCAACAACATCCCCGTCCCACCCTGCTCGACCAGTCCATCGGTATCCATGTCGACGATACAAACTTCGACACTCTTCACCGGTTTCCCCACAGTTCCCAACTTGGTATTACCGATGCGGTTGGCTGAGACGACGGGTGAACATTCGGTAATACCATATCCTTCCAGAATGGTTGCCTGCGGTGCCAGTTCTGCGCACTGGCGGAAGACGGCTTCGGGACATTTTTCAGCTCCCGTGATGATTTTACGCAGACTCTTTAGCTCTTCTCCTCGGCAAGCCGACAGAATGTATCCCAAAAACGTCGGTGTCGTGAACAACATGGTGGGCTGATAAGCGGCGATCGTGCGAGCAAGGCCTGCCGCATCGGTTGGATCTGCATAACGCACGCATGGAATACCAGCCAAGTGGGCCAACAACAGGTTGCCTGTCATTCCAAAGCTGTGAAACGGCGGCAGGAACCCCAACAATGAATCATGTCCATCGACTTGTAATACGTCGAGTCCATCACCGATATTGACGATCAGATTCCGATGAGTGAGTGGAACGGTCTTAGGCACATTCTCCGATCCCGAAGTGAATAGGAACACAGCCGGTTCATCGGGCTGTTGCACCGGAAGTCGCTTTAACAACCGCGATGGGAATACGTAGGTTTCTAGCAGGCCGAAAATCGCCTCCATTTTCTTGATCCCCGACTTGATGTCTTCCAAGTAGACATACTCGGTACCAGGAACCTCGATGCCCAACCGATCAATCATTTTCCGCGAGGTGACCACATGTTTGGTCCCAGTATGAGCCGCACCGTGGGCCAAGTTGGCAGGACCGGTCGTCCAGTTCATCATTACCGGTGTTTTGCCCGCAAGTTGCAGTGCAAAAAAAGCGATATCCGCGGCTACCGAAGCAGGCAACATGAGCCCGACATGCGACTCCTTCAACTTCGCGAAACGCAACGACATCAACTTGGCCGCCACGTACATCCGACGATAGGTTAAGACTCCCGACACGGCATCCGCCGCAGCCACTCGGTTCGGTTGCTTCAGCACTCGACGCACAAAGGCTTCAGCAATTGTCTCCGCCAAAACAGACGGTCTTTCACCCGAACTCTCCGTTGTCAGCTTCGCTTGCTCGTCCAACCATGCCGGTGGTGCCAATGCAATCGTATCGTCTGCTGGATCAAGCTGACCATCGGCCAGGGCCCAAAGCCCACCCAAGTTAGCGGAGATTGAATTGCTGCGAAAACCAAACTGTTGTTCAATCTTCAGCGCCAAATCCATTCGATCGAGACTATCGAGTCCAATTGCTTCCAGCTTCGTTTCAGGCCCCAACTCGTCGGCATTTAAGTGGCGACCGAGATGCGATTGCACCAACTCATTCACCAGGTGAATCGTCTTAGGCTTAATCTTTACCAGATCGATTTCCGTTGCAGTGGGGCCAGTGCCATACTTTCCTTCGGTTGGCCCCATGAAATGATGGTAGCGAACAAACAGCGGCTCTTGGCCACCATCGGCGTTGTACCAACGCTCCAAGAATGAATTGAACTCTTCTCGACTATCGAGTGGCAGGTCGCTGCGGTTGATCACTTCAACCACCATGGTCACCGGGCGTCTTGGTAAGAAAAAGAATAAGCTTGCACATACCCAACCAATTGCACTGCGCACTCGACCACCAAGTTTGGGAGGTGCACCGGTTTCGGCGCAACTGAACATGCTCCCCCAGACCCCACGCGTGCGCACCAAGACGACGTTGACTTGCGGACAGCGTGCCACGATCTCGTGTACCGCCCGCGCAGCTCCTACAACTTCTTGATTGCCGCGCTGCAATCGGCCGGAAGGATAGATCAACATGCAATCGCCTGCGTTCAATCGCTCAACCACCGAGTCGATCATAGCCAGCACTTTAGCCTGCGCATCGCGGCTATGCGCCGACATGTCGGGGACCTCGAAGGCATCCACCAAACTCATCAGCGGACGTACGCCAGGCATGCGATAGGTTCCGGAAAAGACCAGCGGACGCAATGGCTTATGCAACCGAATGTGACTCGAGATCAGTGGCGGGTCGATGTACGCTGGGTGATTGGGTAACACCAGCGTTGGCCCGGTAAGTGTCTTCAGTTGTTCAAGTCCGCTGACAGTCGTCTGGTATCGAAAGCTCAGGAGTAGGCGGCAAATTGCCCAGAAAAGTCGATTCATCCAATTTTTCACGGAACAAGGCCCTTACGAAAAATGCAACAGTACGTCGATTGACACCAACACGCCATGACTCTCCTTCTAATGGAGCGTCACTCAGTAATCAGGAAATTGCTCAAGGCTGTTCCATAGATGCACGTCCAGCCAAAATTCTTACGACAAATTGACCAAAGTCTCGAACTTCGACTTTAAACCGCCAGGGCTGAACTTCTGACGCTACAACCGTTAGAATCTACCGAAACCACTTTTTCATGTTCGACTCGATCCAAGTTAGGCTCTCCATGCATCGTCAGTTTATCGCAGATTTGCAAGCTCGTGATTCCGTTGACGAGATCTATAGGGCAATTGACAAACAAGTGCGTGCGAATCGCCAAGGAAACGACTACCTGCTTCTTCAATTGATGGATCGTTCTGGGCAAATCAGTGGACTACGCTGGAACTCGGGCCAGTCCGAATACGAAACATTTCAAAAGGGGGACTACCTGAGAGTTGTGGGGACCACCCAGCTCCACAATGGCACGCTGCAGATCATCGTCCAGGATTTTGAGACCGTCCCAGCCGCCAAAGTGAACGTCGAAGATTTTGCCAAGACCAGTCCAGTCGAAGCCATGCAATTGGTCGACGAATTGAAGGCCAAGTTGGGCAGCGTCACCAACCCCCACCTCAAACGCATTGTTGCGTCGTATCTGTCCGACGAACGTTTGATGGACAAGTTGCGTCGAGCCCCTGCGGGAATTAAAACGCACCATGCTTATGAAGGCGGTCTGCTCCGGCACGTGCTGGATCTACTCCGGATTGCGGATGCCGTCGCACCGCATTACCCGCAACTCGATCGCGAAATGCTGCTCGTCGGTGTCTTCCTCCACGATCTCGGCAAACTGGAAGAACTCTGCTTCGATGGCGAGCTATCGTACTCCGATCCAGGCCAGCTTCTCGGTCACCTGGTGCAAGGCATCGTCGAACTGGATCGCCGCGCTGCACGCATTGAAAAAGAGACCGGACAAGCCTTGCCCGAGCATCTCTTGTGGCGTTTGCAACACATGATCGCCAGCCATCACGGCCAGCTCGAGCATGGCAGCCCAAAGATCCCGATGACCATCGAAGCCATCGTGCTGGCCTATATTGACGACATGGATGCCAAAGTCAATCAAGCTTCCGAGCTCATCGAATCCGACCGCAACTCCGACAGCGAGTGGACCTCCTTCAACCCAGCCATCGGGCGCAAGCTCTTCAAACCCTCAGCCAGTAAGTTGTAAGCGGTAAGCGGTAAGTGGTAAGTGGTAAGTGGTAAGTGGTAAGCGGTAAGCTGTAAGCTGTAAGCGGTAAGCGGTAAGCGGTAAGCGGTAAGCGGTAAGCGGTAAGTTCTTAGTTCTTAGTTCTTAGTTCTTAGTTCTTAGTTCTTAGTTCTTAGTGCTTAGTGCTTAGTGCTTAGTTCTTAGTGCTTAGTGCTTAGGGCTTAGGGCTTAGGGCTTAGGGCTTAGGGCTTAGGGCTTAGGGCTTAGGGCTTAGGGCAATTAAAATTCGCTTCCGCCGGGCTCGTCCCGGTCGGAGCGAACAACTGGCGGCTACAGCGGCTGCATCAAGAATAAAAGCTTGTCCTCGGGGGGGCCTCCGCTCCGGGCTTGTCCCGGCGGACGCCACGACTCGCTGCATCCACTGGTCAAAGCCCAAAGCGGAGCTTCTATCGTCGCTGCCCATTTAATCATCAAGTCCAGATGTTTGTTTGCGCAATTGATCCTTGCAGCATCAAAGGCTTAGGCTATGTCGAAGCATCGCCGTAATCCAGCGGCAATTGAGCTTTCAAAACTATTCCTTGTTTCTTCGCAGCCTTGCGTTTCTTCCTGGTTGACTGAAGGTTTTTGGCCGTAGCCGTGGACGGCGCGGAGACTTTTGGCTCCTCTCCACCTTCGAGCCGATCTCCCACTTGGGCAGCCTCTAAACGCTGGGTACCAAGCTTGACATACTCCTTCGACAATTCAAAACCGAAATAATTCCGGCCAAGCTTTTTGGCAACAGTCAATGTTGTCGAACTACCAGAAAACGGGTCGATAACTAGATCACCTTCGAGCGAACAAGCGCGAACGATCCGTCCAAGCAATTGTTCTGGCATCTGACAACCATGGAAGCCGGCGCGCTCTTTGAACGTGCCGGCCACGCGCGGAAAATACCAAGTATCCTCTTCGGACAAGAAGCCATCGCAATCCTGGGGACGCAAGATCCATGTATCATCCGGTATGCGTCCTTTCGGATTAGCGCGTTTATCGCTGTACACCAATTGCCGCGCGGAGGGAACCGCAATGGCATCAACGTTAAACGTAAATGTCTCTGGATCCTTTACGAAGTAGAACAGATGCGCATGCGAACGAGTGAACTTGGCTTTGCAATGAACGCCAAACGTGTAATACCATATGACCCAATTCCGCGTGTGAAAGCCCAGTTTTGTTGCCTCGACTTTGAGCTCCGCCGCGTACTCATCACCAATCGCCAACCAAAACGTCCCCGTTTTTTTGAGCACTCGCTTAATCTCTTGCATCCATAAGGCCGACCATTCAAGGTATCTCACCGAGTCGAGTCGATCGTCGTACTCGTCATATTTGTAGCCAATGTTAAAAGGCGGATCGGCAAAGGCCAAGTCGACGCATTCATCCGGCATACCGCGCAGTCCCTCCAAGCAATCTCCTTGGTGGATTTTTCCGAGAAACGAGTCAATAGCAGGCATACCAATACTTAACGTTCAAAGTGTGAATCGAAACAGAGTCCGAGCGAACCGGAGACGTAAGAATAACATCGGCCCCCCAACTTTCCCAGGTCACCGTTCCGCTGCTGATTGTGGGGGGATAAGGTCGTTACAATCGCTGAATGAAAGCGGTTATTAAGCAGGTCGCCACGGCATCGCTGAGGCCCAGCGCGGAGCGTACTCAACCACTTGAATGCGAGCTTTTCGCTTGAATCCCTGCGGAATGAGGCCGTTAGAGCGCAAAGAACAGATTACTCAAGATCAGCACTAATGTCTCTCGTCAAAGAACCACCACCATGCACACTCACATTACAAACAGTCGTTGGTTGCAAGTCGCATATGGACTGCGACTTAAGTACTGGGCCATGTGGGTATTGCTGGCCACACCATTTGTCGCGCTATTGGCACATTCACTGGAGATCAATGTGTGGTGGACAATCTGCTGCTGCTTGGCAGTTGCATTGATGATCGACAGTATCGGTCGCGTGCTCTGTTGGATGGGGCAGATCATTCCCAGCAAATCGTTGTTAGTTTCCACGGCAATTCAAGTGTCGGTCATTTTAGTGGCACTTGGTTTTAGCAGCGAAGTTCCACGCAACCCGGCGATGGGCACTTTTTTGTTTCTCCTGCTGGTGCTCGGGCAACTCCTTGCTGCGATGACCTTCACCATTTATTTACGAGCTTTGGCAGGACATATTCACAGGCCGGAATTGACGATCGCTTCCGATCGTGTAATGGCATCCTTGGTCAAAGGGACCTTCATCACAACTACCTTGGCGACCTTCATACCGATTGTATTTGTACTAAGCTTTTTCGGCGCGATGTTCTTTCTACACCTCGGCTACCTATTCGTATTATTCGTCGGAAGCCTTGTGGTTGTACCACTGGCAATTGTACTTTTAGTGGTAGCCATACGCATGCTGGTCAACTACGGCATCTTACTCGTCCAACTACGCTCCGCATTGCAAGCTGCTCCAGAACCCGAGACCTAAGCAGGACGTGCGATGCCTTGCCAGCGGTTGTGTTGCGTCTGAGGCCGCGCAACCTCCCCTCCCGGCTATGTGCAGAACAATTGTCCCCAATTGTTTTATTCCTTGGTATCGTTACCTTAAACTGGAACCAAAATAATTGGGGACCGTTGTTCTACATTGTCTCCTGCGGTACTGCAGCCTTCGTTTGGCTGACTTCATCGAGCCATTCACTAACGCATTCTTTAAGCTCACCGATGACGCCTGCAACATTTACACAGAATCAAATCGAAAAGTATCGTCAGATGAGTGGCGAAAAGCGATTACTGATCGGTCTCGAGTTGCACGAATTGTCTTGTGAAATTGCGCGCGACGGCATTCGCGGACGCTACCCGGAGGCAGACAAGGCCTTTGTCGAAGAACAGCTCCATCAACGAATACGCTTGGCGTACACGTCTCAAGTCAACGCTGGGATACGCAATGACTGAACAGGAATTGCTGGTAGATTGCTTGCAACGCTTGAATCAATTGTCGGTTGAATACATGCTGGTTGGTTCGATGGCAAGCAACTATTGGGGTATCCCGCGATCAACCCATGATATCGATTTCGTCATCGAATACGGTGATGCCGATATTGACCGAATCGTGACTATTTTTGATGGCGACTTTTTCATCCAGGAGATTAGTGTTCGCTCTGCCCTAAAGCCCCCTTACCAGTTCAATGCACTCGATAACCGCTCGGCACTCAAAGTCGACTTTTTTCGGCTGGCCGGTGACGCTTATGAACTGAAACGCTTCGAGCGCCGCCGTCGCGTCACTATCTTAGGTCAAACTGCATTTCTCGCGACGCCGGAGGACATTGTCTTGCATAAGCTGCGTTGGTACATGATCAGCCCCTCAGATCGTCAGCTTACCGATTCCGCAGGAATATTGTTAGTCTCTCGGGACATCATCGACAACACTTATTTAGAACATTGGGCCAATACGATCGGTGTAGACGATTTGTTGAAGCAAATTCGCGAAGGCAAATTTCAACCCAAGTCAACTTGATTTGAATATCTCCAAATTTCCCACTCTTCGCAAATCGCAGCGCAACTTCCGCATGATTGGAGTAGTGCCCGCCGGGCAGGGGCTTAGCAGTTGTCCCCGATAGCCGCGACGTTCTGCTTAACAATCGACGCGCACGTTCTTTTTCCCCTCTTATCAGTTAGCTCCTCGTTAGTTCGGTATACTGATAACGTTGTCGAGATCATGCCGTCCGGACTTCAATCGTGCTCTTTGAAAAATTGGTAGACCAAGTAGGTGACTCTCGCCGAGAGTCACCTTCTTCTCGCTCCGGACTCTCGCCGAGAGTCGCCCCCGCACCCTTCCCCCCGCTAGCCAACTCGAATCACCCCACCCCAACCGATGCGCGTCCTGTAACATCGCGCGTCTCCCCCCAGCATTTTGCTTTTTCTTGAGCAACTCAGTGCACGGATGCAGTCGAGGGACGTGTCGCCAACTATGCTAGAAGTCGCCGCCATTCATTCGCTCAGGTACACGTGCATGCGTCATTCGTACATCATCACTTACGATATCTGCGAGCCCAAGCGGCTGAAACGCGTCTTTAAAACGATGCGCAACTGGGGCGACCATCTGCAGTACTCGGTGTTCGAATGCCAATTGTCCGCCACGGAGCTAATCACGTTGAAGAACGAATTAAAGCAAGTGATCCATGAAGGAGAAGACCAAGTCCTCTTCGTGAATCTGGGGCCAAGCGACGGTCGCGGTGAACGGGTCATTGAGTCCTTGGGGCAGCCTTACATCAACATCGACTCACCCTGTTTAATCCTCTAAATGGTATCGACTCATGATAACCGCGCGTCCAGAAGCTGACGCGATGGACCGCGAAGAACAGTTATTGCCAGCTCGGATGATTAACGAATTCGTCTATTGCCCGCGGCTGTTTTACCTCGAGTATGTCGAAGGCTTGTTTGCCCACAATGCGGATACCGTAGAGGGGTCGGTAAGACACCAACGCGTGGATGCAAAAAGTGATCCTCTTCCTGCCGCCGCCGGTGTGGCAACTGAGCGCGATGTGATTCACGCGCGGAGCGTGACGTTATCGAGCGAACGGTATGGGATTATAGCAAAGTTGGATTTGGTCGAAGCGGATGGGGAACAGGCAACGCCCATCGACTACAAACGCGGCTCGCCTAAGAAGCTTGAAGACGGGACGCTTGGCGCCTGGGATCCTGAGCGCGTGCAATTATGTGTGCAAGCGCTCGTATTGCGAGAGAACGGCTATCGTTGCACTGAAGGCATTTTGTTCTTCTGGGAGACGCGGCAACGAGTGCGAATTGCCATTGATGACGAACTGATTCAAACGACGACGGCAGCGATCACCGCAGCGCTGCAGACCATTGATTCTCAAACGCTGCCACCGCCATTGGTCGACAGCCCCAAGTGTCCGCGTTGTTCTCTGGTTACGATTTGCTTGCCTGATGAAACAACGCGTTGTGCCCAGACCGATGCTCGCAGCGACGTTGGGGCGGTTCAGCCATTGCTCTTTGACATTGGCCCGCAGTTCGGTGTGCGACGCGTTGAAATGGGTGAATCGAGTATAGCCATCCGTCAACTCATTACACCGCGTGACGAGAAGCGACCGCTGTATTTGAATACGCAAGGCTATTCAGTAGGCATATCGGATCAGGTTTTGAAGGTGAAGGACAAGGCCAAGCTCGTTCAAGAGGTGCGTTTGAACGAGATCAATCAGGTCAATTTGTTTGGCAATGTTCAAGTTTCCACGCAGGCGGTGCAAGCGTTATTGGCGGCGGAGATTCCGTTGATTTACTTCAGCTTTGGAGGCTGGTTTCATGGGATGACCCAACCGGTTGGCTTGAAAAATATCATGTGGCGGCGCGAGCAGTTTCGGCAGGCGGATCGGTCGAGTTTCTGTCTGGCGCTGGCCCGGCAGTTGGTAGTGGGCAAGATTCGCAACCAGCGGACGTTGTTAATGCGGAATCATGTGGAGCCTCCCGCCGAGGCGCTGCGGTTTCTCAAGTCGATTTCGTTTGATGCTGAGCGTGCCGAGGACTTGGCAGCGCTCTTAGGCTTTGAGGGTCTGGCGGCACGCGTTTATTTTCAGCATTTTTCGGGAATGTTGAAAGTTGGAGAAGCGGCCAGCGAACGGTTGGAAACGGGAAGTCCGTTTACATTTGCATTTCGGCATCGCAATCGTCGTCCACCACGTGATCCGGTCAATGCGTTGTTATCGCTGGGGTATAGTTTGTTGGCGAAGGATTTGACGATTGCAGCGGCGGCGGTTGGCTTGGATCCGTATCTTGGCTTTTACCATCAACCTCGATTTGGCCGCCCTGCCCTGGCGCTTGATTTGATGGAACCGTTTCGACCGTTGGTGGTTGATTCGGCGGTGCTGAGTGCGATTAATCAACGGATGGTAACGCCAACTGATTTCATACGGGTGGGAGAATCGGTTGCCTTAACACCGGCGGGTCGCAAGGGCTTTTTCCGTTCATATGAACAGCGGATGGATCAATTGGTCACGCATCCGCTATTTGGCTATCGTGTCAGTTACCGTCGTTTGTTAGAATTGCAGACGCGGTTATTGGCGCGAGTATTATTGGGAGAGCTTCGTGATTACCCGGTATTTGTAACACGTTGACCAGGCGCTGAAGTCTGAAATTCTTGTGCGAGCGGCCAGGCACCGAGAAACCCCCGGCGGGTGCTCGCAAGTCACGTTTTCTAAGGCAAATAGCGTTTTTACTGGGAGGATTCCGTTGGCAGAATCAAGCAAGTCAGGTCGAACGAGCCAGGTGCTCGCATTGCTCATCGTAAATCGTTTGTCTATAGTCACTTGCGAGCACCGCCCTTTCCGCGTTCAATTGAACGCGGCCTCATTGAAGCCATTGGTACGCTCGTCGTTGCTTGGCTGTCCGCTGACTTTCCGCGTTCAATTGAACGCGGCCTCATTGAAGCCGCGTATTCGATCCGGACAACCCCGAACCGTCGATCTCTTTCCGCGTTCAATTGAACGCGGCCTCATTGAAGCGGCGCAGTTCCTGGAAACCGTGTTGTGGCAAGCGAACTTTCCGCGTTCAATTGAACGCGGCCTCATTGAAGCCAATTGTTCCCATCGCTCAACCAGCGAAATGCGAAGGCCTTTCCGCGTTCAATTGAACGCGGCCTCATTGAAGCAGCTAACTCGGCCTAAAATCTCCCCTTCAATCCATCTTTCCGCGTTCAATTGAACGCGGCCTCATTGAAGCTCTTGTGGTAATGGTCCCTCACCACAAGCCACCATTCTTTCCGCGTTCAATTGAACGCGGCCTCATTGAAGCTGCATCCGCAGCATGGGCAGCGATAGACGGTGTCGATCTTTCCGCGTTCAATTGAACGCGGCCTCATTGAAGCTTCCAGCCACAGTGAAAGCTTGCGGTACGTCTGCCATCTTTCCGCGTTCAATTGAACGCGGCCTCATTGAAGCAACGTGAAGGCGGGACGATTGTCGGTTGACGGCGCGCTTTCCGCGTTCAATTGAACGCGGCCTCATTGAAGCAAGACGCCGTCGGCTGAATCGGGATCAGCCGCTACGCTTTCCGCGTTCAATTGAACGCGGCCTCATTGAAGCGAAAAGGAATTGGACGTACTGTCGGATGAGATCATGCTTTCCGCGTTCAATTGAACGCGGCCTCATTGAAGCCGTCGGGCCATGGATCAAGATTGGCCTTGCGCCGTTCGCTTTCCGCGTTCAATTGAACGCGGCCTCATTGAAGCAACACGGATATCCGCTCCCTGGTACAACTGCTGCGCCTTTCCGCGTTCAATTGAACGCGGCCTCATTGAAGCCCTTGATCAAGTTGTTCACGATGCGTTCCCGGAGGTGCTTTCCGCGTTCAATTGAACGCGGCCTCATTGAAGCGACTGGATTGATCGCATGTGCCGAACAACAAGCTACCTTTCCGCGTTCAATTGAACGCGGCCTCATTGAAGCTCGTAGTCGGCACGATAGCGGTGTCCGCAGTACCGCACTTTCCGCGTTCAATTGAACGCGGCCTCATTGAAGCGTGTCGTTCAACTTCGAAGCGGTCGAGTACGCTGCCTTTCCGCGTTCAATTGAACGCGGCCTCATTGAAGCGATCTTGGTTAGCTTTGCGGCCACCTGCGTTGTGTCCTTTCCGCGTTCAATTGAACGCGGCCTCATTGAAGCGCTCGAAAGAGAAGATGCTTTATACGCGGAAAGGATCTTTCCGCGTTCAATTGAACGCGGCCTCATTGAAGCTATGGTTTGAAAGCAATGACCACGGCATTCAACCACTTTCCGCGTTCAATTGAACGCGGCCTCATTGAAGCGTCTCGCCCTTCGTTTTCTCTTTCTGCGTTGGTGGGCTTTCCGCGTTCAATTGAACGCGGCCTCATTGAAGCGTGATGTTCAATTCAAAACCTTCTTACTCGATACCGGCTTTCCGCGTTCAATTGAACGCGGCCTCATTGAAGCAAGGATGATAGCCGACGTTTTATAGCTGCCCTTGTCCTTTCCGCGTTCAATTGAACGCGGCCTCATTGAAGCGAATCGGGCTACGGCATCCAGGTCAGTACGGAGATTCTTTCCGCGTTCAATTGAACGCGGCCTCATTGAAGCATGTCTACAAGATTGAACTTTTGCGAATCCGAGTCGACCTTTCCGCGTTCAATTGAACGCGGCCTCATTGAAGCTCGCGTTGTGATTAACTTTGCGTTCATCTTTTCGTCTTTCCGCGTTCAATTGAACGCGGCCTCATTGAAGCGGCGGAATATTTGAGCGTCTGCGAAATCAGCGAACAACTTTCCGCGTTCAATTGAACGCGGCCTCATTGAAGCGTCAGGTTTGTGGCCACGAATGCTCAAATTGGTTTGTGGCCACGAATGCTCAAATGGACATCTTTCCGCGTTCAATTGAACGCGGCCTCATTGAAGCCAGTAGTTCGTGTCGATCAGTCCGTAGCGACCGCCTTTCCGCGTTCAATTGAACGCGGCCTCATTGAAGCACCTGCGCCGCTCGCATTTCGCTGGCCAGGTCGAGCTTTCCGCGTTCAATTGAACGCGGCCTCATTGAAGCCTCTTAGCCGTCGCACTCGATAGTGGACTTCAAAGAACTTTCCGCGTTCAATTGAACGCGGCCTCATTGAAGCAACCACGACAGCAACCAGCTTCTCGGCCGCGTCTCACTTTCCGCGTTCAATTGAACGCGGCCTCATTGAAGCGACGGGGAGGAGGACAAGACGCCGGGGCACATTGCCTTTCCGCGTTCAATTGAACGCGGCCTCATTGAAGCGCGTCATACCGATATTCATGTCGGAGTGTTCATCAACTGCAGCGACCACCGTCCTGAGCCAGACCTCGTATGGTCTCGCAGGATGCCAGCCAAGCGAGTTCGTCCGACGCACTCGGACGTTCTGTTATTGATCGAGTTCTCCGATTCCAGCTCTCAACAGGATTTAGGCGAAAAGGCCAGGCTATACGCCGAGCATGACATACCCGAGTATTGGGTCGTCTATGTCCAGGCCGAACAAGTCCACGTCTACCAGACTCCTCGCCTCGGAACGTACCAGCCGATCCAGTCGCATGACAAATCCTCCATGATCAGTCCGCTCTGCCAGCCACCCGCAACGCTATCGCGGGCGCAACTATTCGACCTCGATTCATAAGTCTGTGACAAAGCATCAACCGCTAGCCTTGTCACTCTTCCTCACACTCCATCGGATCGAACTGTTCATCGAGGATGTCATCGAACAATTCGGACTCAACGATTCGTTGGAACAGATCTGGGTGTTTATCCGGCAAGATTTTCCACCGTCTTCGTTTACGTGGAGTCACCGTGGCGATTTCGAGCACGATGTTCCTCAACGTTTGAAAGGGCGGATCATTGATTTCGGTGAGTTCGCAGAGTCGAGCGATATTTCTTGGAGAGATATTGCGTTGATCGAGAAAGCCGTACACCTCATCGGTTACCACGATCCGCAGCAGTTCTTCCTTGGGCATTTGTCGGCAACTACGACAGGTCACCGCCCGCGCCCCTTTTCCACCGAACTGCTCATTCGCCTTCGACATTCCACAAATCCGGCAACAACGGCCCATTAGCTTACCTTGGTTTATCGGAATGTCTGAATGAATGCTGTGAGGAACACTAAAGCAGTTGAGGACAACTGCTCTACACTGGATCAGTTTAGCGAATGTGGCTGACAATCCAATCCATCCCCATTCAACCTTGGATCGGCCCCAGAGTTTTCGATGCCATTGCAAGACGCGTGTGAGTTATTCAGTGTTCGCGTTACTTGGTTTCTTCGTCGCATTGGAGTGGATGGGAAAACAAGCCCAGGCCGAAATGACTGCCGTAACCTAACATTATCGGTCCAGTTTGCGGTTCTTTGAATGTGATTGTGGCTCCCCATGAACTTGCGGACGGAAGTTGTTGTTTTGGTGCGCTGCGGCGTAAAACGAAACCCTTGAGCTTTCTTGCTACCATGGTTTCGGCGGACCAGAGACGGACTTGGATTGGCTCGTCGAACCCTCGCTGAACCAGCTCTTCCCTAATCTATGCAGATACTTTCTTAATACCAATTGACTACATAACTCCTATTCAATCGATGCGCATGCCTAATACACGTTGCGTGCGGGTGAGAAATTGATCTTGTGAAGGGGCGGATTGCCGACTTGTAATCGCGTTGACTGGAAGATGGCAGCAACTTCACACTGATGCTGGAACAGCCTCTGAGAATTTTGCAACATGATTGTTCGGACGCAATCAATTCCTAGCAAAGCGGTCCAAATGGGCCAAGTGAAGTTCTCTTGCTCGTGCTTCGACCACCCTGCCGACTTAAGCCCAGCCGCAGTCGGCACTGACGGCAGCAGTTGCAGTCCGTGATACGCGAGAAGATTGATTGGCCAATTCGTCAAGGCTTCGTTGCCGTTGGCAGTTGGATTTTCCCACATCAAAGCATAACGTCGATCTTCGTTCGGATCCCATCGCATGGAAAGCTTCTCATCTTGTGCTGGCTCATTTGTTGAAAGTGATTTTTCCAATAAGGCGGCAGTAATTCTTTCACTCAGGCGGCGCGCGGTATCAAGAAAATACTGATTTCCCGAACCGGAAGTAAAGCAAAAGGGCGTGGGGTCCATTTTGTCGCTCTTCGGTTTCAAACACACATCAGATCCAAAGGACGCTAGCATATCAGCGGTTTGTCTCGAATCGACGGTTGCTATCTCTGCAGCGTCACGCAACGCATCCCGCAATTCCGGTTGCTCTGCATTGAGGTGTTTGCCAAGAGCGAGTTCCGAAGAGGGTACACACGCTTTTAAGGCGGCAAGCCAATCTGAACGCAGCTTGACAACCTCGGCTTCGACTGGCGCAACGGAGATCGCGTATTCTGCGTCACGTTCTTTGCCGCGTAGTTTTTTTTTCTTGAGTTCGGCCTGCAAGTTTTTCAATCCTGTCCGCTTGGTGTCGAACGCCTTTTGTCGTTGTTCACGCCGAACCTCTGAGGTGGCGTCAGGCGAAAATGGACACCGCAGCACTTGGGCCAAAAGGTGTGATAGTTCGGCGACACTTTCGCATTCAGAATGAAAAACGGGATTCCAAACGCCTGCCTTTTCATGCCACGAAAGTTGCGATTGGTTATTTGCTGCATCACGGCAGATCGTTCCCAGAACGCCTAAAGTGGCCAGGAAACCAGCGGGATTGCTGCCATCAATACCTTCCAGCTTAAGCGGTTTCAGATCATTAGTTGATCGAACGTATTGGGACATTACGAATTACCCTCTGCTTCTGGTTCTGTTTTCGTTCGCGATTCTGCCAATGCACTTGCTTGTTGATCCGCCAATCGAAGGACTGATTCCAAATATGCCAAAGCCCACCATCCGAAGTGTCGAGTCAACTTCCAAAACCGCCCTGGTATTCCTGAATCGAAGCCGTGTAACAGATTGAGCTGTCGATCTTCACCGCTGATGTACAGATTACCAACTTGAACGTCCGGCGGACATGGATCGTCTACGACTGGTGCTAAGGGACGACAGTGCTTGTGATGCGAGCCGACCAAATGAAGAACCAAGTCGCGTTGCAGATCATCTGACGGCAGTTGTTCGCACCGCTGAGCGAGTTGCAACGATAGCATTTCGTGACGAAAACCCTTCGGCAATCCCGCTCGTATACGCGCGGCATTCGCGTCCTTTCGTGACAAGGCCTTACCCTCTGATTTCGCCAACAGCGAGCCGTCATTTTGCCAGTGCAGCCATGCATCTGTGCAGCTCGTTCGCCGCAGCATCGCTTGGAACCGCTCATCAGCTTTGCCCAAGTCGTGCAACTCGGAAGCGAGCGCAAACAATTCCAACAACTCTTCTGGCAACAATAATTCACATGATCGTTTCGCGAATGTCACAACATCTTGCGTATGCTCAGTCAACGACAATTCTCTTTGCCCGCTGATGTGTGATTGTTCGTCGTCACCTTCATCTAAAGGTGGCAAGAACCAAATGTGTGACCCCAAGCGTCGACAGCTCAGCAACACCACACCGCAACCGTCGGGATAACGCTCGACGACTAAACCCGTTTTTCGGTCTGCTAGTCGTTCAAAACGATTGCTCAGTTCCGGATCTGATTCCGATAGTTCGGTGCTGACACGAATGAGCAACTCCCGCCACTGCTCAATTCGCAATGGTTCGTCAATTTCAGCCGCAGCAGCGAATAGGTCATTGACGGACTCACCTTCTGGATATAGCTTTCGCGTCGCTGAACACAACCGCATCACTTCACGATCTTTCGACGCGCGCCATGCGTCCTCTGCGATATCAACTTCTACTTCACCCTCCTCGACCACAACGTGTCCAAGCTCACTCCATCCCCCTGCCGAAACAGGCAACACCAAAGTATCGCCGGGACGCAATCGCCCGAGTTTTTTCACGCTATTTACATTGACCGATTTCTCATTTCCGCGCCAGATAATGAACGTCGAGTGAAGTGAATCTTGTTCCTTCTTATTTCCCTTTTTCTGCGACCCAGTATTTTCTTGAGCTGCAAGCATGTCTGATTGAGTCTCACCGAATTCACTTTCACTAAGAACCCATTTGCGAAACCTCGATATCGGAACGCTCATGCATTCAGCAGAAGTTGGTGGCAACATGGACACGATGTCGATCCAAGCTTCAGTTGACTCATTATTTTCCAGATCGGTTCTCCAGCAGACTCGCACATCGTGCATCGCCTCTTGAGGGCCATGAATAAACAACGACACATCGGGGTCGACCTCTGGTCTCGGTGACGTTTGGCTCCAAAGGTCAACGTATGCGGGCATCATCACTGGAGAGTTCAAGCTCGCTGCTGGTGATAACAACTCACAAGGTGGTCGGCCATTCTCGCCGCGATCTACAAGCAATTTTGCAAATGCATCCAGACCAAAATCTACGCGACCTTCTTCCGCAACTTCGTTAAGCCAATTCCAGGTTCGCGAGAGTGCGTTGCCATAGATTGCATCAACAAGTTTTGTATCATCAAGCTTTTCCTCTTCCTGAACTTGTTTCTCGTTGATCAATATCAGCCCCTCGGCGTCGATGTCGCGCCCCTTACGATTCAATCTTCCGAATCGTTGTCTCAGCGCATCAAGCGACGCACATTCGGTGATGAGGAAGTCGAAGTCATAATCCGCACCTACTTCTAAGCACTGTGTCGAAATCGTAACGCTGTTCGTTTCAGTCTTTCTTGGCCGCTCCGGTCCGATTGTTTCTCGAAGTCGCTCCTGCTGTTTATCGCGGTCAACAGGACGCATCGAGCCAATGACCAATTCAACGACTAGCTCAGGAGTTTTGCTTGTTAGCATTTGCAACTCGGCATAGATAGTTCTCGCCGACGCAACGCGATTTACGATGATGCCAATTGATTTCGGCTCGTCGATCAGACGATCCTTGGCTGCTTTTATCGCAGCATGAACAATATCTTTATCGGACTGAAGCAGCGTCGGTTTTTTCGCTTTGAGGCGAGCAATAAGTGGGTATTTGTCGGAGCGATCATCCTCCTGAAGATGGATCACACCACGATTTTGCATTTCCGTCGTTGGTGTGGCAGTCATCGGGACAAACAACATCGGCTTGGGGCCAAACTTCTCGCGCGCCCATCGCGTTGGATCGAGATATCTCTGCGTCCATTGGACCGTTTGTAGAAGTGGTTGGCTAATGTGCGCTTCATCCAACAGAATCAGGCTATCGTAAGCCAACAATGCCGCTTGAATCGGAGCTGCGCTGGACGATACACCATAACCGCGAAACAGCAATCGTGAACCAATTTGGTCAATGGTCGAACAAATGATGGTTGGCTGCACCGCAGATCTCGCCCAGCGATTGTCTCGATAGATACCGCCCCGCAGCTCCAATGCATCCAGCGGAGGAACATCCGCGATGGTTTCACTATATCCCGCCATATTTCGAAGGCATTTTGCAACAGCAACCAGCGTCGGTTTCTCTGGATCATTGTCCCGCTCAGCACGCCAAAGCGATTCCGCAATCTTGTGGGATCGTTGGTACGCTTCATCAACAATTACACGACGGTTCACGCAGAAAACAATACGACGTGGCGCGTTACGCTCTTCAACAGGCAACGATGCTTGACAGGCCAATGCAAACACAGCGATGTCAATGCACGCAGACTTTCCGCTACCGGTTGGCAAGTCAATAGCGCCGGGCCAATCTCCGCACGTTGCACGCTCAGCCAGTCGGCATTGCCACGGATAGGGCTCTGCCTGCCTTTGGCTCGTTGAATGCAGTTCGCGGAAAAAATTGGCAAAGTGTTCTGCTTTGACGTCCATTATCGTGGTTCGCTCCAAGGCATGCAAAGTCCGTAACCCAAGTAACGCCCAGCTCCAAGAATCACTGGTCCTACGACTGCTTCCGAGAATCTAAGCCACACATGAACTTGCGGCTTCGAGCCGTTTCCGCTCTTGGCTGGGTAAGCAGGGAACCCGTTACCCAGCGCAGCTTGATTCGTTGAACTTGAATCTTGTCCGCGCAATGGGCGACGCTTTTGTAACGCTCGCGGGGAACCTGATTGCCACGAGGTTGTGTCCACATCAATGTCCGCTGGGCGTGGGAGCCCAACGTTTTCACAAGCTTTGGCGACCAATCCAATTACCTCATCGGTCCATTGTGTTCGTTGCTTGATCCGATCTGCTTTGGGGAACCGATCCAACACGACTGGCGTGACACTAGCCCACGTCATCCTTCCATTCGGGGCCGCTGTCCAAGTTTCGGGTTTAAGTGCAACTCTTTCTTCAGTCCAATCGCGAGGAACCAAACTCCACTCGCCAAGTCGCCCAAACTTCAATCGAACTTCTTTTTGGCTTCCATGTGGCTCAACCAACAGCGAACGCATGGCCAAGCCGCGATCTTGTCGACTCACCGTGCGAGGGAAAACAATTCCGACGCCCAAAAGATGGCCGTCCGAATACGGAAATCCCGATGACAGCAATGGAAAACACGCAATATGCCCTACTCCATCTTGCAATGGTTCACCACTCGTTCGATGACCGGTGATCCAATTCGGCACTGGGTCTGGGATGACGCTCATAATGGTTCGGCGCAGTGTTTCTGTAGCTAACAAAGTGCTTTCAGCAGACAGTCGTAAATCCCGCTGGCCGACGAGTACGAGAACGTCCGTGTCAAAACCACTGTGCGCGAGTGTTTTGTGCGCAATGAGAGTCTGTTTTCGATAGCCGCTCCAGCTAGAAGTCGTGGGGCGAACGGCGGGCTGAAACGATATTTTCGCAAGCTCAACTTCCAGTGTTTCTACCTGTGAATCAATCTCGGCCTTGGCTTCCTTAGCTCCTTTGCCTTTGACGTTGTTTTTCTGGGTTTTCAGTTGTTCTATTTGTTCGCCAATTAGCTCGTGCTGATCGCGACACTCCTTGCCGAATCGGTCGGTCAAAATGTCGAGAAACCCGTTTGGAATCGTTCTCGCGCGCATGTCCGAGGACGTGACATCTGGAATCAACGAATCCGATTCGGTTCGTGGATGCTCGTCATTAGTCGCGACCCACATCGATACCATCGAGGAAGAATGACCAATACGAGTGACTTTGCTACATAACTGTGATAACGCATTTTGATGCGTTTCTAAATCATTCACATCACGCCACAATAGCACGCATGGATCGTCGCCAACATAGACTCGTGGAAAGCAACGAGGTTGCTTGTCGCGGGTCAGCGTAGGTGCGGATTGCAGGATAGCAGCCGATGGTCCTGCTGAATCGTTGATTGGAACAAACACGTCAACGTTCGTCCGCTCGAATTCTCGATCTACTCGTGGCAAGGAAATTTCCGGATCGCCCAAACCCTCAAGCCAACGCAACGCCCCACCTTCGGCTTCATGATCTTTTCGCGCCGCTTTATCTTCAGCAATCGGTTCCGATTCAAACCATGCGGCGGCGAGCGCCATGTAAACGCGGGCCGGATGCGGTGGCCATTCTGCCCGATCGCGACGGCTCGGATGGCTGGCGACACAGTAGCCTGTGAGATACTCCCAAGCAATTGTCAGATCGCTCATTCCTCTGCTCCCTTTTGCACTGCGAGTAGCTGACTCTTGGCGACGAGTTTGACCAGTTTTTCACTTGGACGAAGTTGCAACGGTTCTTCACGCCACGGAAGTCCGAGCTTCTTAGCGGCGGCGACTGCTGCATCCAGCAGTTCAATTGCTTCGTCTCCAGACAAGCTGAGTTCTTTGGGTTGCTTGCGATCAAGCAATGACCAAGTCAGCGGTTCATTGCCGTAGAGCACACATCGAGAACGCAAGTCCAGCCCCGATTCATCAGCCAGCGCCGCGGCACACAACGCCACTGCAACCAATACCGTCCGAGCCGCCTGATCTGCTTCATCACTCCACTCCCCATCAATTGGAAACCGCAATCGACGAAGGGCAGCGAGCGAAATGACGGTCGTTTGCAATGCATGATGAATCGTTACGCCACCATGGTAAGCTTGTCCCTTCTTGTCCTTCAAGTCCGGCGTCACATTGCCATGATTGGCTTCTGAAGGCTTCCCGTCTTTGCCCAATAGCATTGGTTTGCTTTTTTCAGTTTTCGCATCAGCTTTATCTAGTGTCCAACCGCCTTCTTTGCTCGCGTAAAGTAGGGCAGCTTCTTTTTGTATTCCCAGCGGATCAATACGGCTACTAGACCGAACTCCGCGAGTTGCATCGATACCAATAATTTCGCTAACCAATGCCCGTTCAAACTTTGCTCCCAAGCCACCTTTTGGTCCAGTCGAATCCCACATTCCAAAAATAAGTGCCGTGGGACACAACTCAAACAATACTGTCGCATCTTGGTTCGAGACGCGGCGCAGGCGTTGACCATAGCTCGATTCATCGCATTCTTTCGACGCCCGAAACTGCTTACCATCCTCAATCACAATGCTGTCACGCAGGATCGCGTCAGCAATGCGGTGCGGAGCTTGCAACGAAGTTACCTTGCCGACCGGATCAATCAGCCTCAAATCTTCCGGTTGGTCATCACCGGGGAAGAACTTCGTGAAATCGACTTCGATGACTGGAATTGTCAATCGTCCACCGTCGACCGCTTGCTGCAAGGCTTCCTCCATTCGATTTGCTTGAGATTGCACGGAATCAAGCAATACACAATCAACAGGATTGTCATATCCTTCGACGCGACGTTTCTCTGTCGCATAAACCGCGTTCGCATACGTCGGCGGAAACACTTTGTCTCCTTCGCCACCAGCCGATTGAAGTTTACTCCGACGGCGCAATGCCGCCGCACTTTTGACGGCCTCTTGTACTGCAGACAAATCGAACGAACTTGCCATTTGAATCTCCGAAGCTTGAAGGTGTTAATTGGTTTAAGACGCAGACTACAGTATCCGTGTGACACGTTAGGTCACTGGGTTAGGATTTCTCTAGCTTTTTTAGTATTTTTTTTGTTCTTCCTCAGTCCCACTAGTTGCCGTTGGAGCGGTTGCGGTCGGATCGTTGCCTGCCACCGACACAAGGAACTTTGAGCGGAGTTCGGGAGCGCAGAGCATTCGGTCCACAGAAATGTTGTCGTGTTCTCGACTGAACATCGTCCAGCAATCAAGTAGGGACTCATTGTCCATCTTTTACCTCCAACTGCCGCTTCAATTTTTGAAAGGCTGGCTCTGTTGCCAGTCGCTTGGGAATTCGAACTGCCCAGCTTGCAACCGTTTGACGCCTTTAGACCAAGCTTGAGCGCTACGCTTGCTGGAGAGCAGTCGAGCATCACGCATTGCACGATGACATGACGTTGATGCGCCGATAGACTCTTCCAAGTCGCTGACTTCCTGAGAGCACGGTCGACCTGCAAAGCCAATTCAGATTCGTCATGCAGTTGTGCTTCAACTTTTAGGCCGCGTCGATTGATGTGGATACCGCGGCATCGCCGCTGTGAAACCAACTTGGTTGACACCCTTTCCGCGTTCGAAAGAACGCGGCCTCATTGAACTGGATTTTTCTCACGCAGCGAGTTAACATTAAGGTGAACACCTTGCCCTACTATTTCTTTCACTGGACGGACGAAATCGTCGAGCATTTAGCGGATAACGGTGTAGCTCCCGAGGATTTTGAAGCTGTTGTGCAGGACGCACGGAGCGAACGAACTAAGAGTCGGAGTACAGGACGTCCCGCAGTCGTTGGTGTCACTGACGATGGCCGAGTCCTGTTCTGCGTATTTGACTGGCTGGATCATGAGCATACGCAGATCGAACCTCGAACAGCTTACGAAATTGACTAACTACCTATCTTGGAATCGACTGATCGCGCTCGCTGGATCGCAGACTAATTAAATGGATGAAAACATGCTCAAGCCAGATCGTAATGCATACCCATCCATGACCGATGAAGAACGTAAGCAGTTTCAGCTCGCTTTGGCGGAGGAAGCGGCAGCAAAAGAGGACAATATCGCGGCGGCAAAGATGATGGCACCAAAGGTTGTCGAGGCCTGCGAGGAAGCTGTGGCCATCGTTCAGAAACTTCGCGAAGCTCGAGAGGCCGCGGGAGTTTCGCTTGCAGAACTGGCGGTCCGAACGGGAATTCTCAAGTCGGCGCTGTCGAGACTGGAGAATAGCAAGGCTCCGAACCCGACTCTCGCCTACTTGCAACGCTACGCTTCTGCGATCGGGAGCCAAATCGTGATTGCGCTCGAACCGAGAACTGACAAGCCTGACATATAGCACAGAGCGTTAAAGGCCGGGAGCGTTTCGAATGACGACTGATCAAGTACATCGGTCATCATGTCGCACGAGCGGAGACGGAGGCGGAGAGGGATCAAACTCTCGAGAAGCGCGCGTGCAAAAGCCGGCTCCCTGCAACGCTACGCAGCCGCCCTTGAATCATATTCTAGTTCCCAGTGGAGACAAATTGATTTCGTACGGAACCCATGCCGAGCATTTTCGTATACAGCTCTTCCATGATTCTTCAGGGTTGAGTGCCTCACTTGCCACTTTGAACGGCTCTGGTACATGAGTTAAATAAGTCGCGACGGCATTCGCGGACGCTACCCGGACGCAGACAAGGCCTTTGTCGAAGAACAGCTCCATCAACGAATACGCTTGGCGTACACGTCTCAAGTCAACGCTGGGATACGCAATGACTGAACAGGAATTGCTGGTAGATTGCTTGCGACGATTGAATCAATCGTCGGTTGAATACATGTTGGTTGGTTCAATGGCAAGCAACTATTGGGGTATCCCGCGATCAACCCATGATATCGATTTTGTCATCGAATACGGTGATGCCGATATTGACCGGATCGTGACTATTTTTGATGGCGACTTTTTCATCCAGGAGATTTGTGGTCGCTCTGCCCTTAAGCCCCCTTACCAGTCAGAGCGGTCTTGGTGACTTGGCGAAACGCCAGGAAATTTCTTGCTACGCCCCACAGCAGGGCGAAGCCGCCGGATAGGGCTGTGATCACAAATGCGTCTGGCATGAATAAATAGATGCTGGAATATGGAGTTTCAAATACAGCCGGTAGCACCATGAAGATCGCGATGGCTATCGTCAGATTGAGAACGACCGAGAATATTACTCCGATCAATATCCTCCAGCGTCTCGGTTTCGTCTCGGGCTGACGCTGCCAACGGCGAAGTTTGAGAATAAAACGACATCCCCACACGACTTGAATAATGAAGATCGCTAGGATCGTGAACATCACTATCGTAGGTACCGGGTCGTCACTGACCATGTTCGGATCTTTGCCTCGCGCCAGACCGAACACACCTTCAGCGATGTTAATCAATTGAGTACCTTTGCTCGGAGAGTTTACGTTCATCAATGTATCTACTCCAATCTTTTCGTCTGGCGCCATCATGATGTCGGTGTGAACACACTCCATGTCACCGCGATGCCATATGACAAGCCCATCAGGCTTCTTACTCACTAGCCAACCAAGGCCGTAATGAATGTCCCGGACGATGTGAACTCCGGGCTTGTGTATCTCGGCAAAGCCTGTCTGCGAAAGCACTTGACCACTCTCATCGCCCAAATTGGCGAGTGTGTATCGAGCCAAATCTTCCGCTGAAGACAAAAGTCCTCCGGATCCCAAGCCTGTGTGAGAGTATGGGATATCGTTTGCCGCTATGGGGATGCCGAACCAAAAGCGATAACCGATCGTCAATCCATGCGTCTGAGCGTCGGCTTCGTTCGTAAAACTGCTGGTCATCTGCAGGGGAGCATATATCCTCTCGCGGATGTATTGCTCGAAGGTTTGACCAGAGACCTTCGCGACAATCAGAGAGGCCATGTTAAAGTTTACGTTCGAATACTGAAATTTTTTGCCGGGTAAGGCTGTCAACCGTTCAGCAGAGTGATCGCGGACGCTACGTTCCAGGGCTTCCTGCCCGACATCACGAGAAAAGAAGTGTTTGCGTCCCGACAAAGTCGAGAAGCCGCTTGTATGGTTTAGTAGTTGCCGAACCGTGATTTTTCCTGAGGCTTCATCGGCGAAGTTTAGCTGCGGCAGGTATCTCGTTATCGGCGTGTCTAGATCGATCCTCCCCTCCTCGACCAATTGCATGACGGACAAAGCTGTGAAGGACTTTGTAAGCGATGCCAAAAGAAACGGAGTCTGTGGAGTGATCGGCACCCCGGGCGATGATTCACCGTACCCTTTCGTATAAACGATCTTGCCTTCCTTTACGATAGCGACTGCCACGCCTGGAACGCCGACCTCTTTCATCCGTTGCTGTACGAATGAATCGACCACGTCAAACTCGCCTGCTAGAATCGGCCGTGCCATGACCAGCAGCATCAAGAGCAAAATTTCACGCAACATACTCATCACTAGTACCTCGGGGACGCAACTAATCTTCGTAACCCGCCGCATCATAAACGCGATCCAGCAGCGCCTTCAAGTCAAGCTTGGCGTCAGCAAAGCCTCCCTTCAAAGGAATTGGAACGTCCGGCAAGGCATCGTGCAAGGCAATCGGCCACGCTTCCACACTTGGCGCATTGGCTTTTCGAAAGACGGTCACGCAATAATCGCATGTCGGCAGATCGTTGATGGGCAGTCGAGGCCCGCCTCGCAACAAATCGATCTCGACAATCGAAGTCGAACGACAGGTCACCGCCCGCGCCCCTTTCCCACCGAACTGCTCATTCGCCTTCGACATTCCACAAATCCGGCAACAGCGGCCCACCAGAATACCCTGGTCTATCAAATTGCTTGTAGGAATGATGTGAGAGCTATAATACGCTGTTCAGTTTAGCGAATGTGCCTGACAATCCAATCCATCCCCATTCACCCTTGGATGCCCCCAGAGTCTTCCATGGCATTGCAAGACGCGTGTGAGTTTTTCAGTGTTCGCGTTACTTAGCTTCTTCGTCGCGTTGAGCTGAACACAACCGCATCACTTCACGATCTTTCGACTCTCGCCATGCGTCCTCTGCGATATCAACCATCTGCCAGCCCAGGCCGCCGAGACCTCTGAATCATGCCAACATCATTGGCTATCCATCAGGTAAAGAAGACCAAATGGCGCTTGCTCAAGTGCTTGCAGCAGCGAATGAAGGTGAGTGGCAAGCAGCGCCGAAACGTTCTTGAATAGTCGTCGGAGCCGCCAGGTACGCGACGCCCAACGACTCTGGTGCATGAGTCAAATAAGTTGTCAAAGACCAAAACAATTGGGGACAATTGTTCTACATTGAGATCAAAACAATTGGGAACAATTGTTCTACAATGGGGACAATTGTTCTACATTTGGGCGCGGCTCTCTGGTATGGAGTTCCTCAATGCGACTCTCACTTCGTGACTACTTTGCGCTAACGCTCCTGATCGCAGTTGCGCTAGTCGGCATCTTGTCCTTTAGAGAGAACTTGCGATTTGAGGCCCTTCGCATCACTCGCGAGAGAGAACTTGCAACGCTCGAGGGTCGTAAGCGAGAATTGGAAGTCTATGCGAAATACGAGACAGCCATCGATCGTATTGTCACTCCTTTGCAAGAAAAGTACGAAACGGTTAAACCTCGCGACGAAACGACGTTGTCCATTCACCAATTGCCTTCCGATATGGATGGGTGGAAGGCTCCCTTTCGCTTTCAGGTCTATATACCCAGCGCTCAGCCCGTCTATCTGAAGTGGGGTGTTGTGTCCGTTGAACCTAAAGCGAGCCCCAAGGACCCGATAGCGCAAGGAAGTAATGTATTCCGTGCTGGATTATTGGATCAACCCGCTGGGAATAAAGGCCTTGATTTCGACCAAATGTCTGACGCGAGCCGGGCTACAAGCAACGAACTTCGACTAAGTGAGTTCGGATTACCAGTGAATGGACCCTATCAATTAAAACTACCCAGTGGCATGTGTGGTATCGAGATGACGCGCGACGGAGAACTTTGCATAACATTGAATTCGAGCAATCAAGCCAGATATTCTTTTTCACCAATGCGTCCTAGAGGGAGCTGGTCATTCAACCTTCCAACTCGGAGCAATTCAGCGCAGTGCGACTATCATCTTAATTCAGCTTTGCCGGGATTGGCCCTGGTTTGTTGGGATGAAAGTTATAAGTCTGCGCTATGGTTTTCCAAGCTGAATAGTGATTTTGAACCATTTCCCCCGGGAGTTGATCCTTGAGTAGTACTATCGTTTCGACTCCTCCGCGGAGGATATCGGCGAAGGTGTGGGTTCTCATTGTATTGGTGATGATCGGTAGCGGGTGGAATCAGGTAAAATGCCAACGCGCTCGACTCGCCATTCAATCACTAGACGCTCGCATTACAGACACGCTTCCCAAATCGCAACTTCACACGAAAGCCCTCGCGTCACTTGTAGCGAAACGCAGCAAGCTGAGCGGACTCATTCAAATCGCCTTAAACGAAACCAACGTGCCACTGAAGCCCGACAATGAGTTCCTAACGGCATTCAACCGACGAAATAGACTCTACTTCGACGACTGTACTTGGTTCACGGTACCTACCGGCCAGTTTGAGCTGACTATCAAGATTGAAGACACGTTACCTCAAAAAAACTGGGAATTCGTCTATCCGCTGCAATCACGGACAGCCTGCAAGTTAGAGTTCTACTTCGACGTCGCCGAGTCAAGGAAAGACCCAGCTTTGAAAATGCAACTAGACCGCGAAAATGAAAGTCCTGTTCGCGAAACGCTGCCGATTGAAGGATTTGTTCCCGCCGGTTCGTTACGACCATACACTAGCAATGGCACGCTAATTCTAAACGATTTCGCCGACGAGAGTTTTTTCGGTAAGCAGTCTGAAGTACGGATAGCATTTGGTGGTTGGCAACGTCCACTTTCGATCAAAACGGACGCGGAGATGGAACCACAAGTACGATTTACAGCAGTCATTAGTAGTGCTAATTGATGGCGTAGTGACACGAAACTATTTCAAAGCGCCATTGTCTGGCAATACCTACCCTTAGGTGTCTACAAGATGAAGCCAAAGAAAACAGAATCTGTGAATGACTGGGAATCGCTTGACCGAGATGGATTCGTTGCATTGCCCGGAGCGATTCAAGGCAAGCATGTGATGGCTATGAAGACGAGACTCGAACAACTTATCGAGAGTACACCACAAGATCATGCAGGCACCTTGATCGTGGGTGGACTGATCGCCGATCCCGTTTTCGACCTCGCTTGGAATCAACCACTTGTCCTTTCAGCAATTGAGTCAGTGCTTGGGCCAGATCCTTTACTTTTGGGAGTGTCTTCGCGAGGGCTGCAGCCAGGCCACGGTCAGCAGGCGTTGCACTCGGATTGGGGAGGCCAAGGACAGAAGGGTGTGTGGTATATCTGTCACGCAATTTGTGCGTTGGTTGATTTCACTCCGAAGAATGGAGCAACCCGTGTGATCCCAACTTCGCACAAGAATCCTTGGATGACGAAGTCGATTCACGATCCTCGACGTCCACATCCGGCCGAGATTCAATTGACAGGAAAGGCCGGAACGGTTTTCATTCTAAATGTACACTGCCTCCACTCGGCGGTTCACAATGCTTCCGATTCGCCCCGTTTGGCAATCTTCGCATCGTTTTCCCGGCGTGATTCTCCACTTCTGTCGTTTTCTCCGCACAAGAATCCAGACTCAAAATTACTACAACGATTTGATGATCCCGTGCGACGTCTGCTAACCTATGATGCTCCCGATTAATACCCGCTCGCTCGGTTGACTCTTTTCTTGGACTTTTTGTTCGGCGGCAAACCAGCGAAATGGCGGGCTACTACTATGAATGACGGTCCATGATGCTCCGCTTGATTGCTCTTGCGATTGTAGCCTTTCTTGCAACCGCTTGTAGCGCGCTCGATACGGGCCAGTTCGAAGTGACACCAGCCGCAGCGGGTCGACAGTTGGTTCGACTATCCGTGCCTTGGCCAAATTCAGTCGACGGCGACACCGTCCTGCAGGTCGACGCGAACTCCAGCTCAGCAAATCAGTGGCCTGCGCAACTGCCTGCTTCCAAACAAAATCGGAATGTGCGAATCCGCTGCTTGCGCGACGGAAGCGAGACATTGGCAAGCGCCCGCGTGATCAGTTGGCGAAGTTCCGAATCACCGACTCGCCACACTCCGCGACGAGTCATGCTTACCTTTGAACAACTGTTTCACGATCTTTCGCCGGTTGTTTTTCAGCTTGTCAGCGTTGAATCAGTACACGAAGGGTCCCAAACGGACGACAACAATTGGCCGGTTGGTGCTGAAATGCAGGGCCAAGATGTAGTAATTGTCTTTGCCAGCGGGGCCAGGATGAAATGTCGTCTGGAGGCCCCTGCCCTCACCGCTGCCGCAGCGGGCACGGAAGAGATCGTCGAAATGAATCCTCACTTCCTCTGGAAACACATTTACTATCCAGACGCTCAATGGCCCCGTTGGCTGGAAGTACGTATCGATCGCAGCGGCACAGTGGTCCTTGTTGCTCATGTGCAACGAGTAGCGCAAGAAGATGGATTTGCACCCGATTTTGGCTGGACAGTCGAAGGCTCATGGGATGACCAATGGTCCATCGATCACCCACTGGCCAAACTGCATCGTCGCGGCAAAGTCGAAGTCACAGACGGTATCACCAAACTGCATCGTTATCAGCGCTGTGCCGGTGCCGATCGAGTACCCATGCAGGCCTATGCGTGGCAACGCGTTGAACTGGTGATTGCACCTACCGATTCACCCAAGTTGCCTGCGTCATTATCCAGCCCACATCGATTCCAGTTTGCTTCGGAGGACTTGGCTGCACTCTACCCGCATTGGCAAGCTCCCCAAATAAGCTCACAGCCATTTGCAAAGATTATCGAATACCATCGGCGTGCGATAGTCGCATCGTCTGTCGTCGGTGATGACTTTGGAAATGTGACCAGTTTCAATCATGGATTACCCCATGGCGGAAACTTTGGAATGAATCGACTCAACCACAATGCCGCCATCTTCGAGCAAGCGTGGCGAACGGGCGAGCCTCAGCTGATGGAGGTGGCTTTACAATGGTGCGACAACTTCTACGATCAATCGATCTGGTGGGGTCAACCCAATTTCGGAGGTACCCGCTACAACAACGTGGTGGCCCAACAAAAAACTCCGTTGACCAAAGAATTCATGTGGCGTTCCAACGATTCGGTACATTTTTGCACCAAAGGGTATGATTCTTTTTGGCTTGCCTGGGAGGAAACCGGCGATCCTCGCATGCTCGCCGCCCTAAACGCTCAGGTCGCCTACGCAGCGGGAAACATTCACTGTGATCAAGGTGAGTGTCGCAATGTGGGTGACGTGCGCGACTTCGTGCGACTGTATCGCATGACGGGTGAACAGCGTTACTTGGATGAGGCCTTGCGGCTGTTTCGAGAGCTGCGATCCAAGCTCTCGACCGAAAAACTTTTTGATCAAGGAGGGAAATCACTCGATCCTCATCCACCGTTCATCGATGACGACGCCCGCGGCTTGACGGTCGGTTATGCCAAGCCCTATATCATTGGCTACGCATTGGCTGGACTGCCCGAGTTATTGGCCGTCGCACCCGATGAGCCACAACTGAAGGAAACCATTCGCGCCGTAGCCGACTTTCTGGCTGAAACGGTCGATCCGGCTGGTGGCTGGCGTTACCCTCATCCACGATCAAGCTTGACTCTATCGAATTTTGGGCCGGAACATGCCTGGCATTTGTGCCAAGCCTGTCGAGCACTAGGTTCAGAGCCGAAATGGCTTGACGCCATTGAAACTGTCTTGCGAGCGAGAATCCTTGCCTGGAAGAAGACCGGCACGATCCTGTCGACCGTCGAGGGTTGGGAGATTTCCACCGGTCGCGTAAAGGACCGCCTGGAGTTGCAAGATCTTTATGTCCATCCGGAAGATCGCCCCTTTGAACGCGACTGGGATGAAGGACGAGTGAGCCACGGTTCCGCACCTCCCGAAGGAATCGTCTACTTCGAGGAAATCCTCGATTTCTATTTGCAACATCGAGCTGCAGACCGATTGCTGACCAACCCGTCTTCACAGCAATCTTTGGCTCGAATTCTCGAACGGTTGTAGACGGCAATGTAGAACAATTGGGAACCACAAATGTTACGCGGTTAGCCGCTTTCCCGTCGGGACGCAAAACACCAAACAGCTTGGCGTTCTATTGGCTTGGTCCGAACTTGTTGATTCCATACTGTCACTTTAGGCGAAAAGTTTACGCCGTTGTGGATCAGCGATTGAGCTTCGTAGTTGGATTGTGATGTAGTCTGAACTCCGTAAATTCTCGGCGAATTCGGTTATAGAATAAAATCATTAGCCGTCAAGGCTACCGAAGATCTGACTTCGATTTGCAAATCGGCGATGCCGTCGCCATTGACGTCTCCCCTAACCCAGTAAACCCCAGAGCTGGTCGACGAAATAACTAGTTGCCCAGCGACCATCGTAAAGCTAGAGGTGATGACAAATGCATTGTTCTCGCCGACCAAGTAATTGGCGTCTATCAAACTCAAGTCGATCTTGTCGCCTTCGGAACCTTTGAAGTCCTTGATCTTATCGGAGTCGGCCAGCGTTGATTCGCTTACCAAATAGTATCTGAAAATATCAGCCCCCGCTCCACCGATCAAATCATCGCTGTCGGCCCCACCGCTGAGAATGTCATTGCCGACACCTCCGTTTAAGGTATCGCGGTCTCCACCACCAAAGATTGTGTCGTTACCTCCGCCACCATCGATCTCGTCATCGCCAAGCTGCCCATAAATGATGTCAGCTGCGGCCGTCCCGTTTAAAATGTCATCACCCGCAGTGCCTACGATGGCACCTGCCGGTGGAGCTGGTGGATTCACGTAGATGACCGGCTCGTTGGCGCCAATAATGGTCACCGTTACCGTTGTCGTCGCTTGAGCTCCCGCGCTGTCAACCACCGTGTAAGTAAAGGTCTCGGTTGCGGTCTGATCAGCATTCAAGGCTTGAAGCGCACTCCCAACGGTATAGATCACGCCAGTTCCGCCAGGGGCGACGACGACTGTGCCTAGCAAATCGACTCCCTGGACGGATAGCACGGATGTGGTATCGCCGCTGTCGACATCCGTATCGTTGGCCAATACGGCTATGGTTGTGGGAGCGGCGTCTTCCGAAAGCGATAGCGAGTTTGCTACGGCTACTGGTGCGTCATTGGCTCCGGTGACAGTTACCGTGACTTGAGTTGTGGACATCGCACCAACACTATCAATAACTGTGTAGCTAAAGACATCGGTGGCCATGCTGCCAGCGCGTAAATTCTGGAACGCACTACCCACAGAATACACGATGTTTGTCCCCTCGACCTGAATAGATCCCTGCAGACCGTTGCTATTGACGCTGTGCAGTGACAGCATGTCTCCAAAAGGCGTATCCAAGTCGACATCATTGGCCAAGATGTTGATCGTGATGGGAGCGCCATCTTCAAAGGTCTCTGCCGTATCGGGGGCAGCCATCGGCGCATGATTCGTACCGCTCATGTTTACCGTCACTGTCGCTGTGGACTCTGCCCCTGCGCTATCCCTCATCGTGTAAGTGAAGGACTCTGCGGCAGTAGCACCGAAAGGCAAATTCAATAAGTCGCCGCCAACCGTGTATACAATATCGTCTCCGTTCGGCGAAATCGCTACAGAACCTTGTAGTCCGCCAGCGTTCACTTCACTAATGATATTGGTATCGGGAGTGTCGACAGGTGTTACGTCCCACGGACCGAGCTCTGATGATGGCGGTAGTGGTGGGTCAATGCGGTTGTCTGGGTCTAGATCGTTGGCGAGGACATCGATGATCGTTGGAGCAGCAGCAGACGAAACGGAAACCACATCATTCACTGCGGTTGGAGCATCGTTTGCGCCGGTGACAGTCACAGTTACGATACCGGTCGACGTGCCGCCACCATCTCCAGTTATGGTGTACTTGAACAGATCGTTAGCAACTTCACCAGCGTTCAGGCTTTGCATGGGAGTGTACAGGATGCTGCGGCCATCCGGGGCAATAGAAGCCTGACCGAGCATGCGTTGAAAGCCAGGATTGTACTGGCCGACACCGACCCCATAAATCAAGATCAGTGTCATGGAAGCGTACTGACCCGCTCCATCAATTGACGAGATCGTTAGTGAACTGCCTGGACCGAGATCGCTAGTGTCGTTGGCCAAAACGTCAATCACGATTGGTCCACCATCCTCCATGGCGGTCACTAGGTCATTGTTAGCTGTTGGGCCGTCGGTAATGCCCGTGATGGTAACTACAACGCTAGCCGTCGACAGTGCACCAAACGCGTCTGCCATTGTATAAGTAAAAGTCTCGGTGGCTGTCTGGCCAGCAATGAGATGTTGAAAGGCAGTGCCGGCTGAGTAGATGACTTCCGTGCCGCCAGCAGCGATCGTAGCCGTCCCCAGCAAATCCTGAGTGTTGACAGCGATAACTCGTTCGGTATCTCCCACGTCCGGATCTGTGTCATTGGCCAGTACAGCCAACGTGGTGGCCATCGCGTCTTCCGTTATCGTGAACACATTTTCCATGGCCACTGGACTGTCGTTAACACCCGTGATGGTAACTGTTACATTGGCCGTCGACGTTGCACCCGCAGCGTCGCGCATGGTATAGCTGAAAACTTCTGTCGCCGTGGCCCCAGCCCTCAAGCTCTGGAAAGCATCACCGACTGAATAAATGATACTGGCTTCGTCTGGAGCAATAGCGATCGAGCCTTGCAGGTTGTTGCCAAGGATAGAGACGATCTGCATGCTGTCACCCGCATCGAGGTCGGAGTCATTGGCCAGCACGTCAATCGTGATCGGTGGACCGTCTTCAGAAGCTGTGGCTGTATTTTCTACCGCGCCTGGAGCATCGTTCGCTCCGGTCACCGTGACCTGAACCGTGGCGGTCGATTGGGCACCCAGGGAATCTCGCATGGTATAAGTAAACGATTCGCTGGCCGTCGCCCCGTGAGCCAAACTCTGGAATGCATTGCCAACGGTATAAATAACCGCAGTGCCCCCCGGTGCGACCGAGACAGCCCCCAGCAATCCTGTTCCATTGACGGCGATAACAGTTTTCGAGTCTCCTAGATCCTCGTCGGTATCGTTGGTTAAGACGTCGATAGTCAATGGCTCGCCATTTTCTATGGCTGTTCCCACATCGGCAATGGCGATGGGAGCCGAATTTGTACCATTAATGCGCACCGTGACCGATGCTGTCGATTGCGCACCTGCAGCATCACTCATCGTGTACGAGAATGTCTCGATAGCGACCTGGCCTGGTTGCAGGTCGAGGAAGCTAGTACCTACCGAGTAAATCACGCTCGTTCCACCAGCCGAGATCGTTGCCGTGCCTAACAGGGTGCTGGTATCCAAAGAAAGCACTGTCTTGGTATCGCCCGCATCCGCATCACTGTCGTTGGCTAGCACGTTAATCGTCACCGGCGCAGAATTTTTAGCGACAATTGGACTATCTGGAGCCGCTATGGGCGCATCGTTGGCACCGGTTATAGTCACCGTGACCCAAGTGGTCGCTATGGCGCCAGCCGAATCGGCCATAGTGTAGGTAAAGCGTTCTGTGACTGATTGTCCAGCCCTTAAGTATTGGAATGCATTGCCAGGTGAATAGATCACACCATGACCATCGGGAGCAACTGTGACCGACCCTTGAATGGCTGGCACAGCAGGGATCGTCATAGGAGCACAAACACCATAAGTGCATACCACGTACCAGTCGGCGGGATAACCATCTCCATAAACTGACAGCACGATCTTGGTATCTCCGACATCGACATCGGTGTCATTGACCAACACGTCTAGAAGGGTGGAGCTCGCATTCTCGGAAACGGATGCATTATCTGCGACTGCCACAGGCGCGCTGTTGGTTCCAGTTACCGTTACAACCAACGTGGCCGTCGATTGTGCTCCCGCCGCATCGGCCATGGTGTAGGTGATCGTTTCGACCGCTGTCTCGCCCGCTCTTAAATAGCCATACGCATTGTTGGGAGAAAAGAGCACTGCCGTGCCACCAGATGGAATTTGTACGATGCCGCGGACGCCTACACTATCTACCGAAACCACGCGTTTGGTATCACCAACGTCGATATCGGTGTCGTTGGCCAAGACCTGCACAACAGTAGCACCGGAAGTGTCGCTGACAGTGATGCTATCCGGCAAGGCGAGCGGTGGGGAATTTGTTGGACCAGTTAAATTGTAATCGCCATCTAAGAACCGCAGCACTTCGATGCCGCGCAATGTATCGGTACCATCGTTACCATTGACAGTTTTCGCCAAGTCTTTGACTATAACTACGTCCCCGGTCTGTACGATGGAATAAGTTGTCATGGCCCCCGCGAAGTGAGCTATGTCGGTTCCGCCACCGCCATCGACAGCGTCGTTGCCAGTACCCGCCCGCAGAAGATCATCGCCATCGCTACCTAAAATGTTGTCAGCGCCCGCTAGGCCATCAATAATGGAAACTCCGTTTAGCGACAGCGCGCTAAAGTTAAGCGTGTTGCTACCGCTGGTGCCCAAGATTTTGACGCTGGTGAATCCATTGGCCGAGATAGATTCGATGCCACTGGCAGACGAAAAACTCGCGCCCAAGGAAATGTTCGTAAAGTTGGCGGTAGCGATAATTTGGTCCACGCCACCGGTACCACCATCTATATAAGTGTCAGCCCCTTGGTTAGTACCGGCGAGCTGATACACATCGCTCCCTTCACCTCCATCGAGTGTATCGTTCCCCCTGCCGCCGACTAACTCATCGTCTCCATGGCCACCCAAGAGCCAGTCAGCTGCCCCCCCCCCCTTCAGCACATCATTTCCAGTTCCGCCATAAATGGATAACACCTTAGCGGCTGTTGAGGCATTGACCACATCATTGCCATCATGGCCGCGGACACGGAAGCCTGTTACATCGCTGGAGGTGTAGCGCTTCATTGCGCCGTTTAGTGTGACGCGGTAGTTCGAATCGATGGCTACGGAGTCTGCGATATTGCGTCCATGAATAAATATGTCGCTCAACGGAGCATGATAGACTCCCGCGAACACAACCGCGCTCTCCAAATCAGGTATCGTCGGATTTGCCACAGCCCAAATCGCGTAGTCTTGCTGAACCTCTGCCGCCCCTGCACCGGGTAGCGCGATCTGGTCAACTCCGCTTCCAATCGAAAAATTCTTAACATGGACGCCCATTGAAAGGTCCGCTGGATCACTCAGCGTCGCGTTGTCCAACAGCACAGCGTCAGCCAAAAAGGAGCCTGAATTTCGATAGAAGCCAACATTAAGCTCCGTTGTTAGTTCGCGAACTTCGTATGTCAAAGAGAGCTGCGTGCCGCCATCAGCTGTCACCGACTGCAGGATTACGCCTGCCAGCAGGTTGCGGGCTTCGAGACGTTCAATAACACGCGATCTTCGATTTTGTCGCTTGGACATGCGAGATTCTTTCTTTCGAATGAATAAGAAAAGGAGTGAATGACCTATCAGCTCGACGCGACAGCGGGTGGTTAAACGAGCAGATAAGCGAATAGGTGTGCGGCAAGGCACTTCAATTGCCGCCGTTACAACTAGGAGTAGCATGGCAGCCCGAACTCCGCCATTTTTTGTGTCATTTTCGCACAAATTGTATTTGCAACTTTGAATCGCGAGGCAAACCAACCTTCTGGCGGTTTGCTGCAGATGCAGCAGGGTTGTTTCTAAGCAGCGGAATTCGCTAAGAATTCGGTGTTGTTAATCCCGAATTATTCAAATTTCGATTCCACACCGCCGTGAACACGGCGATCACAACACGTCAACTTATGGGCGATGCAAAAAACGGAAACTTGTGGTCAGCGCCTCGCAGGATATGCGTTAATTCTGAACCATACACATCACCAACTGTGCAATTGAAGCCGATGCATCGCTCGTCTGTTATCAGGCACAGTTGTCGTGTTGGGAGAGTGGTGACTACCATCGTTGTCCTGCTTGGAGACATCGATAACACCCTGGCAGTGAGTTTGGCGATCTTCTGTCCTCCGGCTGGCTATGTCTTCGGAGCGATTTCGGCCGAACTGGGCGACAATTCGCTGCAAATCAGCCCACAACGCCCAGACAGCCTGCTGAACTCGATAACCAGCTACAGGGCATCGACGAGCAATTCAGCAGATAGTTGACGCAGCAGTTTCGTCTTCTGCATGAGTTCGGTAGCACGCTCCGTAGCCCCTAAACTCGAAAGCTCCTCGGCCTCGCGCGTTAGGCCAAGTGCAGCTTCGGTAAGGTGCGATACCACTTGAAGCCGCCGCTCCATGGTTGCGAATTCGTCGCGCGTTAAGTATTCGTCGCCTGCTGGAAATTGCGTCGCAGCAGAATTCGACAAGGTCGGTTGGGGCCCATCCGTTCCGATCGGCAGTGATTGGTTCAACGTATTGCTCAGGGATGGAATCAACTCCGCCGCCTCTTCGCGAAACTTCTGAAAGCCGATGTCGGATTCGATATCTGCGGGGGCGATTGGGATCGTCAACTGATCCAGGTCCGGTTTCGGTATGGAGTCGAGCAGGCGTTGGTCTTCATCCTGGCGGCTCGCGCCCGACGATTCATTTGGCGTTTGGGCTAGCGAATGGCGGTCGACAACACTCCAGACCACCAAGCCAGCGTTGATTCCAACGATAGATAACAAAATTGAGATCACGCGCGAGGAGTGCCACATTGTCTTTTTATCTCTCAAAGGTATCAATGGTCCAGGGTGACTCCCGGCGGGAAGCCACCTACTTTTCCAGGGTGACTCCCGGCGGGAAGTCGCCTGCTTTTCCAGGGTGACTCCCGGCGGGAAGTCACCTGCTTTTCCAGGGTGACTCCCGGCGGGAAGTCACCTGCTTTTCCAGGGTGACTCCCGGCGGGAAGTCACCTACTTCAGTCGGGTATCAGGCTCGTGGGTTTTCCCAACAAGGCGCGGACGCTAGGCATGAGCCGTTCACCTCGTACATGAAGTTCCGTCACCTGACCATCGACACTCACCAAAAGCATGAAGGGTATGGCCGCGATGCCAAGTTCTTCTGCAAACTGTGATCTAAATCCAAGGCGATCGGTGTCTGCTGCGTGATATGACCGCCAAGGGAAATTTCGCTTTTCGACAAACTCCTGCGCCGCCTTCAAATTCTCGTCCATGTTGACGCTGATAACTTCAAAACCGCTATCGTGCAGTTCCTTGTAAACGCGACGGATTTCGGGTATTTCGTTGAGGCAATTGGTGCACCAACTTGCCCAAAAATCAACCAACACGACTTTGCCTGCATAGTCGGCTGCCTGGAATGGCTGTCCGTCAAACCCAACAAGTCCGTTTAGTGTGAGTGGCTGTGCTACGATGGCATTACGTTTCTTGCTACCATCCAACGTCTGTAAGATGGCCGCCGTCTGCTCCGAGGGGGCAAACTGTTTCAGATTATTGTCTATAAAATCGACCAATTGGCGGCTGAGCGCGGCATTGCCACCGTATTCGATGCTGACCACTGTTCCAGCCAATTGTTCTAACGTTTGCACGCTGGGGAATTCGGTAAACAACTGTCGAGCGGCAGCGATGGCGGTTGTTGAATCAAACGCTTCACTCGACAAACTCCGAAAGGCAATGAGGTAATTCTCCAACGCCTGGCTGCCGCGCGTTTCGATATTCCAAGCTTCGTTGCGCAACTTTGGATCGGACGCTTGCCTAAATTCCTCGACAATAATTGCATCCATCCGTTGGGCGGCTTCGTCAAAACCCATTTGGTCCAGCACTTGGCTCGATTGCAGCAGGATCATCAGCTCTGGAAAGTTGCGATCGGCAGCACGCGTGAATAGTCCTTCGGCACTTGCGAGCAAATCGTTTGGATCAGAACTGACTCCATTTTGCAATGATTGCAACTGGAATCCCATCAATACGACGCGACCCTGGTGAGCTAGATCCAGATCACTTGATGCGGAAAGCTCGGCGGCATATTTCTCCAATTCCCGAGCCGCTTCCACATCGCGAAATCCACTGAGATGCGACAATGCAATGAGTTGTGCCAATTGCCCCGACTTGCGTTGTTCGGCGGTTGCACTCGGGTGCTCGACCAGCCTTCGCGCAGCGGTTTGTTTAATCTGCCCCAATTTCAATCCAGTACTTCGAAATGTGGGCTCGTCGATCAAGTTGTTAGCAGACGCAGACATGAGAAGCTGAATGGCACCATCAATTTTTTGCAGCTGTTGGATCCATTCTGCGGGGAGCGAAGCATTGAGATCCCCCAGGCTGGCGAGCAATTGCTGCTGGTATTCGTTGGGTTCCACCGATTGCGGTGAAGCGGAATCATCGGGAAATTCCAGTGCTTGCGCTGAATCATCCGCAGGCGGCAAATTGTTTCCGAAAATGAGCGCCGTCGTTGTGGGAACACTGCCATCGGCCGGTGCTTTCTCATTGTTAGCCTCGGTAGATTCGCTCTCAATTCCCTCCGCAGCGTTTGACGGAGTAGGGTTTGACGGAGTAGGGTTTGACGGAGCAGGGTTCGCAGTTGGAGATGACGTGAGATTTTCCAACTCGCCCGACGCCGGTTTTTCTGGCTTTTCCGGCTTGAGGCTATCACATCCTAGGCACCCCAAGCTTGCCAGCAATGCAACACACCATCCAAGGAGGCGAATGAAAACGGTTGGCTTGGCCATAGGACTCTGCTCAGTTATTTCTTTGGAGGAGTTTCAACGGCTGGAGTTCCAGCTTCCGCTGCTGGAGAAACCTGGGGAGCTGCCACCGTGGGAGCTGCATTGGGATTAGGGGCGGCAGGCGTTGGTGCTTCGAACAGCATCTCCATGAGCCGATCGAGTTCAGAGCCGCGTGCTTCGAGCGAGACAACGGTCCCTTCTTTATTAAGTAGCAGAACGGTCGGTAGCGACGAGACACCAAATTTCATTTGGATTCGATCGCTAATGGTCTCAGCATTGTCGTGGATGATTGGCCATGCAGGCTCCACTCGTTCCAAGAACTTGTTCAAGTCCTTGGCTTCGCCATCCAAACTGATGCCGATAACTTCAAGTCCTTTATCGCGGTATTTTTCATAGTGCTTGGCAATTCGCGGCACTTCAGCCAAACATGGTTCACACCACGTTGCGAAAAAATCGACGATCACAAACTTGCCTGCGTAGTCGTCGATGTCGATCTTTCGATCATCGACCGTTACGGCCTTAAGGTCAAATTTGTTGCCAAGCAGATTCAAACGTCGGACTGCAGCTTGTAAATTTATCCGCAGGCTCTGCATTTCTTCGCGTGGATCTTCTTTGAGCAGATCGTCCATCAACTGGTAGGTGTCTCGAGATGGCTTCTTATTGGGTTGAAGTTCCAGCATGGCAGCGGTGAACATTCCGGTTTGCACATCCTGCATCGATAATTCAGTGCGCGCTTTTAAAAAGTCATGCACCTGCGCGACGACTTCCGCTTGTTGTTTTTCGCTGAAATAGGTCATCAACGAAACCGAAGCGGAGATCACGTCGATTTCGGCTTGGCGAAATTCGGGCGATCCCGTGTCCGCTTTGATCACTTTGAGAAGTTGACGCGATGCATCGCGGATAGCTGTTTGCATCGCTTTGAATTGATCGGCCGACTGCGGCTTGATGGCTTTTGCCGTCGCGATCAATTCCAACAACGCTTTGCGGTCGGCATTGGGTTGAATGGTTAGATCGGGCAGAGGCGGAATCTCGCGTGCTGCGGGGACAGCGGCCTCAGCATTTCCAGCCTGCGAGGTTGAAGGTTCCTGGCCACTGCTAGCGCCTCCCAGCGACAATAGCAGAATTGTCATGAACGTGATCGACAAACGCTTGGACGATACTTTCGACGCTGTAAAACGAAGAGTTCTGATCATGGGCAGGTCCGGTGGGAAAACTGAGGGCAAAAACTCCTCGACATTCTATCCCTCTTCGGGCCGCTCCCCAAGTCGGTAGAAATTTGCCGGTGGGGCGGATTGCGGGAAAACCAAGAAAATAACTCGCTCCCGGTCTTTTACCACTTCTGACTGGGAACGAGTTGCTGCGGGAAAATCAAACGCTCAAGCCAAATCGGGTTAACGCCAGTAGCGGACGCGGTAGAAGCCATCCGAACCACGAACCGTCGCATCGGCCACCAGCGTCATGTTGCCGCTAGGTGTGCAAGTGGACGGCGTGGAATGCGAACTCCAGCCAACTCCGCAGAAGCTAACGCCAGACACCGTTCCCTGGGTGTGCCCCTTGTAACGCCGCGAGGCCATTACTCGAGCTTCCGCTTCGGCTTGCGCCTGGAAACCACCAACTGAAGACTGAGAATAACCGTGAATTCGACCGCACTGGGGACAAGGCGCTTGAGCTGCTGCTGAAGCCGCCAAGCCTGTCACTGCCGCCAATCCAAGAACAATGCTCTTCACCAATCGCATCTTTTCTACTCCCTTTTCCGACAAGAAATCCGTGCATCCGCCGACACGCTGTCAGCAAACTGATACATGCGATGAGAAAACCAGGATTAACAACGCAGTACGGTGTGACAACTACCACAATTGGTCGGTGGAAGCTCCATTGCCAGCTTTTCCCGAGCGTTATTGGTGGCGTTAGTCACACTGCCAGTCCTTTACCGCGGCTTACGTGGCCACAATCGATTTTAGAAAAAATCACCAATGGTCAGTGCCCGCAACCCGCAGGTAGTAAACAAATCGATCAGTGTGGGGTTGAAACGTGCACACCTCAGGGTTTTCCGGTCTGCCCTATGCAACTTTGCGTTTGAAACTCGACTCAAACTCCGACCCAGTGCCACGCTATTTGCTGTGTATTTGTTGGCCGATTCAAGTTCCATGAAATAAGCCACGGTCAATTCGTCGATGACCGATTAGTCCCCTTCGCGTCAGTGTCGCCACCGCATACTGTATAGGCTCCATGTGGTCTGAGCGATTTGTGGGGACTGGGCAAAGCCAGAGGACTACAATCGGTCCCAAGATTGACTTGCTGCATCCTCGAACTATTGCAAATGACTCCATGATTAACACGCTTTTCCTACCCGAACTTCGCGAAATGCTCGCTGACAGCAACGCGCGTGAATTGCGAGAGTTCTGCACAGCCTTGCACCCTGCGCGGACGGCTGAATTCATGGAAGGGCTTACGACCCATGAAGCCTGGCGGGTGATCCAGTTCGCTGAGCCCAACTTACGGGCAGAGATTTTCAGTCATCTCGAGCACGATCGACAGCTGGAAATGTTGGCGTCGGAGGAGGATCCGCAAGTTGCTGAGTTGGTAGCGCACGTCTCGGCTGACGATGCGGTGGACCTGCTCAGCGAACTACCCGATGAGCGAGTCGAGCACATTCTGGCGCTGGTACCCGCACCCGATCGACGCGATATCCGCCGCCTGCAGACGTTTCCGGAAGGTACGGCTGGCTCGATCATGACCACAGAGGCGGCCTGCCTGGGTGAACATTTGACGGTTCGACAGGCCCTCGAGCAACTCAGTCGCCAAGCGGAACGTCTTGAGACTATCTACTACATCTATGTGGTCGATGCCACGAATCACCTGCGAGGCGTGGTGAGCACTCGGATGCTGGTGTCATCCTTTGGGAAACCTGATCGAACGATCGGCGAGTTGATGGACACGGACGTTCTCACCGTCAACGCCGACGAAGACCAACAGGAGGTGGCCCGCATCGTCGCCAAGTACGACTTGTTGGCGATCCCAGTGGTCGATGCGCAGCGCCACATGTTGGGAATCATCACACACGACGACGTGATCGACGTGTTTTTGGAAGAAGCGGCGGAAGATGTCCAACGGATCGCGGCTGTCGAACCACTTGAAGACAGTTACGTTCGCACCGCGATTCTGACACTGGCGTGGAAGCGAGGAATGTGGCTGGGAATTCTCTTCTTCGCTGGACTATTGACCGCATTGGCCCTGCGACACTATGAACCCGAGTTGACTCAGTTCGCTTGGCTGGTTTGGTTCATACCACTTGTCATCGGCTCGGGAGGAAACTCCGGCGCGCAATCTTCGACGCTGATCATTGCCGCGATGGCCACAGGTGACGTCAAAGTAGAGGACTGGATGAAGATCGTGACACGTGAGGTGCTTACCGGATGTTTACTCGGAATTTTCCTGGCCGCTCTGTCATTTGCCCCAGCCATTGCACTGGCTCCCACCTTCACGGCAGCCTTGATCGTGCCGTTGACAATTTTGCTGGTGGTTTTGTGTGGGACGCTGACTGGATCGGTACTGCCACTAGTCTTTCAACAGCTTGGGTGGGACCCAGCATTGATGAGCAATCCGTTTGTTGCAGGCATCAACGATATTCTTGGAATTGTCGTTTATGTGAATATCGCCCAACTATTTCTCTAGCACTTCGTCGCAACTTGTAGTTGGTCCCAAGTAGAGATTGATAATCTGATTCTGGACCTTGATGGCGCGTACGAGCGTCCACAAATGGTTGGGGGAGAAATCGCACGGAGCTGTCATAGCGAGCGAGTCAAGTTCGTCGGCGACGGCAGCATGTTGATCGGATGTCGCGCTTAACTGCAGCCCAATTTCTTGGCACTGCCGCTCTAAGTCGGCATCGCTTTCAAAGACACTTAGGTCTGGATTCTGCAATGCTAATAGCAGTGCAATACGCAACTGTTCAGCAGGTGCGTAGTCTGGCCTTAATTTGGCCAGTTTCATGGTCAGTTGCTGTGCATTCACGTGGGGGCATCCTCGTTGGCTCAGTCCTCTGAATTGTGGGGCTGAGCAAACCTAGGTTGTATCTACCATCAAATCCGCCGTCGCGGCCGATCAACCATCGAGAAACGGTTGATCACGATAGATTGTGCCGACTATGCGGATTGCAACCGCTTACAAGTTCTGAAGGCCATAATTCGCCAGTGTCTCGCGCAGGCGATTTTCTTCCGAAGGAGTCAAGGCGGTCATCGGCAACCGCAGTTCACCGGCGTCTCGACCGAGTAAACGCATGGCCGTTTTGACCGGGATGGGATTGGTACTGAGCCCTAACATGTCGCGACAAAGTGGAAACAGCTTGTGGTGCCACTCTCGGGCTTGTTGAAAGTCGCCACAAGCGGCCGCTTTGACCATCGCAATCACGTCGTGAGGAACAATGTTTCCAGCTACCGAAATAACGCCTTCTGCCCCGACACTCATCATCGGCAACGTCAGGCTGTCGTCACCGCTCAGGACAGTAAGATCCGTGGTGTTGAGTATCTGAGTGCATTGATCGAGGGAACCGGTTGCCTCTTTGACCATAGTAATATTTGGGATTTCGGCCAGCCGCGCAATCGTCTCCGGTTCAATGTTCTTACCCGTGCGGCCTGGGATGTTGTAGACGCAGATCGGCAACGACACGTCTTCTGCAATGGCTTTGAAGTGCTGGTAGAACCCCTCTTGAGTTGGCTTGTTATAGTACGGTGCAACTTGCAGTGATGCATCCGCGCCCTCTTTGGCAGCCCAGCGAGTCAGTCGCAGAGCTTCAGCGGTTGAATTGCTGCCCGTCCCTGCCATCACTTTGACACGCCCTGCAGCAATGCGCACCGTCTCGCTAATCACACGCTCGTGTTCTTCGTGCGACAGTGTCGGCGATTCGCCTGTGGTACCAACGGGGACCAAGCACGTGGTCCCCGCGGCGATCTGAAATTCAATCTGCTCGCGCAGTCGACCGATGTCTAACACGTCGTTCTTCAGCGGCGTGATGATGGCTACGGATAGTCCGGCGTATGCAGAGCCTTTGCGTTGTGTCATATTGTTTTCGTCTTCGAGTTGTCGGAGATTTCTTCGTATTATGAGTGCTTGGTTTGAATGAGCGCTTGGCTTGGTGATGAATCCAATGGCGAACCAACTTTCCGTCGAGTTGGCTTATTAGCACAGAGGGGTCCAACGGAACTTGGGTTCAGTGCAAACCGCATCTGCGCTCAGTTCTCGGTTGCTTACCCAACGCGAGGGACGGCGGTCGCTGATTCGATCAGTCGTTTCATGTCGGCGACAGCTTCTTTGAGTCCGGTGAATACCGACCTGGCGATAATGCTGTGACCAATATTCAGCTCCCGCATGCCAGCAATTCGTGCGACTGGGATTACGTTGAGGTAATTTAATCCATGACCTGCATGAAGGTGCATCCCCAACTCCGTGCACAGTTGCCCGGCAGTTACCAGTCGCATTAGTTCGCGCTGCTGATCCTCGCCACTTGCCAAGGCGTAGGAACCGGTGTGCAATTCAATAGCAGCAACTCCCAGTTCAGCCGCTTTTTCGACCTGCGATAAATCAGGGTCGATGAATAGACTGACCGGTATTCCCACCTCGTGCAAACGCTCGATTGCTTCCATCACACGTTGGGGGTCACCGATGACATCAAGTCCCCCTTCGGTGGTTACCTCTTCGCGCCGCTCTGGAACCAACGTCGCAAAATCGGGTCGAACTTCACAAGCGATGTGGATAATCTCCGGCTCGCAGGACATTTCGAGATTCAAACCGCTGGGAACCGTCTCACGCAAAATGCGCACATCCCTGTCCTGGATGTGACGCCTATCCTCCCGCAAGTGAATTGTGATGACTTCCGCCCCCCCCAACAGCGCAACCGCAGCCGCATGCACCGGATCCGGCTCATAAGTCCGTCGCGCTTGGCGAATCGTTGCCACATGGTCAATGTTGACGCCAAGATGCGCCATGGGAGTCTGGTCCGTTAAAGTTGAGCTCGAATCGGGAAGTCAAAATCGCCGATGTTATTAAGAATGATGTTACCAAGTGCGCGGAGACTGTGTAGTAGGTCGTATCTGCCGGGTGCGACCAGGTGGGTCGTATCTGCCGGATGCGACCAGTGTCGAACGATTGTCTCAATCGTTTCCAAAAGCGATTGGGACAAATTACATTCTTGGAAGCGATTGGGGACAATCGCTCTACTCTACTCACGGCTTCACTTTAATCTCATACAGCTTCGGCCAATATTTGCCGGTGACAAATAGACGTTTGGTTTCAGGATCGTAGGCAATACCGTTGAGTACATGCTCGCGGTCAGGTCGATCGCGAATTGGGAAAATTGAACTGCAATCTATCCACCCGAGCACTTTACCGGTCTTCGGATCGATTCGAGCGATCTCATCGGCGTACCAAATATTGGCATAGATTTCTCCATCAACAAATTCGAGTTCGTTTAGCTTTTCGATCCGTCGTCGCCCATCTTTTACCGGCAGCCGTTTGACAACTTTCATCGTGCGTGGGTCAAGAACTTGGAGTGTCGAGCTGCCGTCGCTCATGTACAGATACTTTTCGTCGTCGGTCAGCCCCCAGCCTTCACCGGCATACTGATACGTACCAAGAAATTTCAACGTCTCTTTTTCGTACACCAAACAGGCGCGTTCCTTCCAAGTCAACTGATAGATTCGGTTTCCAAAGATGGTGATTCCCTCGCCAAAAAATTGTTGGTCGAGCGGTACCTCGCCAATCACCGTGCCCGACGTCAAGTCGATTTTGCGCAGCGCCGACGCTCCATACTTACCAGTTCCCTCATAAATGGTCTCTCCCTCGACCACCAATCCTTGGCTGAACGACTGGGGATCGTGTGGAAAAACGGCGACCACCTGAGCCTTTTGGGTTAAAACGGATTCGCTGGATTCGGGAGATGCGTTGCCAGCAACAATGGCCAGGCTTACCGCTCCGATAAGGGCTGCGGCAATCCACCAGTTCCGATTGAGCATGTTTCAACTCCTGTTTGCGAGCGGCGGGTACAGTGTACCCCTCAAAATTCCAGCGCTTCGTCGACGGGGTTTCACGTCAATGCGACAATATGTTCATTCTACCAATATTTCCACATAGAGGCTTGCTGCGTCCATCTGGCCCAACCTAGCCTTCCCACTTTGGAGAGTTGCGGCGAGGTCATGGGAGCAGGTTAGCGAACTCGACGAGTGGTCGCGGGGTGATTAAAGCGTGCACATTTGTTTGTCGACCGCTACTGAAACTCTGGCGCAGCGAGCCATCGTCTCCGCGAACTGGGCAAAATCTAACGATTGATAACCGTCCGACGCAGCCGTTTCGGGAGTCGGATGCACTTCGATAATTAGCCCATCGGCTCCCGCAGCGATGGCGGCTACCGACATGTCGGGAACTAAATACGCGTGCCCCGTGCCGTGGCTGGGGTCGATGATCACTGGAAGGTGCGTCTTGCGATGCAGATAAGGGACGGTCGCCAGCGGAAGCGTGAATCGAGTATGAGATTCAAAGGTGCGAATGCCGCGTTCACAGAGCATGACATTCGAGTTGCCCTCATTGAGGATGTACTCGGCAGCGAGCAAGAATTCGTCGATGGTGGCGCTTGCCCCCCGTTTGAGCAGCACTGCTCGGTCGGAGTTTCCTACCGCTTCGAGCAATCGGTAGTTTTGCATATTGCGAGCCCCAATTTGCAGGACATCCGAGTACTTTGCCACCAATTCAACTTCCTCGGTGCTCATAACTTCGGTGACCACAGCCAGACCGGTTTCTTGACGAGCCAGGGCGAGCAGTTTGAGCCCTTCTTCCTTCATGCCTTGAAAGCTATAGGGGCTGGTGCGTGGTTTGAAAGCGCCGCCGCGAAGAGCGGTTGCTCCGGCCTTCTTGACCGCATGTGCAGAAGAAACGATCTGTTCTTCGCTTTCGACCGAACAGGGCCCAGCCATGACGCCCACGACGCCCGCTCCAGTCTTGAAACCAAGGACCTGGATTTGTGTAGGCTCCGGCTTGAGTTCGCGGCTGGCAACTTTGTAGGGCGCCAAAATGGGCAATACCTCGGATACACCCGGGCCACTTTCAAGCGACTCCGCCTTGGTAATGCGTTCGTCGCCGACGGCCGCAATGACCGTGCGTTCTGTCCCGCGGATCACATGTGCTTTGAGCCCCAGTTCGTGAACGCGCTGAGTCATATGGGTGATTTGTTCTTCGGTGGCATTTTTTTCCATGACAACGATCATTGTTTTCTCACTTGTTAGTTGGCTGATTGAAATGTTGAAACATTAAGAGCTGGGTATAAAAAAAGCCCCGAAGATCGCTTGATCATCGGGGCTTGAGTTTTCAGTAGTCAGGTCGAACCCTTTACATACGTTGCTCAGCCCCGTCGCGAAACGCGGGTCCAAAAGCAAAATCGTAGGCAAAGGCAAGGGTGTTCATGTGCCGTATTATGACTCGGTTTATGAGTGTTGCAAGTCCTGCACGTTTTGAATTCAACCGGGCTAACTGATCTGACCACAATGGCTTAGAATTTCGGCTCGACATATTCACACACCTGCTGAGAAATGCTCAGCAACGCAATGCAAAAATCGTATCCGAAATTATGAACAAAGCACCCAAGACGGCCATTTCACCCACTCGCGTTGAAGATTATCCGGAGTGGTATCAGCAAGTCATCAAAGGAGCCGACTTGGCAGAGAACTCGCCCGTTCGCGGCTGCATGGTGATCAAGCCTTGGGGCTACGCGTTGTGGGAGAACATGCAACGCGTCTTGGATAAGATGTTTAAGGATACTGGGCACCAAAATGCTTATTTTCCATTGTTCATTCCGATGAGCTTCCTGGAACAGGAAGCAAAACATGTCGAAGGTTTTGCCAAAGAGTGCGCAGTTGTAACTCATCATCGACTGGAACCCGATCCAGAAACCGGCGGCTTGCGGCCAGCCGGACTACTGGAAGAACCACTGATCGTACGTCCGACCAGCGAGACGATCATTGGCGCCATGTACGCCAAGTGGGTGCAATCGTATCGCGACCTGCCGATCTTGATCAACCAGTGGGCCAACGTCGTGCGCTGGGAAATGCGGACGCGATTGTTTTTGCGAACGGCCGAATTCCTGTGGCAAGAGGGACACACCGTTCACGCCACACGCGAAGAGGCGATCGAAGAGACTTATAAGATGCTGGGTGTCTACGCCGACTTCGCTGAAAACTATATGGCGGTCCCAGTCATCAAGGGAGAAAAAACCCCAGGCGAACGATTTCCTGGAGCGGATATCACTGTTTCGATCGAGGCGATGATGCAAGACCGCAAGGCGCTGCAGGCCGGCACCAGTCACTTCTTAGGCCAGAATTTCTCGAAAGCGCAAGAGATTAAATTCCAGGATCAGAATGGCGAAGTCGCTTATGCATGGACGACGTCGTGGGGCGTCAGTACCCGCTTGGTTGGTGCATTGATCATGACTCACGCCGACGATGACGGGATGGTCATGCCTCCCAAAATCGCTCCCGCACACGCTGTCATCCTGCCGATCTATCGCGATGAAACGCAACGAGCCGAAGTGTTGGCCTATTGCGAACAACTGAAACTAGAACTCTCCGGCTTAGCCTACGCCGGCAGAGCCCTTGAAATATTGATCGACGACCGCGATTTGCGTGGCGGTGAAAAAAAGTGGTATCACGTGAAACGGGGTGTTCCACTACGAATCGAAGTGGGCCCTAAGGACATTGCCAAAGATGCCGTGTTTCTCGCCCGTCGCGATACCGGCGAGCAGACTAGTATCGGACGCGCCGAGCTAACTGCCAACATCACCAAAACGTTGGATGAAATGCAGCAAAATTTATTCAACCGTGCGTTGAAGATGCGTGAAGAGCATACCGTCGAAATCAACAATGAAGCCGAGTTTCGCAAATATTTCACACCTAAAAACGCAGATACTCCCGAAGCGCACGGCGGTTTCGCCTATTGCTACTTTGCGTCCGAAGAGGCCGTGCAGCCCTTGCTCGATGAGCTCAAGGTGACAATTCGTTGCATACCAATCGCCGACAACGATCAACCCGGAACCTGCTTCCTCACCGGCCAGCCCGCCCCCAAAAAAGCCGTCTTCGCTAAAGCCTATTAGCATGCCTGCTGCCAGTTCGAACGTATAACAATTGTCCCCAGTTGTTTTTTTGCTGCGATTTCCCACGCCTCCGGTCACCTGCAAAAACTTGGTTCTGCAGACGCCCGCGGTCGAGTCCGGGATTTTTAACCCCCCATTTATAACCGGACACAAGTGCCGCGCGGACGCAGACAAACAATTGGGGACAATTGTTCTACATTGCCGAGGTCGAAACAGGTTGTAAATGGGGGTTAAAAATGAATACCAAGCCGCCAGTTTTGCTCCGATTACAGGAGAGCTTTGATGCCGATCTATTCGATTCATCCTGTCATTCAAATATCACAAGCTGAGTTTGCGGAACTGGCCTACGACGTAATGCGAACTGTTTTTGCGATTCGAAACGGATTCGGCAAGTTATTCGACGAAAAGGTCTACAAACGCGAGCTAGCTTCCTGTCGAAATGACGTCGAAAATGAGTTTCCGATCATAGTGGCTCACGGAGACTATAGGACCACAAAATTTCTCGACACTCTGGTGGCGCGCTGCGGGCCGTTTGAGTTTAAGTCGGTTGACGTATTAACTCCTAGGCACGTCGGTCAACTTTACAACTACCTATTAATGCTTGAAGTAAGTCACGGAAAATTGGTGAATTTTGGCTCCGATGTTATCGAACACCCATTTGTGAATTGCACCTCCAGGCTGATTCAACGGCAGCAGTTTAAGGTCTGCACCGCTGACTGGGACAATCGACTGCCGCGTTCAGCTGATGTCTTGGAATTCATGGTCGAACTTATTCGAGATTGGGGTGTAGGCCTTCAAGTGTCCATGTACGAATCTGCTTTGACACACTATCTAGGTGGTGAAGCTAAAGTGCTGCGAAAGATCCCCGTCTTCGGAAGGCGACAGCAACTATGTGACCATACTTTTAGAACCACGTCGGAAGGCGTCGCCATACAGCTTACAGCATTAGATTTGGAAAGGTCCGCATACGAAATTCATTTGCGCAGCATGCTTGAGCACACAAGCCTTCGAGCGGTGAAGTGGATAAACATTGGTCTACATTCAGTCACGTTCAAGACGCTCCACGGTCACTAATTGCATTCGTGGTTCTGCAGACGCCTGCGGTCGAGTCCGGGATTTTAACCCCCCATTTATAACCGGACACAAGTGCCGCGCGGACGCAGACAAACAATTGGAGACAATTGTTCTACATTGCCGCGGTCGGAACAGGTTATAAATGGGGGTTAAAAATGAATACCAAGCCGCCAGTTTAGTGCGATTTCCCACGCCTCCGGTCACCTGCAAAAACGTGGTTCTGCAGACGCCCGCGGTCGAGTCCGGGATTTTTAACCCCCATTTATAACCGGACACAAGTGTCGCGCGGACGCAGACAAACAACTGGGGACAATTGTTCTACATTGCTGCGATCGGAACAGGTTATAAATTGAGGGTTTGAAACGAGACACGGGTGAAAATGCGATGGCTGAACCAAAACCTCCACCTCCAACGCTTCAGTTGGTAGCGATCTTTAGTCGCTATGAAGCTGCCCTGGATTGGGCACAGGATCAGGTGGATGCGAACTGGGGAACAGTGGCAATTGCCAGTGCGCGATTTGATCATAGCGAAACGACTTATTACCAAACCGAGATGGGACCGGAACTGCTGAAACAATTTTTGATAGTCGATGGCTTTTATGACCCAGCGCGACTGCCCAGCTCGAAACTTGAAAGCAATGCTTGGGAAGCGGAATTGGCCGGGACGAGCTGTTACCCCGAGCCACGTCCACTGAACGTCGATCCTGGCTATCTCACCCTGACAAAGCTGGTGTTGGCCAGCGCAAAGGACCGAGCCCATCGGATTTATATGTCGGATGGTATCTACGCCGAGGAATGTTTGTACTATCTTGATCATCGCTGGCAGTCTCGGCCCTGGACCTATCCAGACTATCAGCGGGCGGATTTTCAGGCATTCTTTATCGAGGCACGCGACTTGTTGAAGCGGCGGATCCAGGCCAGCGCGACAAGTGCCTAAGTTGATCGGAGACTACTTTGTCACTTCCGGCAATGTTATTGCTCATGTTGTCGGTACTTGTGCCGAGCGCACTGATATCTTGGCTGAGTGTCGGTGGGGTGCGTCGCGCCGCCTTGCGACTGGGATTACTCGACCGCCCCGGGGCTCGCAAAGTTCATTCCACGCCCATTCCATTGGGAGGCGGAATCGGAATTTGGATAGGCGTCGTGGGGACGTTAGGCGCAGGAACCCTGGCCGTTTTGATTGCCGCTCGAACGCCCGTAGTGGCAGCTTGGTTGCCAGCGGATATCACCGAGCACTTTGGCGGATTGCTCGACAAGCTGGGAGAGATTTGGGTTATCGTTGGCTGTGGCACGGTCTTGATGTTCTTAGGACTTATGGACGATCGCCATGGCATCCCCTGGTGGTTGCGACTGGGCGTCGAGTTCTTAGTCGCTAGCTTCTGCGTCTATTGGCAGGGCCTGCAATTAACGGCCTTTATCGAATTGCCTTGGCTGACGTCGTTGCTCAGTGTGCTGTGGATTGTGGCGTTGATCAACTCGTTTAACATGCTCGACAACATGGATGGTTTGAGTGGCGGAGTGGCAGCCATTTCGAGCAGCATGTTGGCAGTGATGTTGCTGACCAGCCCGGGCCCAAACAGTGGTCAACCGCAGCTCTTTGTGGCGGCGATGTTATTCGTCTTGGTCGGTTCCATCTTAGGATTCCTATGCCACAACTGGCCGCCCGCCAAGATTTTCATGGGCGATGCGGGGAGCTATTTCATCGGTTTTTGGATCGCCGTCGCCAGTTTGCTCGCCACTTATGCTGGCTACCAAGGGGCAACACCGCATGCGATCGTCGCTCCACTGATTGTGATGGCGATCCCCTTGTATGACTTGGTGAGTGTCATCACGATTCGGATTCGCGAGGGCAGGAGTCCATTTGAAGGGGATAAACGTCACTTTTCGCACCGCTTGGTTGACTTGGGGATGTCCAAGAAGCAAGCTGTGTTGACGATCTACCTGGCAACGGCCACCTGTTCGCTTTCGGCTTTACTGCTGCCGCGCGTCGATGTGGTGGGAGCAGGGATCATCGTAGTTGGCACGTTACTCGTTCTTAGCTTGGTTCATGTGCTTGAATCGGCGGGACGTAAGGCAGAACAGCATTGAGGGCGGCAACCAAGAAACGCACTTCGTCAGGCTCACGCTCTGGCCATGAAGTACCGAACCAAGGGGCAGGAGCGGATGCAACTGCACCGTTGAATAGTATCGGTACGAACCTTTGGCGGATCAGTGCCTGGTTATTCGGAATGTTACTCAGTTGGGCCTTTCTTGCGCCACAAGATGCGACCAGTTGTTTTGTGGGTGACGCTCAGGCTCAGAACTTGTTCTGGCTCCTGTCCGGAGTTTGTGCAGCGACGGGTGCCGCTATCGTCGGAAGCGGAATACGTTTGCCGTCCTGGGAACGTTGGTTGCTGGTCAGTTGTATCGGGTGGCTGATATTTGTTAGCTGGCGAGCTGGTTTCGACACCAATCCGCGTACCGCCTGGTTTGGATTCTGGCAATGCATGGCTTTGGCAACTTGTTATTATGTCGGACGCGGGCTGCTACAAGGCTCAAGATGTCGAGCGGCTGCGTTGCAGGTCTGCTTGATCGGATGTTACGCCACGGCCGTTGTGGGCCTCTATCAAGTGATGATCGAGTTCCCTCAAGCTCGCGCACAATACGCAGCGGATCCCGAGGAGTTCTTGCAACGCGCTGGGATCGACGCGCCACCTGGTTCTCCACTTCGCAAGCGATTCGAAGACAGACTCGCCAGTCCAGAGCCGCACGCCACCTTTGCGCTGGCCAACTCCTTGGCGGTCGTGCTGAGTGCCGGGTTGATCCTGGCGTTGGGAATCGCCGGAACCGTCTTTCAGCGCACAACATTGTTATTCGAACGCTGGCCTCAGAAATCGATTCTTTTGTTTGGCATCGCGCTCATCGGTTCCACTTGGTTCCTGACCCTAAGCCGGACTGCCTACTTGGCCGTTTTGTTTGCATTAGCGTTATGGGGACTTCAAGCAGTATGGAGTGCTCAACTTAAAAAGTCCGAATTGGCGCCGAGCGTACGGCAGAGATCATTGAAGTCGGTTCGTCGCGCTGCGATAGCCGTACTATTCTTTGTCGTCGCTGGTGGTATTTGGCTGTTGTTGAATGATCGATTTGTCTTAAGTGAAGCAGGGAAAAGCCTTGCGTTTCGCCTCGACTACTGGCGAGCAACGTGGCGGATGTTGCTTGAGCATGGGTGGAGAGGCGTCGGCTTGGGGAATTTTCAGAGCTTTTATCCGACGTACATGTTGCCGACGGCGAGTGAAACGATTGCCGATCCCCACAACTGGCTCCTTGACATTGCAGCGACGCTTTCGATTCCGATGGCCACCATCATTTGCGTTTGGTTGTTTTGGCAACTTCTGAGCACAGGACCTCGAGTGAGGGCAATAACCGCACGTCGGCCTGATGCTGATTCGGAAGCGAGCGGGAGCATACTACGTAGTGGACTCGAGCACTCCGATCGCCTTGCGAACGTCGAAATGGAAAAACGCGATACCGAGCTTGCAAAGTGGTTTATCTGGGGCGCCGGGTTCGGTGGAGCGATCTGTTTGTTGTTGCTCGTACTCTTGTCTGGCTTCGATCTTGCGTCGCTGCTAGTTGCCGCATTGGTGGCCGTCGCGCTCGGTTGGCGGACGCGACCACTACTGATGGAATTGCAAAGCAAACCTGCGGGCGCACTCCGTGCAGCGGCAGTTGCCATGTTAGTTTGTTTATTAGCCAGTGGTTCGTGGCAAGCCACTGGCATCGCAGTGCCACTGTTGATCTTGTTGTTATGCCTGCGACCGACATCGGTCGCAGCGCCGTCGCATGCTCCGCTCGGGGTGCGAGATGCAGTCCTTACGGTCGCGCTCCCAGTGGCGGGTGTCGTGGCTTTTATTTTCCAAAGTTGGATGCCGGTTACAGCAAGTTGGGCTTATGTTCAACAGGCAACTGTGGCACGCGGGCCAAACGAACAACTCGAGTTGGCTCGATTGGCACAACGGGCAGATCCGCTCGACAGCGATCGTGCGCAGTTTGTTGCCCAGCTATTGATTGCGCGAGCAATCAATGAATCGGCTGATCTGTTTCCTCGCGCTGCGACGACAGCTTGGGAAGCGATTGTTGACTGGCTAGAACGCGATACTGCCAACTATTTGAACTGGCAGTTCGCCGGCGACAGAGCCCTGGAGATGGCTGCCAGAGCAGAGCTTGCCCAGACTTCTCAGATAAAATATTTGCGAGGTGCCGCCGACTTTTACAGGATGGCTATTGCGCGTCATCCTACCAATTGCCAATTGCATCTGCAGTTGGCGACGGTTCTGGCGGTTCAAGAACGGTGGGAGGAGGCTCAGACAGAACTCGCGATTGCGGTACAATTAAGCGATCAGACTCCGCACCAGGACAAAAAGCTTGAAGCTCAACAGATTTGGTTGCCACGCACACCGTCTGACCTACAACGCTTTCTGGAACTCGCCCCCCCTCCAACGGACGGATGGTGTCCAGCAGAACCCGTTTCCAACTGGATACGTAATGCAGGTGCTTCCCCGTGAATTTGTTCTATCAACGTTAGTTTTCTAATCTTGCAGGTTGACTCGATGTTTCGAATTATCTTGACGGTTGTTGTTGGAGCGCTGGTTGGCGGTGCCCTGGGTGGGTTGCAATACATGGCAACCGCTGGTCGCTACACGGAGAAGTTTGAGGGAACTCTCATTTCGACAGCTGAATCGACCGGGCAGTTCGACGCTTCGATAGCATCGACCGGCACGCCCAAAGTTGAGGTGCAAGGCGGAGCCAGCTATGAGTTTGGCACCATGATGCATGGTGAAACGATGAGCCACGAATTTGTGGTCCGAAACATTGGTACGGCGCCATTAGTCCTTGAAAAGGCCGGTTCGACCTGCAAATGCACCGTTGGAAACATGGCAAGCAATATGCTGCAACCCAACGAGCAGACCGTCGTCACCTTGTCCTGGACGGCAGAGACGATCGTACCCATGTTTGGACAATCAGCCACATTCAAGACCAACGACCCAGAAATGGCCGAATTGAAGTTCACGGTCGAGGGGCAGGTTGCCAACAGTTTCGTGATCGAGCCAAATTCGCTCAATATTGGCGAACTTTCGGTAAACGATACCGCCGAAAGAACGTTTTATGTCTTTAGTTACCTCAAAGACTCAAAAAAGCTGAACCAGTTTGCGTGGTCGAAGCCAGACATGCGCCACCTGATCAAATTTCAAGTTGATCAAGTCCCTGTGGAGGAAACGCCTTACGAACGGCACAAGAGCGCTGTATTGGCCCATAAAGTAACCGTTAAGTTCTTGCCAGGCCTGCCACTGGGGCCGCTCAGTGCCAGAATTCAGTTCCAAACCGATCGAGAAGACAAAGTTGGCATCCTGGAATTGCCCGTCGTGGGACGCGTCGACAGCGACTTGTCGCTCATTGGCGGCACGATGTTCGATATGCAGTTGAACCTACTTTCGCTTGGAAGCGTTAAGTCTTCCGAGGGAGCCACCGTGGGGCTGACATTGATCGTTCAAGGTGATGCGCGCGAGACCATCAAACCCGTGGTCGAATCATGGGAACCCAAAGATGCGTTGAAAGTCACGATCGGCGAACCCAAAGTAGAACCCAATCGAACGCGGTATCATATTCAAATCGAAGTTCCCAAAGGAGCGCCCGAGGTCTCCTATCCCGGAACTGGAACGGGAACTTATGGAAAAATCGTTATCAAAACAAACCACGAAACGATGAAGGAATTGCCGATCTATCTTCGATTGGTTGTCGTGAAATGACCTTTCGCTCGTGAGAATGGCTTCTGCGGAGAGAAAACAATGCTCAGTCGGCTCAATTTGGTCCTGTTAGTAAGCTCGCTGGCATTGCTATCAACTGTTGGATGCCAAAACGCCACCCATGACAAACCCGTCGCCAGAGGGGACTCGGAAGATAAGGCGACGAGTGAATCCCCAGGAAAAGCACCGGCGGACCTTGGACTGGCGGCTTCCGCCGGAAATTCCCCGCACATCGAACCACCGGTCCTGGACGCCGACGCCCGCAATGAAGCTGGACAAATCGTCCTGCATAGTGAAGCCGATCTTTCTTCAGAAATAGAAACAGAAGACAAAGTGGCTTTGTCGTCGACGGCGGACAATGCGGTCTCAGTCGACGCGACGCCCAGCACTCCAGGGGACGCTAATTCAACAGCAGTTGACTCAATTTCGACACAACAACTGCCCGCAGAAGCAAATGTAACAACGGATGAAGAACGCAATCAGAAAATTGCGGAAGACTGGCCCAAACCTCAAGCTGTGCTTTTTGTATCGGGCCAACAACACGGATACCTCGAACCGTGTGGTTGTACCGGACTGGATCAGCAAAAAGGTGGCTTGATCCGACGCGATACATTGCTGACCTCATTGCGAGATCGCGGCTGGGATGTTGTTCCAGTTGATGTTGGCAATCAGGTGCGGCGCATCGGTCGACAGCCAGAACTAAAGATGCGGGCAACCGTTGAAGCGTTCAAGAAAATGGAATATGCTGCTGCCACGCTGGGGATCGATGACCTCAAGTTGACCAGTGTCGAATTGGTGCAAGCGGCTGGGTATGACGCGGAAAGTCCAACTCAATTTCTTTCTGCCAACGTAACCGTTCTTTTTGATCCGAGCTTTTTCCCCGCTTCGCGCATCATCGAAGTGGGAGGACGCAAAATTGGCATCACCGCAGTTCTTGGTCAGGAGCACGTTGTTGATATACAGAGCTCCGATGTCGAAGTTTCCGATCCAGTGGAAAAGCTGACGCCGGTGGTTGCTAAACTCAAAGAAGCCAACTGCGACTTCATCGTATTGTTGGCTCACGCTTCCATGAAAGAATCGACCTCCATCGCTCAACAGGTGCCTGGCATCGACCTGGTGGTCACCGCGGGCGGTTTTGGCGAACCGACGCTGAATGCGGAACCCATCGATGGAACGGAAGCACGCATGGTGCAAGTTGGTGTAAAGGGTATGTACGGCGGGATCATTGGGCTGTTTGATGATGCCAAGACACCCCTCCGCTATCAACGCATTGCTATCTCGTCACAATTCAAAGACTCCGCCAGGATGTTGGCAGATTTTGCTGTTTATCAGGATCAACTTAAAGCAGCCGGTTTTGACGGCTTGGGGGCCTCGCCGGTCGCACATCCTACTGGACGCGAGTACGTGGGAAGCGAGGCGTGTGCCGATTGCCATTCGACTGCCTACGAGATTTGGAAGAACTCGCCCCACCACCATGCCACCGAATCGATTGTCAATCCACCCAATGATCGCGGAGGCATTCAACGCCACTTTGATCCCGAATGTGTCAGTTGCCACGTAACTGGCTGGAATCCGCAAGAATATTATCCCTACGAAACCGGTTATGCGAGTTTGGATGCATCAGAGCACCTGTTGGCAAGCGGTTGTGAGAACTGCCATGGTCCAGGATCAAAACACGTGGCCGCAGAACAGGGCGATATTGATGCAGACAATGAGTTGTTAGAAGAACTTCAGCAGCAAATGGTATTGCCGCTTGCCCGAGCGCGCGACAAATGCCTCGAATGTCACGACTTGGACAACAGCCCTGATTTCCACGTTGAAGGTGCGTTCGACACCTACTGGGAACAAGTCAAGCATTACGGCAAGGATTAATAGAACTTGTCTGACGGATAGGTCAACTAAGTACGATCCAAATCAACATCAGGGTCACCAAGCCGAATTACAACTGTGCTGCTTGCTGTTCCATGTAAACGAGTGCTTTATCGCTGATATCCTTGCGGCACCAAGAGCCTGCCCAGCGTACTTTTTGAACGGCCGTATAGGCAGCCAACTTGGCTTTGGAAATGCTTTCACCTAGTGCGGTCACTCCCAGGACGCGGCCACCATCGGTCACCACGGCATCTCCCTCCAAGCGTGTGCCTGCGTGAAAGACTTTCACATCTTCCATTTCATCGGCGGCATCGATACCGACGATCGGCCGTCCTTTCTCATATTCACCTGGATATCCCTGACTGGCCATGACGACGCAAATCGCCGGACGAGGATCCCATACAGGGACCGCGATTTGGTCCAACGTCTGGTCGACGACCGCTTCCAGGATGTCGACGAGGTCACTCTTTAGTCGCATCAATAGCGGCTGGCACTCTGGATCACCAAAACGACAGTTGTATTCGAGTACTTTGAGGCCAGTCTGAGGGGTCAGCATGAGTCCCGCGTACAGAACACCGCGAAACGGTTTTCGATTCCGCTTCATTGTGTGTACGGTTGGAACGAGCACATGTTCTTCGATCCACGCGAGCAAAGCATCATCGACAATTGGGGTTGGGCAGTAGGCGCCCATGCCACCAGTATTAGGTCCGGTGTCACCATCAAAGGCTGGTTTATGATCCTGGGCTGGTGGGAGCGGTAGGATGGTCCGACCATCGGTGATCGCCAGCACACTTGCCTCTTGCCCGTCGAGCCGTTCTTCGATGATCATCTGCATGCCAGCGGCACCAAATTCTTTGCGGCGCGCAATGCGGTCGATGGCTTCAAGAGCATCGTTGCGACGCTTGCAGACGATCACTCCTTTGCCTGAAGCCAAACCATCGGCTTTGACGACCACCGGGCAGCGATCGTGTTCACCCGGAAACCGACCTTTGATGAAACGCATCGCGTCATCCGGCTCGCGAAAGACTTGAAAGTCAGCGGTCGGCACATCCGCTTGACGCAACAAGTTCTTGCAAAACGCTTTGCTGCTTTCGAGTTGAGCGGCTGCCTTGGTCGGGCCAAAAATCCGTAGTTTCTCGGACTCGAAGGCATCGACCACGCCAAGAGCCAACGATGCCTCAGGACCGACCACCGTTAGATCGATTTTCTCGGCCTTAGCGAACTTCACCAAACCCGCGATATCGTCAACCGCAATGGGTACATTGATCGCTTCACGACCGGTTCCCGCATTGCCAGGTGCTACAAAAATGTCTGTTACGCGCGGAGATTGCCGAATCTTCCAAGCGAGCGCGTGTTCGCGTCCGCCGCTGCCGATAATTAAAATTTTCATGTTCTTGGTATTTGCTCGCCAACCACAACTTACTTCGAATTGTCAGGATTGTAGATGAAATCTGGCAAATCGTAACCCACGACCCCACTTTGACTTCCCCCCGACCATTGGCCCATAATGCAATCGTTCGATCCCCTCAAGAGAATGTAGAAATGCGACGAGTCAATAACGGTGGTGGCTGGGCGGCAATTCGCTACACATTTAAGAAAGCCAAGCAGGCGGGCGGCCCTTGGAAGCTGTACAAAGCGCTGCGTAGCAAAAATACATGCAAGACATGTGCGCTCGGCATGGGTGGCCAACGGGGTGGGATGGTCAACGAACGTGGTTCGTTCCCCGAGGTCTGCAAGAAGTCGGTCCAGGCCATGGTCTCCGACATGCAACCGGCCATCACCGCTGACTTTTGGACCAAACATAGCATCGCCGACTTGCAGCAGTGGACGCCGAGACAACTTGAGGTCGCGGGGCGTTTGATTCAACCGGTGCTGGCGTCCCGCGGTAGCACGCACTTCAAGACCACGACCTGGACGGACGCTTTTGACCGCATCGCCAAGAAGCTTACCAACCTGACTCCGGACGAAACGTTTTGGTATTTCAGCGGCCGGAGCAGCAATGAAGCTGCGTTTTTACTGCAGCTCGCAGCCCGACTCTACGGAACGAACAACGTCAATAACTGTAGTTACTATTGCCATCAGGCGAGTGGTGTCGGCTTGAACAAAGCGTTGGGTACAGGCACAGCCACCGTCACACTCGACGATATCGAAAAATCGGATCTGGTGTTTGTCATAGGCGGCAATCCGGCGAGCAATCATCCGCGGTTGATGACGTCGCTTACCCACCTACGGCGACGCGGGGGTCACGTGGTTGTAATCAACCCAGTCCGTGAGCTGGGGCTGATGAAATTCCGTATTCCAAGTGACGTGCGAAGTATGTTGTTTAAAGCAAACATCGCCAGTCATGTGATCCAGCCCCACATTGGCGGCGACTTGGCGCTGCTGACCGGAATTGCCAAAGCGGTCGTGGAGACCGGCCACGTCGATGCACCGTTTGTGCATGCCCACTGTCGGGACGTTGACGCCTACATGGATTGGTTGAAGTCAGCGAACTGGAGTGAGTTAGAGGCGAAGAGTGGCGTGTCAGAAGCAGAGATGCGCGAGATCTCCGCCCTCTACACGCAGTCCAAAGCGACGATCTTCAGTTGGACCATGGGGATTACTCATCACGTGCATGGTGTCGAAAATGTGGAAGCAATCGTCAATTTGGCGCTGCTTCGCGGCATGGTTGGACGGGAAGGAGCCGGGATGATGCCCATTCGAGGGCACTCGAATGTTCAAGGCATCGGTTCTGTAGGCGTCACGCCAAAACTCAAGGACGAGATCTTCAACGGGCTGCAAACGCACTTTGGCATTCAGTTGCCAACCACCCCCGGCTTGGACACGATGGCCTGTATGGAAGCCGCGCAGACCGGGCGATTGAAGGCCGGCATCTGCTTGGGAGGCAATTTGTTTGGCTCTAACCCCGATGCTACCTACGCGCGCGATGCACTCAACAAGCTTGAATTGTTCGTCACGCTCAGTACGACACTCAACACGGGGCACGTGCAAACACTAGGTGAAGAGACGTTGATTTTGCCAGTACTGGCACGCGACGAGGAGCCTCAGTCGACGACGCAGGAGTCGATGTTCAACTTTGTGCGTTTGAGCGACGGAGGCGAACCGCGCGTTCCCGGGCCACGCAGTGAAATCCATGTGATCGCCGAAATCGCCAAACGAATCGTGGGTGATTCCGACGCCATTCAGTGGAAAGAGATGGAGCAGACCGACACGATTCGGCATTGGATCAGCAAGGTCGTGCCGGGCTACTCTCCCGTCAACGATATTGGTCAGACGAAGAAAGAGTTTCAAATCCCCGGACGCACGTTCCACAAACCCCCGTTTGCAACGACTGATGGCAAAGCCGTTTTGCACCGCCATACACTGCCGGACTTGATCGCGACCGATACCGGAGAACTGCGGATGATGACGATTCGCAGTGAAGGCCAATTCAACACGGTGGTTTATGAAGAAGAGGATCTTTACCGAGGGCAAGAGCGCCGCGACTTGGTGCTTATGCATTCAGATGACATTCGGCGATTGGGGTTAAGCAAAGATCAACCCATTGTCGTTCGCAGTCAAGTTGGTGAAATCCGTGGTTATTTAGCGCGGGCCTACGATGCGATCAAACCTGGAAATGTGATGATGTATTATCCTGAGGCCAATGTGTTGGTGCCTCGTACCTTGGATCCTCAATCCAAGACCCCCGCCTTTAAAGCCGTGCCCATCACTATCGCCGGGCTTGAGGCATGAGGCTTGAGGTGTAAGGTGTAAGGCTTTCAAATTGTGAGCTACTATTACTTACTAGAAGCGGAAGGCTTCTTTGTCAGTTTCAAAGCGGAGAGATTCGCGTGATTAGACTTTTCACTGGTGTGTATTGCCTCTTGTGGATCGCGTTTGCCCACAGCACCACTGTTGCCCAAGGCGAAGAGACCGCAAGCCTGCGGCTCAAGGTGGTTTATGACGGCGAAGCTCCTACTCCTAAAACGATCGATTGCGGGCGGGACCCCTTTTGCGGCTCACTGAATCTCGTTGAAGATCAATTGCTGGTGGCTGCCGATGGCGGCATCAAAAACCTAGTGTTGATGTACGACAAGAAAAGAAGCAAGGCTAAGCCAAGCCCTACCGTTCAAGTTGCTCCTGAGGCTGTTCATCAGCTGGAGATTAAAGATTGTATGTTCGCCCCCAAAATTCTGGTGGCAAGGCCTGGGCAAACCATCGAAGTCATCAATAGCGATGCAACTGGCCACAGTGTCAATTTTATGCTCTTGAATCATCCTTCATCACGTCTGGGCACTCTGATTGCCCAGGCGAATACCAACAAAATCGAACTGAGCATGGGAGTCGAAGAACCATCTCCAATGCCAGTGGTGTGCAATATCCATCCGTGGATGAAGTCCTTCGTGGTTGTACTGGATCATCCCTATGTCGGAGTCTCTGATGCAGGAGGGGTGATAGAGATCAATAATCTGCCGGTTGGCGAGGTATCCTTCCGCGTCTGGCACGAGTTAGCGGATCGCTGGGTAGATGAAGCAACAGTTGACGGCAAGAAACAAAAGTGGGGACGGGGACGCCTGGAAATCCAACTCCACTCGGGGGTCAACGACTTGGGGGTTGTTAAGCTCGCCGCGGATCAATTCAAGCTCTGATCGAGCTTCCGAATTTGGGGAATTCACTCGGCCGGCCCCCACCACAGTCGCTCACCGCTGCGGGTTCACCCCGACGGGAGCGTGACTGACAGCTACCAACATGGTGCAATGATCGCTGTGGACGAGCGTTGGTCCTTGGCTCGCCCTTGGTCTGATTCGAGTCCACCACATCCCGGCTGCCCAGCCATCACTACTCGTCCACCGCTGCTTTCGCCTGCTTTCGGACGGAGAGGCGTTGCCGCTATTGTGGAGTGGTTTGGCATTTGCCAAGCTTACTTGTATAATGAGGGACCTGCCGCGATTTGGAGGCCAAATCGCAAAAACCCCACTTGCGGTGCGCGTCCAGTAGTGGCTGTGCGCGGCATGGCTGTGGCTTTCAAACACATGAGAATGCACAACGCTCGCACCTCAATAGGGCGAACGTCTTCTAATTAAACCCTGGAGAAATCGATGAAAAAGACGATATTGTCTGTTTGTTTGGCTGGCTTGTTTGGCTTCGCGGGCGCGGTTCAAAATGTCCGGGCCGAAGAGACAGCCACCCTGCGGCTGAAAGTCATCTGCGATGGTAAAGTGCCAGCGCCAGAAAAGATCGACAGTTCTCGCGATCCTTTTTGCGCTACTGTCGAGATCGTGAAGGACAATTTGATCGTCGGTAAGGATGGTGGCATCAAGAATTTGGTCGTAATGTATGACGCGGGAAAGAGCAAAGCGAAACCAATCGAAGCTGTCAAAGCGATCCCTGAGGTTATCCACAAATTGGATAACAAGAACTGCATGTTTGAACCCAAAGTGTTGGTCACTCGTCCAGGACAGACGATCGAAGTATTCAACAGCGATCAAACAGGCCACAACGCCAACTTCAACTTCTTCCACCAGCCAGTCAACGTGCTTATAGCCATTGGTGGTTCAAAGAAAATTGAGCTGAAGAAAGGTGTCGAGGAGCCATCGGCCATGCCAGTTGAGTGCAACGTGCATCCCTGGATGAAAGCCCACGTGATTGTCCTTGAACATCCCTATGTAGGTGTCTCCGATGCAGATGGCGTGATTGAGATCAAAGATTTACCCGTTGGGGAAGTGACCTTCCGCGTCTGGCACGAATCAGCAGACCGTGCCATCGACGAAGTCACTGTTGGCGGCAAGAAGGAAAAGTGGGGACGTGGTCGCATGGAAATCACGCTCAAAGCTGGCATGAATGATCTCGGTGAGGTCAAGATTCCGGCCGCCAAATTCAAGCCGTAAGCTGTTCATCGGGGAAGGTCTACGGGCGGGCCACGCCACCGCTTGAAAAAACTTTGTGACGTGGTCACCGGAGGGCGACGCCAACGTTCTAAGCATCTTTGTGACGCGGTCAACGGATGGCGACGCTCCGGCGGAGCCTTCTCCGGCCGCAACCTGCCGTTCACAAGCAAGGGGCTGTACTCTTTTGGCTTGCGGACGTTAGGACGCTGCCCGTAAAAGCTCGGCAGGAGCCTCGCTCTCCCAACTGTATATTTTATTGGTCAAATCACAATGAAAGATGTTTAGAGCGGTGGCGCGACGCGCTCGCCCTCACCGACCGTTGCTCGCAATGTAG
>JBGSUV010000141.1:0-13371 GCA_041753315.1 Pirellulaceae bacterium | reverse complement strand
CGCTCCGCGAACGAATCGTGTGCAGCGTTTCGTTCGCGGAGCGAACGACGACTTTGTGTCAATTATTCTTGGTACCTGCGATAGAAGTACTCGCCATCTTTTAGCCCTGCCTTCTTCGGATTATTAGCGATGTACGCTCGGAGGTACTCGTATTGCTCTGGGCTTCGCACTAGATGGTCGAAAGGCTCTTCCTGCCAAAAATGGCCAGATTCGCAAATCGCCAGATTTATCTGCCGAGCGGTCCAGTGAAGCCAGCTATCAAACTGCTTTCGCATTTGCTGCTCCTCAAAAAATACTGCGAGCAGATGTACGTGATTTGGCATGACCACAAAGTCGCCCATGTTGTAACGATCGCCATCAAAGTGCAATAAACTGTCTGCGACAATTTTTGCTAGATCCGTACGTCGCAGTAAGCACCTTCCGTGGCAGGTATCCAAGAATATCTCGCGCGCTCGACGAAAGTGCTTGTGGAACGCGTTGCGATCCTTCTCCAGAAGGCTGCTGACGGCAGTTTCCAAATCACCATCGCAGCTTATGCCCTTCGACCGCAACCACTCGAGTTTCTCTCGATGCCAGCGATGGATCACGTCTGCTGGAATGGAGTCTTTGGTACGGAAAGTAACAAAAACGACCGCACCCGTTTGCGACCAATGTGGCCGAATATGACTCTCAATCGAAAAAGCAGATTTTGGATCAAACGCTCGCCAAGCATTGTGACATTCTCCGTTGACCATTGTTAGCTCCGCAGATCGACACGCATTGCTTTAAACAAAGGTTTCTAAAGTCGTTTCTACCAACTTACCCTATCCAAGCCTACGTTTCTACATACTTCTTCCTCTGCGTGTAGTTGTTAATTTTGTACGTTTCGTTCGCGGAGCGAACGACGACATTACTCCCACGCGGACTACTTGTTGCAGGCTTCGGTCTCAAGGCTGAGCGTAGTTGCCTTCGGAAAGTCCTTGTCATCAGCTTTCAAGGCACTTATGTGTGGTTAGGGAGAATGGTCAAAAAAGCTCGTCGGCACTGCTATTTATTCGGCACCATGGTAGAGTGGAACGACGAGCGCGCAAGCCGGCTTCACGGCGTGTGACGACCGCTTGTCCTCTTGAATGGATAATTCTGTTGGATATCAACGCGGATGCTGCCTTGTAACTCCAACGAACGAAAATAGGCCAATGTAGTGTACGAAGGACAACGACAGGCTCCCTGGTGGGAACGCGGAGTGATCTATCAGATCTATCCCCGCTCGTTTCAGGATAGCGATGGGGACGGCGTGGGTGACCTTGCCGGAATCGAGTTGCGGCTGGATTATCTCACTGAGCTGGGGATCGATGTGATCTGGTTGTCACCGATTTATCCTTCCCCAATGGCGGATTTCGGATACGACGTTGCTGATTACTGTGGCATAGACCCAATGTTCGGCGATCTCGCCGGGTTCGACCGATTGCTGGCTGCGGTCCACGCGCGCGGGCTCAGGCTTCTGCTCGACTTCGTTCCCAATCATTCGTCAGACCAACATCCTTGGTTCGTCGAAAGTCGGACGTCGCGCGAGAACCCAAAGCGTAATTGGTATATCTGGCGCGATCCCGCGCCGGACGCAAGTCCACCCAACAACTGGATCAGCGACTTCGGTGGCTCGTCCTGGGAGTGGGACGAGACCACCGGGCAATATTACCTTCACGCTTTCCTCAAGGAGCAGCCCGACCTCAATTGGCGCGAGCCGCAGGTTCGGGAAGCGATGATGGCCGTGCTGCGCTTCTGGTTAGACCGCGGCGTTGATGGTTTCCGCATCGATGTGCTCTGGCACATCATCAAGGCCGAACTGTTGCCCGACAATCCGATTAATGCGGATTGGACGCCCGGCCGCACGCAGCGCGATCGACTGATCCAGCTCTATTCGACCGACCAGCCGGAAGCGCATGCAATCTCTGTCGAGTTCCGCGCGCTGGCCGATAGCTATGGTGACCGCGTAATGATCGGCGAGATCTGTTTGCCGTTCGACCGGCTCGCCCGATGGTACGGCACGCCTGATCTTCCTCAGGTGCATCTGCCGTTCAATTTTCAGCTCATCGAGAACGCCTGGGACGCGGCCTCGCTACGGCGAACGATTGCCGCGTATGAGGCGTCTCTGCCCCGATTCGGCTGGCCCAACTGGGTGATCGGCAGCCACGATGCGCCGCGCATCGCTGCGCGGGTCGGCGAGGCGCAGGCTCGAGTTGCAGCAATGCTCCTGCTGACGCTTCGCGGTACGCCGACATTGTACCAGGGCGACGAAATCGGCATTGGCGAAGTGACGATTGTGCCGAATCGGGTACGCGACCCACAGGAGCTGCGTCAGCCCGGCCTGGGGATCGGTCGCGATCGTTCGCGCACACCGATGCCGTGGAATGCTTCGAACCATGCGGGGTTCAGCGCTGTCGAGCCCTGGCTTCCGCTCAACGAAGACTGGAGTGTGCGCAACGTGGTGGCACAGGAACGGGACAGCAGCTCGCTTCTATTTCTCTACCGATCACTGCTCGCACTCCGGCGGTCACATGACGCGCTCGCGATCGGGGGTATCACGCTGGTCGACGCTGCGGCAGACGTGCTTGCCTACGAGCGGCGACATGCCGGCGAGTGCCTGTTGATCGCGCTGAACCTCGGCAATGAGACGCGGCCGCTGCCACTACCCCCGTCGTCGCCAACGGATAACTGCATGGCCGAGGTTCTTCTATCGACATTGTGTCTATCGAACGCGGCGCTTCGCCCGATGGACGGCATGCTGGCCCCGGACGAAGGCCTCATACTGCGACTGAAGGAGAAACGTTGAGATGCGAGTAGCGATGCTGGCTCCGATCGCGTGGCGCACGCCGCCGCGAACCTATGGCCCTTGGGAACTCGTCACCAGTATGCTGACCGAGGCGCTCGTCAAGCGTGGGATCGACGTTACGCTCTTTGCCACGCTCGACAGCATCACGGCAGCAGCGCTCGATGGCGTCGTGCCAGCTCCGTATGGGGAAGATGCATCGATCGACGCGAAGGTCTGGGAATTCCGCCACCTAGCCCATCTCTTCGAACAAGCTGGGCGGTTCGATCTAATTCACAATCAGGCGGATTTTCCTGCCCACGCCTTCTCGCGACTGACCGATACGCCGATCGTGACAACGATCCACGGATTCTCCTCAAGACGCATCCTGCCGATGTATGCGGAATACCAGGATGTGGTCCATTACGTTGCCATCAGCGACGCGGATCGTTGTCCCGACCTGCGTTACGCTGCGACAATTCATCACGGCATTCCTATCGACGATTTTCCGTTCCATCCGGCCGGCAGTGACGATCTGCTTTACTTCGGACGCATCCATCCCGACAAGGGCACTGCTGAAGCGATCGCCGCCGCTCGCACCAGCGGGCGACCTCTCCATATGTACGGAATCGTGCAGGATGCAGACTATTATGAACAGAAAGTCATGCCTGCCGTTGACGGTGTGTCTGTATCCTATCACGGCCCTGTCGGTGGAACGCAGCGGCTAAGAGCGCTCGGCGACGCACGCGCGCTTTTGCACCTCATCAATTTCGAAGAGCCGTTCGGGCTTTCAGTTATTGAAGCGATGGCCTGTGGCACGCCCGTCATCGCCTCACGGCGCGGCTCGATGCCTGAACTGATTGAGCATGGAGTTACAGGTTTTCTGGTCGACAGCCTTGACGAAGCGAATCAGGCAATCGAGCGTATCAACGAGATCGATCGCGGTGCCGTCCGCCGTGCAGTAGCCGAACGATTTACCATCGATCGGATGGCGGACGCCTATCTGGCGCTGTATCGTCGCATCGTTGCCGCTTAAACGCCGTTGCTTCTTGAGCTAGGCGGCATGGAGCGAATGCAAAGCGCGTGAGACCTTCGAGACCTTATTACTCGCGAGTGATTTGATCCGACGCTCGATCTGCTCGGCTTTAAGTCATGTGGCATGACTACTCGCTGGGCATCTCGCAATAGCCCGGGGGCAGACGCTCTGGAAGTCGCGCGAGCCAGCTGACCAGTTCCTTCAAGAGCTCCATCGAGCGGTCAGTGTTCTCCTTGGTGAGGTAATCCCAGTGGCCAAATCCCACACCATAAACGGATTCGAAACAGAGATTGGGACAAACAATCTGGCGATCCTTGCCTTGCACCCGCACACCGTACGCGAGTTGAGGGCGTCCCATTCTCCCAGAATATCGAATGTCAACACGGATCTGGCAATCGTCTATCGCACCTTCATAGCGCCAGAACTCACTACCCATGTCCGTTAACTTGGGTGCAAAAAGCTCACTGAAGGCGGCTTTCACTTTTCGCCGCAACGACGGTATTCCGATCGGAACGAGATCGACGGCGTCGCCGAGAAGGTACTGGGGTGGTTCCAGCGCTAGCCCTTCGATACCCAGTGACTTAAAGTAGCCAGCTAGTCCATTGTGACTTGGGTCTTTGGCAAGCCCGGCCAGTAGCTTTACTCCGGTGTAACGACGTCCACTTCGACGATTCGTAAAGGCTGTCGCTTGCGTGAAAGTTTTCAAAAGTGGATGCGGAGGCGGAACGCCTATGAAATTAAACGAAGACCATTCAAACATGATCGCCTTCAACGCTGACTGCCCAGCTTGGTCTAGACCTTCGAAATGGTCAAGGAAGCGAATGACCTGCGTATCAGGCACGCGTTTAAGGACTGGAAAACCAGCCTGTTGCTCTACCGCGAATTCCGTGTGCAACCACTCGACTACCGCCGCTCTCTTGGCTGTCAAATCCATGATTCTAAAATGCCATTTGCCGACGACCCGCATCACGCGTGCGAGGGAACCGATACTGATTTTAATATCCGCTGACCACCGCGCTTCCGCGTAAGCGATGGTTCTGCATCATTTCTGCCACTGGCAAAAGTCCGATTGTACCCGAAAAGGCGGTTCAGTGTCGTAGACGGTTCTGCAGTTGCTACTCCGGCTTGGCCTGCGCAAGACCAAACCGATACAACTCATCGCTAGCCAAATCATTCCGCTTGGTTCAGGAACTGCGGAAAAGTTAAGGATGAGGCTGCTGCCATTCGACGAAACGTAGAATCGATCCGAGTTGGGGACGTTTAGAAAATTGGTAGAGTCGATTCGGAACTGACTTGGATCGAATCCAGTGATACCACCGTCGGCTATCAAGAATTCAAAAGCATAGTCACGATTCGAATCAAAGTTGCTGGCAAGGCCGGTCGAGTTGTCGAGTGCAAGGCTATAAACGTCCAATGTAATGGCAGACATATAGGTATCGCCACCGTCGAGCACAAGCCCGCCGCTCAAACGAATTTGATCAAAGTCCACGCCGGCGAGCCCGGATGCGTTGCGGATTTCAAACTCGAGCGAGCTGCCAGCGTATAGTGACATCGACTCGGCGTTGAGCAAACCAGGACTATTGCCGGGCGAGAAGACGCCACCATCATTCACATTTATGGCCCCGAAGCTACCGTCGCCTTTGGCCAAGCCACCGAAGTTCACGTTGAGCGTACCGTCGAGTGTACCGTTGTTGACGAGTAGCCCGCCGCTGAGCTCGAATGCGGAATCCATGTCGGTCAAGACAATCGAGCCGCCGGAGTTGATATAAGTGCGACTGCCGCCGCCCGCAAACAGACTGCTATGGTCAACTTGAAGTTCGCCAGCATTGTTCACTTGGATGACTCCCATACTCGACACATCCACGGCCACGATTGAAGCGTTGACATTGAGGAAACCTGAGACGGAGTTGGTGAAGCCGTCAAGTGTCAGGTTTAAGTGGTTGTTTAGCGTTCCGCCGTTGGTAAAGTTGCTTAGCGTGGCGTCGCCATCTTGTTCAATAGTCGTGTTGTTAAAACTCGTAGCGCCGTCTAGATGGCTCGCGCCAATCTCAACCAAACGGTGGATTCCATTGCCGCGCAAGAATCCTCCGCTGATGTTCGCGTTTTGATAAACAATCTCGCCGTCGCCATTCGCTCGCAACGTACGCGCTTCGTTCATGTTGCCAGTTATTACAACTTGACCGCTATTGGCTTGGACAGTCCCGTGAAAATCGTCCAACTGAGACAATATCGTGGTTCCCGAGTTTTCGGAAACTATCAAGCCACTCCCAACAACTCTCGAGCTGAAATCTGTTGAGCCGACATGATTGAATCGGATGAGGCCGTTGTTCCGAATTAAGTTTGTCGTCACGAATCCCGCTTGCTCTCCATTGCCGATATGAAGTTCACCATTGCGTTGTATATCCACAATTCCTTCTGCAAAATCTCCGTTCTGCAAAGCTACTAGCTCACCGCCGTTCTCGAGCGAGACAACTCCCCGGTTTGTAAAGCCAAAAACGTTATTCGTTGAATTTCCAATCTGCAAATCGAAGTTGGGTATAAATGTAGAGCCCGCACCGTTGACCGCAACCCTCGCTTCTGCTCCATCAACAACAGCAAACTCTGCGGAACCAATACGCGTTTTTGTAAAGAAAAGGTCTCCAAAACCATCCGAGAAACCACCACCGTTCCTTATTAGAATTTCTCCTCGTGAAAACTCCGAGAGGTTACCCGAGCTAAGACTGCTTCCGTCAATAATCACTTGACCATCGACAACCATAGTGCTTGCTACCCTGATTCTACTATTTGAGCTGAGTTGGAGAGTTCCAAACATTGCGAAGCTGTGTGTCCGCATAAAAGCGCCATCGCTTAGTACCAGACGATCGGCCCCAGTGTCAAATGAACTGACTCGGACATGTGAATAGGTTTCGTCGAACGGACCTGCGAGTCTTGCAGTTCCGCCATTGGAGATAGTTGCTTGTCCCGTTGTCGGCGCCGGTACTCCATTGTCCCAGTTTGCAGGATCCAACCATTCTCCGTCTGAGGCTACCCAGTTGGTTTCCTGCGCAAGTGCGGATGAACGGGTAGCCGCCACCAGAGCGATCGCCATCGACGACATGACCAAGAAGTGTACAACGGCCGGAAAGAGGCGAGAACTAACGCAGTGCATCGTATCGACTTTCATCAGACGGACTAAGGGACAAGATGAATCAATGAACAGGCTTCAGGCAGCGGGAAGAATTTACCTCTCGCTGATTGCAGCAAGGAAAAAGTTCTCCGGGGTGAGGCAGGCCAGGGCTGCAGTTCCATGGAAAAGACGCCCCCCTTTCACCTATACTGCGAGTAGAATGAACGGCGCGACAGGACAGTCGCTGAGAAATTCGAGTATTTTCGCAGGTGCGTTTCTAGGCGGTGATTTTGCCAGCGGTGGTTTACTAGGTGTTGCAGTGCAGGACGAAGAGCATTTACTTGATGCGGCGGGTGGTGGCGATACCTCGGCGGTCGGCGCACTGATGGGCCTGCACGCCGATCGGATCAAACGCATGATCTCGGTGCGTATCGATCCGCGCCTTTCGGCTCGACTGGATCAATCGGACGTCTTTCAGGAATTGCAGTTGGACGTTATCCGCCGCCTGCCGGAGTTTATGGCCGCTCGCGAAGTTCCTTTCTTTCACTGGCTGCGCTACCTGGGGCTGCAGAAGCTTGCAGAGCTAACACGCTTCCACATGCGAACTCAAGCCCGCGACGTTCGACGCGAAGTCGCTGTGGCGAATGATATCTCTTCCCTCGCTCTGGCTAATTTTCTCGAGGGAAGCGTGGCCAGTCCCAGTGCGGCGATGGCCCAAGTCGAATTGCGATTGGAGCTGGAATCGGTGATCGCCGAACTCGACGAGATGGACCGCGAAATCCTGCTGATGCGGCATGCAGAGCAGTTGTCGTCCGCGGAGGCTGCTGTCGAGCTTGGCATTTCTGCGAACACTTGCCGCCAACGCTACTTGCGGGCCCTGAAGCGACTGCGACGCGCCTTGGACGCTCGCAAGCTGGAGTGGAGCGCAGACCATGTCTAGTACCAACGATCTCGATTCGCAAGACGATGCAGAACTACTCGATCGTATTGTCGACGAAGTCCTCAAGCAGCAGCGGGGCGGCGTTCACCCCAACGTGAATGAGTACATTGCCCGGTATCCAAGACTTGCCGAACAGCTATTAGAGATTTTCCCAGCTCTTTCCTTTGCGGAACAAATTGGTACTTCATCTCGATTCGATTTGAAAGAAACGTCGGAGAGCAACTGCGAAGAATTCCCTAAGGAAATCGGAGACTATGAACTGATCCAAGAAATCGGTCGTGGTGGGATGGGAGTCGTTTTTGCGGCGCGGCAGATTTCGCTGGATCGGACAGTTGCGCTCAAGTTGCTGTCCCGGCATCTGAGTTCCAATCCTCAGCTCGCGAAACGGTTTCTGCGCGAATCGATGTCGGCTGCCAAGCTCCAGCATCCGAACATTGTCGCCGTGTATGGCAATGGTTCAGCCAACGGATTCTCCTTCTACGCCATGCAATTGATTGATGGCCAGAATTTGCGCGAGATCTTGCATGCAGAGAAAAACGAGCACGCCAAGCTTGAGACGCCATCCCCTGGAGGTCATGAACTCAGTTCTACTATTTCGATCAAAGGTCATTCCTCAGGCCATGCATCCCTCGAGCACTTTAAGCAGATCGCCGCCATGGGGTATCAAGTGGCGATGGCCCTCGACTACGCACATGCGCATGGCTGTGTGCATCGCGATATCAAGCCCTCGAACTTGCTGGTTGAACGCAGCGGTCGAGTTTGGGTCGCGGATTTCGGCTTGGCAAAAGTCGACAACGACGAAAATCTCACGCTAACCGGAGATCTACTTGGCACGCTGCGATATGCGGCTCCCGAACAGCTGGAAGGTGTGACATCGCCGAGCTGCGATATCTACGGACTGGGAGCGACTCTCTATGAAATGGTCACGCTCCAGCCGGCCTTCAACTACTCGCAGAATGCAGAGCTATTAGAGCGCATACGCAACGAGACGCCGGCGCGACCGCGAAGTCTAAGGCCATCCGTTCCACGCGATCTCGAAACTATCATAACAACCGCGATGCAACGCGATCCACGCTTGCGCTATAGGACTGCGAGCGATCTGGGCCAAGACCTCGAGCGATTTCGGTATGGCATGCCGATTAAGGCGAGGCAAACATCCACTTTTCAGGCTGTCTACCGATGGGCCAGAAGGAATCGCTTGACGGCGGCAACGCTCCTGCTGGCTTGGATTCTGTCCTCGATCGTTATTCCAGGCCTGATGCTCGCCTACTCTATCCGCTTGAGGAATGAGGTCGACCGCTCGCAAAGGGCGGAAAGGCAAACAAGCGTCGCGAAAGCTGGCTTTCAGCATCAGCTGGCGGAAAGTCTCATCTTGACTGCTCAAGCCGAGCGATCGAAGCAGACGCTGGAAAGTCGAGCCAACTCGCAAAGTGCACTCCTGCGAGCCTTCGATCTGATGGATACCGACTTGTTACAAGCCACCGAGCGACAGTCGACTTTCCAGCGATTGAGGAACGAGATGGTAGCCGCGCTGGCGTTGCCTGATTTTCGAAAGTCGCTGCCCATTCCGATTCACGGCTCGTTTGACAACGGGCGCGTCTTAGTGGCGATGGCGGGCGATTCGCTCGTCTTTAGTGAACACGCCGCCGATGGCACTGTTCATCTGGTTGTTGCACAGCGAGATTCTCCACTGGTCGCCACGCAAACGATTCAGGTTGTACCGGACGCATGCCAAATAACTAACAACGAACAACATTTGGTTACACTGTCCGATGCTCGTGACGGACTGAGTCGCCTGGCGGTTTGGGATGCGCCGTCGGGAGACATCATCTGGGAAACCAGAATTCCTCCGCATCGCTATTCGCTCTCGCACAATGATCGAGTTTTATGCTTCTTGGATACCGACGGAAGCTTACGCTCCTTCGACTTGGCAACACAGACTTTGGGACCACACGCGACGAAGTCAGTGACTATCGCCGATGACATTCCACTGCTTGCCATCGATGCAAACGGTGATCGGGTAGCGCTGATCTACGTCGACTCGGTTCGCATCGTACGCCTGGAGAACGCCGCTGAGTTGGCGACCATTGCGCTGACACCAACCGGTATCGAATTCGAGACGGGATTCTGGTCACCAGCAGAGAACTGGTTCGCGACGAAGACGGTTGATGGCGTCATCACGTTGTACGATACCCATAGTTGGCAAGTGCTGCGGACGTTTGCGTGTGACAAGATCGAGGGAACCAGGCTCTCTGCCAGCCTCGATGGTAGGTATCTGGCCACGCAAACTTGGACCAAGCGGCTGATGCTGTGGGATGTGCAGAGCGGCGCGCAGATTTTGAACTTCAAGACGCCGGTAGTCTCTCCGTTTCTGCGACTCAACGAAATGGATGTCGGGCCGATCGCAAGCCCTGATAAAGCCGAGATGTGGGAGTTGCTTCCAAGTCAATACTATCGTCAGCACGCGTTTGCGCTGAGTGACGATGTGCGGCCAGAGTGTTTTGCTCTTGATCCTTCGAGCAGCAACATCGCAGTCTCGCTCGCCTACAGCTTTCGCCTTTGCTGGCTCGATAGCGAGACTGGTGAAACGCAATCATCGAATATCGAAGTGAAAGAGCCCTTCTACGACGCGACAGGAGCATTGTGGGCGATCGCCGATAGTACGATTACGAAGTTTCGAGTTGAGTCTGGCGAGGCCATGAGGCTCGTTCCAGAACTACAGCTCGAGGGAACCGTGGCATCCTGCTTCGGGATCGACTCAAGCGGACACACGGTGGCCTACAATGCCAACGGCGGCGTGACGGTGCTACGCTTGAACGGCGACTCGGTGCAGTCACATGTTCACAAGGCCTGGGGCGATGTACGGCGAATTGAGGTTAGTCGGGATGGGCGGTGGATCGTAGGGGCGGGGCACAACAAGGCAGGTTGTTTTGTCTTCGACGTCGGCAGCGAGAAGCAGTGGAACTTGGCTCCCGACTCGGTCCTGACTGTCCCTAGATTCTCGCCAGACGGCAGCTATTTGGCACTGACGGTGCCAGGGAACGAACTGCGGCTGTACCGAACCGGCGATTGGGAGCTGCCGTTGCAGACTTGGCCAAACGCGTATGGTCAGCCTGTGTTCTCTCCCGATGGGAGAACGTTAGCAGCCAGTCTCGACACGAACTCGATTTCGCTCATCGACTTAGAAACCCACGATATTTCGCTACGCCTTGAGCATCCTGGTGGCGAGACGCCGGGAAGAACTGCTTACTCGACCGATGGTTCGCGACTCTTCTATTTGTCGGCAGAATCCAATGCGATTTCCGAGTGGCGGATCGACGCTTGTCTTCAAGAACTCAAGCGACTGGGACTCTAATCGCAATACCCTTCAATGAAGGCCACTTTCACGTAGGCGAGTCTCTCCGAGACTATCGACTGCCATCGCTTCGCGATTCTTTTGCAACGAGCATTGTGGTCGGGGATGATCGAACATGGTGCGGGTCGCGAAACGCTCTGTGCGGCGTTCACTGTACCTGGGGTTCCACTTGGCTGGGACGTTTTTTCCAAAAACGCCCCAACCAAGCTCCACCCCAGGCTATCGACTGCCATCGCTTCGCGATTCTTTTGCAACGAGCGTTGCGGGTCGGGGATGATCGAACTTGGTGCGGGCCGCGAATCGCTCAGTGCGGCGTTCACTGTACCTGCAAACTCTCTTTATCCGTGCTTCGGCATTGCTAGCCGTGCGGAAAAACACAATCCGCGCAACGTTGATGTCGGATGTACCAATCCCAGCTCGCATCACCCAGTTGCGTAGCAACGACATCCGATAGCCTGGGGTGTAGCTTGCGGGGGTCCGAAAGGGGCCCCGGCAAGCGGAACCCCAGGTACGTGGTAAAACTTGGCAGGCGACCGAGCAGGTGATTTTCCAGTACCAAAACGCCCAACCGAGGTCGCAACTGCAGGCTGAGGGCCGGAGGCCATGCCACGCTACAACCATGCCTGGGGTTGTGCGCGCAAACCGAACCCGTACACCATTTCTCCGCAACACGCATTGGGACGTCTAAGCATGTTGCGTCCTCGGGGAAGACCAACGCTTCGGTTTGCTCACTTGCTCGGACGCTCCGTGCGGCGTTCACTGTACCTGGGGTTCCGCTTGGCTGGGGCGTTTTTTCCAAAACCGCCCCAGCCAAGCTCCACCCCAGGCTATCGACTGCCATCGCTTCGCGATTCTTTTGCAACGAGCATCGTGGTCGGGGATGATCGAACATGTTGCGGGTCGCGAAACACTCAGTGCGGCGTTCTCTGCACCTGCTGACCGTTCCCCTGTCGCGCTGGTCGAATTCTCAGCAGTACTAGTACTCAGGCAGTTTTCTCTTCGCCTTGGGCGATTGCTTGGTACTAATCTAGGAGCTGATCATGGCCTCGTTCTTCCGCATGGCGAACTCTTGTTCCGCCGCTGCGCTACTATTCGTCTTTTCGTTTCAGCAGGCAAATGCACAAACAACACGCTCCTGGACCAACACCACGAATTCAAACAGCTTCTACGATATTGGAACCAACTGGTCGCCCGTCGGTACGCCAGGAGCCAGCGACCTAGCTCAATTTGTTGAGAATGCAACCTATCAAGTTTGGTGGGATTCCGTAGTTGGAAATCGGGAGGTCGACCGAATGGCAATAGGGAATGGGGACGTTACGTTTCGCAACGGCATTTCTGAACCCCAGTATGAATTGTCTATAGCGCAGACTTTTAACGTCTTTGGTGGTTCCGGGACGGCTGGCCACCTGACCAATTATGGCTTACACATGCGGATCTTCGGACCTGCGCGAATAGGAGGATCGATGACAGTCGATGGCTCCCATCCGTCGGGTTCGCGACTCACAAAGGAAGGTTCGACAGGTATCCAAGTGGACGGTCGCCTCAATGTCGTCAACGGTGGAAACGTAGACTCAGAATTTGTCACTCTGTCCGGGGGGGCGAGTCTATTGGTCGAGGGGCCGGGCTCAAGGGTAAATAGCAGTATCCGGCTTGACGAAGGTGTTGTGACGTTAAGCAGCCGGGCGGACATTTTGGACGGCGGAGTTGTCAATAGTCGGTTGGGCACGATTAGTCAGGATACTGTTTTGGTCTCCGGAGCAGGATCCCAGTGGAATGTTGAGGATACCTTGCAAATTAGCGCCCCCCGTATAGCCAGCCTCGAAGTTGGAACGGGAGGGCTAGTTACTGTAGGCGGCGAAACTACCATCGGCTCGTTGGGCAACGTCAACATGACGGGTGGAAGATTCGAGTTTGGTCAGGCCTCGTTCGACTCCTTCTCACGCATTGGAGGCACGTCCGGATCACTGGCCGGCAATCTGGACAACACGGGCTTTACCGACGTTTCTACGCTTAGGGCCCGCGCAAAAATAACTTTTACAAGTTTTATTAACGTGGATTGATCGTATAGTTCCACTCACCGTGGAATGTATCACGTTTTAATCGCAACGCTGCAAGCTCGGTATCGCTGACTTTAGTCTTTGTTGGATAT
>JBGSUV010000140.1:0-3928 GCA_041753315.1 Pirellulaceae bacterium | reverse complement strand
ATCCGGTCCTACTCTGGCCGCCAATCCCGATAGTTCCTAGCCGAAACCAAAGCCGAACAAGACGAAAAACCTGCCGCTGGCAACGATTCCAGCCAGCAACCAAAATCGTCGCGCCCACACCTTCGGCGAATGTTTACAGGTTAGCATTCGTAAAGTTGGTGGCACCAACGCTTTGCAAGATCTTGGTCTGCGCGTACGGATTGATAACCAGCGCATTGTGGCTGATCTCGCTGACTCCCGCTGCAGCCGCGGTTACCGGAATCAACTTCAGCTTGCCACCGGTGCGTGGATCGCCCAAGAAGGGATCAATCGAGGAGAATGTCGAAACCAATCCATCCCCGCCGTGCCCCGATACAACTTCTTCGTACCAGGTTTCGCCCGCCGCTGGTCGCCGTCCTCGGAAGTTCTGAAACGACAAGATCTCGTCGGTGCTAAATCCATCGTCGGAGGGTCCCGTGCGTGCAATCAGCTGATCGCTCGTCTCGCTACCGGTGGCATACACGACGTGTGTTTTGGCAGGGCTGCTGAGCCATGCATTGCTTGTACCACCATTGAGGTCAACCAGCAACGCGTTGACCAGGTTGTTGCCAGGTGGATTGGAGCTCGACAGCGGTTCGAAATTACCATCGTCGTTGGTGTCGATCACGTCGTAAGTCGGCAACAGATTCTGCAGCGAAGCAATGTAACGCTGTGCAAACTGCTGCGGATTCAATCCTTCGCTGGGGGTAATGTTTCCATTGGGGCCGACAATCGTCGTTCCCGACTGCAACAGACTGTAGGCTCGATCGACCATTTCGGTCATCATGCGTGGAGCAGAACGAGAACTCCAGTCGTTGTTGGCAAAGTTGAAAGCGTCCGACATGCCCTCGTTCGGCGTGCCTATCAACACCAAGTCATCGATCGTTGGCAGCCCACCTTGGTTGTAGGCAGCACTTTGAATGTAGCTCCGAGCAATCAAGCCACCCGCTCCGTGACCGATCACATCGACTTTGGTGGCCGTGGGGTATTTGACCTTCACATCCGCCAGCACTCTCCCGAAATAGTCCAGACCGGTTTGGAAGACGTTGTCGGAGATACCCGCGGCCGTGACACTCGAGAGAGTTCCGTTGGGGGCTGACAGCGAATTGGCATCCGTGGGCGCAAGTGGGAGTCGCCAATCCCAGTTGACGACAAACAGGCTCTGCGTCGGCGATGCGGCGCTGTCGTTATACCCAACGTTTTTCAACGATTGGACAACATTTTGGTAGACTCCCGTAAAGGGTTCCAGCGCCAATTGAGCCGGAGGCTGACCGCGATTGGCTAGCCAGGTGTTGGCCGCCGCTTCCGTAGTTCCGGCGGCAAAAGTCCCTCCTAAGCCCGGAATCAAGATCACGGGATCAAGCCCCGCCGTCAGCAGATCGCGTCGTTCGAGATGTTCAAACAAACGCATTCTAAGCTCGCGCTTTACTGATTTCCTTCGCGAGCGAGATTTCGACGGACGCATTTTATCAGCCATAGCTAAGACTCATTAGAAAGGGGCAGTTGCAGGGCAGCGGACTGCTGAGGCGAATGCGGGTGCCCAAGCTTCGGATCGACAAGCCGATGAGAAAAGTCATCCAATCGAACGTGCGACGGATGGCTAAGCTATTCGAAGGTTCATATCGTAACTCGATGCTCAAGACATTAGGCGAGCGGAATTGATCCACTCGAGGCTAAAGTCTAATAGTGCACAACTCAATTCCTAGCGACCTGTTTAGACTATGACCTACTCAGGCCATGGCCTGTTTAGGTCATGACCTAAACAGGTCACCCAGGGGAAGCGCGATGCAATATTGATACTCGTTCGGCGCACTCGCGTGAGAAATCGTCTGAGTTTGTGCTACAATAGAGCACTGAGGGTAGAAGTAAAGAAATCGTTCCTGGTAATGGTTGAATTGAGTTATAAGTTCATTTCTATGCGAACCTATCTAGTCAGCGGGACAACCTGTTTTGAACTAACGCCCGACGCGAAGATTCTTGGGCGAGACTTCTCTTCCGATTACATCGTCCTGCACCAGATAAGCTGTCGATGAAGGCATCCTGCACTGTACGAAAGCGATCGGGAACGAACGTTTGATGCCACTCATCTGAAGCCGCTCATCTGAAGCCGCGAACAAACCTTCTTCGACTTTATCAACCTTGGACGGCTACCACCGTGAAAAACCATAGATTGATCCGTCACCGATGTCGACGGAGAGTGCCCGCTTGTCTAAGACGAGGTATTCTTCAAGGGGCGTTGTGAATTCGAAGTAGAAAGTGTTTCCCGATTCGTAAACGCGGTCGATACCTCCGCTCGCCCACTCTTGTACGAATCCACCGTTGGCTTCCATGATATCCAGTGCGGCGCGCAGACCAGTTGATGTGGGCACATCTTGCTTGCCCACCAGCTCTGCACCTTTCAGAGAGAATTGCGAAACTCGAGTAACAACTCCGGTGTAGTCGACCTTCGCCGCTGGTGCCACATCTTGGTTATCTTCAATGACCTGTGGCATCAAACTGACCAACGGCTCGACCGGCCCGTAGATGGCATATTGAAGGGGGGTAGATGGGGCAAGTGGTGCAGTGATCTCCACTTCAAAAGCACTACAGGCTCCACCAAAGCCGGTGCCGTCCATCAGGCATCGATGCTCGAGTTTTTCAAATTTCATGTTCGATTTCAATCCGCTTACGTTCGATGAATTGATTTCCGGTGGGCCGATTGTAGTCCAGTCGCGTTCCAGTTGCAAGGATTTGCCTTCGTTACTCGCAACGCGGAGGCTCTACACAAATCCCCTTATCCACTCCCAGTCGATGTGGGGCAGGCCCTGGCTTTGGGCTTGGTGGCGTTGCCGCAAGGCAGCACTCGCGTCAATCAATTCCTGCCGCCAAGCGCCAATTGAGCCGGGGGCTGACCGCGATTGGCTAGCCACGTATTGGCCGCCATTTCCGTGCTTCCGGCGTTCGCTCAGTACTCAAGCTAAGATGTTGAGCATTACAGATCGGCTTGCCGCTAAAGTCTAATACTGCTAAGTCCGATTCCTAGCGACCTGTTCAGGCTATGGCTTGCTTAGGCCATGACCTAAACAGGTCATGTGGTGCGGTGGACCATGACCTGAACAGGTCATGCGGAGAACGTGGGGCTGCGTCGAAACTTCCTTGTCTAACTCACCACAGAAATTATTGTGGTTTGTGCTACAATTGGTGCTCGTAGGTTACGAGAAGTAAAGATTGATGGCGTACTAGTTGATACGAGTTAGAAGTTCAATTTATGCGAACCTATCTAGTCAGCGGGACAACCTGTTTTGAACTAACGCCCGACGCAAAGATTCTTGGGCGAGACTTCTCTTCCGATTACATCGTGCTGCACCGATCCGTATCGCGACAACACGCCGAATTGCAATGGGTTGGTAAGCAACTGCGCGTCATCGATCTTGATAGCCGTGGCGGGACGTATCTTGGTGCGGAAAAAGTAGCTCAATGCGACGTTCCTGTCGGTGGAACGATTCGTTTTGGAATGATGAATTTCCGAATTGAAGACGAGAGTTCCAGCGATTTTGGGTCGATGGTGTCTGACTCCGTCTCGCTTTCGTCTGGCAAACCGGAGTGGCGTTTCACGCCGACACAGCAACGGGTGGTGATGTGTTTTCTGAGTGGACTATCCGAAAAAGAAACGGGAGCCGATCTTGGTATCAGCCAACACACGGTCCACAATCACGTCCGCAAAATCTACGCTCAGGTTGGAGTCCATTCCCGAGCCGAGCTGATGTCCAGGCTCTTATTGCACGAATCTCCTACGGTATCCAGATCATTGGGCTCTCCAGCGATCGAACCACTCCGCAGTGGTCAGATTCTCGATCCCGCCGTTCGTCTCAAGCCTGGCTCCTGAGATAATCTCCGCCTTCCGCATCAGGCTAGTCTCAGATGCTCCGTC
>JBGSUV010000139.1:0-44484 GCA_041753315.1 Pirellulaceae bacterium | reverse complement strand
AACTGGCATGATCAAACGAAGCAGAAAAACGTTCTTAATGGCATGTTGAGTGACATACATAGGTCACTCCAGTCCGCTGGTGTTGATGAATTCACCTCCTGCGCGGGTACATATCCCCGCCAATATCTTCAGATCCATGTGTTCATTGAGAAACTTGACACTACCATCCGCGAAAAGGCTGTTGACTCCGCTTGGGTGCTCGCTTCGCATGTCGTTCTCAATCGCGGGCGCCTGATTAATCGGATAAGCCTGATCGAAGACATTCAGTCCGTTGATCCATTCACCTCCCGAGTTTGTCGAGTCCTCGGAAACGATGATTGTTTGCGTGATGCCGTCGGTGATTTCCTTCTTTTGGAAAGTCCGTTCGTAAATCATGATCCCCTTGGGAGGATTGTTCGGGCTCGTAATCCGCTCTCCATATATTCCGCCGTAGTGGCTGGGTGCGCGTCCCGACGGGGAGTACGGTTTGGTCCGAACGGCCGGGCAAAGATAGACGGACACCACCATTGAGGCGGCCGTCGCATTGGCAGGGCTGTCGAACGCTTTGTCGAGGTTCAAAAGATCGCTCACTCGCTCGGCTTCGAGGTAATCAAGGATGAGCGCGGACCAAGCCAGTTGACGGTACTTATCCGGCGGCGTTCCCTTCGGAACAGAGAAAGGTCGCCAACCCCACCCACCAGGGGGAAAACAATCCCAAGTCTGGTGGTATAGGTCGAACGCGATCCCTATCTGCTTCAAATTCGTTGCACACGATAATCGGCTCATGCTCATGCGGACCGACTGAATGGCAGGCGTTAATAACGCAACCAACAGCCCGATGATCGCGATGACGATCAGGAGTTCGATCAGTGTGAAGCCGCGAGTACGCAGCAGCACCTTCATCAGCGAGTTCCTGCTGTAATTTGAGGCTGACGGCACTGACAAGAATGGTGAGTTGAAAAAGACCAAATCCACACGCCATGAGCGCGGAAGTGCCTTCATCAATCAACAAAACGTGTGATGCAGTCGTCCTCTGCAGGCGGCGTCATTGAAGGCGTCGCTCGCAACTGGCCCCGTTCCCACGCAAGGCCAAAGCTCTGATGTGATTGGTAGGTCTTCTGGCTTCTGAACTAGCGGATCCTCTTGCCTTCTCGCTGAGCCTGTGGCCAGCAATGGCTTTGCAGTATTCGAGGACCGCTCGACGTTCAGTTACAGCGGCGGGGACCGTCCCGGAATTTCACCGGAGTTCCCTGTTCACCCCGTTGGAAGCCAACGAGAGTCACCTTGAACGATGATATAGTACAACAGCGAGGTAGCATGTCAAGCGGCGAAGAAAAATCAACAAGCAGAGTTACTCAGACGCCTCGTCATTTTCTAACTCCCAATTTATAACCGAACCTCTACTTAACTAGCTCTAATTGGACAGCGCCACTTGGTAAGCTGGGTAGCCACCGTCGCCAGACGGTGGACGCGATAGTTAACGTTTTCCACCGCTTGGCAGCGGGTGGCTACGAAAACTTCAGGACGCAACGCCACTTGGTTATTGGGTAGCCACCGTCGCCAGACGGTGGACGCGACAGTTAACGTTTTCCACCGCTTGGCAGCGGGTGGCTACGAAAACTTCAGTACGCCAAATTGCCCAGGCTACGTTAATGGGCGTTTGTAAGTTTCGACAACGCATCGATCGCATACCCGAGAACTAAACGAGTGGCTTCATCCAAGCGTTCCACCCGAGCAACAACATCGTCGCTGGATTGCGGAGCCGGTGATCGAAGCTGGAAGACTGCTTCGCTGGTCGCGCCATCGCGCAATGCCAAAGCGCAGAAGACCTTGCCATCCGTTCTCTGTGGCGCACCCGGACCGATTTCACCCGTTACTGCGACGGCAACTTCTGCTTCGAGGGTGTGCCGCAAAGCACTTTCCGCAAGCATCAAGGTGGTTGGTGCGCTGACCGGTCCAATCTTGGGGTCATTTAACATGTCGGTCGGTATGCCCAACCACTGCGTCTTGCTGCTGCAACGATAGACGACAAAGCTACCACATAACCACTGCGAAATCCCAGGCAGGGTTGCGAGAGTAGCGGCGACGCGCCCCGCTGTACAGCTTTCTGCTAACACAATGCGCAGACCGCGAGACTGTAAAATGTTGCGAAGTGTGACGGATAGACCAAGAGTCATATTGGCGGCAATCCACGATTACTAAACACCCGAGTGCAAGGATGACCAACATCAGCCGTTTCGGCGTTGGGCTCGGTTCGCAATAGAATGAGAACTTGCAGGGGAGCGAAGCAGTTAATTGGGGCGATAAACGAAGAGCGTCCCAGAACCAGACGTTCTGGGACGCGCGTAATACATTGAAGAGTAGGCACGATTGCGTGCCAGGGGAATCGTAACAAAGAGCTAAAGTCTAGCGGCGAAAGACCAATTCGGCAGACACATCAACTTCATCGTTGACCTTTCCTTTGCCGTAGCTCATTCCCCATTTAGTGCGATCCAGCTTGAACTTCGCAATCATTTTCAAAGAGTCTTCGCCGTGTTCGACTTTAGCGGGCACGGAAAGTTCTTCGGTCTTGTCGAGCATTTTGAGTTTGCCGACAATCGTTGCTTTGCCTTCATCGTCCACAACCACCTTGGTCGATTCAAACGTGATTTCAGGATACCTTCGCACGTCGAAGAAATCGGGGTTCTTGAGGTGAGCGGTGAGCTTTTCGTCGTCGGACCAAAGGCTGTCCGTCTTGATAACGATCTTCATCGTGCTCTTGGTTGGTTCCTCGAAGTCCGCTTTGGCGTCAACTTCGAACTTCTTAAATCCACCTTCGTGCTTACCCTCGGCCTTGTGGCCAACAAACGAAATTTTCGACTTTTCGGCGTCAAGCTTCAGCGGCTCGGCAGCCTTCGAAATGTTCGCAACGGAAGCCGTCAGTAGCATGGCCACTACACCGGCATTTAGTAGACTGGTGCGGGACCAGCGGTCAAAAAAACGTACCTGCATCTCAATTTTCCTCATTGAACTAACCAACAAATCGTGAAAAGTAGGGATCGCGCGATCGACGATCACGCTGATATTGTATGCAAAAAATTTCAGACGCGCGACATACTGTCACACAATGCCCAATAATCTTAGGAGTTTTAACAAGTGCCAAAATCTCGACCACAAATTAGCGCTTTTCCAAAATGCTATCTCGACGCAATATCCCACGATAAATCGATGACGGTCTTCGACTGGATCGAACAAGCCAAGCAACTGGATGCCGATGGGCTGGAAATGTATGAAGGATTCTTCATGAATTTGGAGCCCAGTTACATCGATGAAATTGGCTCGGCCATTCGCGATGCTGGTTTTGCAATGCCTATGCTCTGTTGTTCACCCGATTTTACGCATCCGCAAGCCGAAAACCGTGAAAAAGCGGTCGCATATCAAAAGGAAATGATTCGCGTTTCCCATCGACTGGGTGGCGACGGAGTCGTATGCCGCGTGCTCAGCGGACAACGCTGGCCGGAAGTATCACGCAGTCAAGGGTTGCAATACGCCAGCGAAGGAATCAAAGCTTGTTTGCCACTCGCCAAGGAACTGGGGGTGGTTCTGGGGCTCGAAAATCACTACAAGGATGGCCATTGGTTGTATGCGGAATTCGCGCAGAAACAAGATGTTTTCCTGGATCTACTTTCACTGATTCCCGAATCACAGAACTTTGGAGTCCAGTACGATCCGAGCAACGCCGTAGTGGCAGGCGACGATCCCGTCGAGCTATTACGCCATCTGGCGCATCGCGTTGTTAGTATGCATGCCAGCGATCGTTTTTTGGTAGAAGGAGCCTCACTCGACGACTTAAAAGATGCCGAAGGGTCAGCTGGCTATGCAAAGATTTTGCAACACGGCGTCACGGGGCGTGGAATAAACGACTACGATTCGATCTTCAAGATCTTGCGCAGCGTCAACTACTCGGGTTGGATTAGCATCGAAGATGGTATGAACGGCATGGACGAAATGGCAGAGTCTCTTCGATTCCTGCGCAAGTCGGTTGACCAGTATTGGAGCGATGTCGGTGCATAGTCCAATTTTTGTGACGGGTGGCACAGGTTTGCTGGGAAACAACATCGTCCGCGAATTATCGCGGCGGAATATTCCCATGAAGGTGCTCTGCCGGAAAGGTACGGCGAGGACGCCGTTTGAAGAGTTGCCGAATTCGACGATTGCGATGGAAATCATCGAAGGAGACATCAACCAGCCTGAAGTCCTCGATGCTGCAGTGGCCGGTTGTCGCGCTGTCATTCACTCTGCTGCTCAAATTCACATTGGCTGGAAAAAGCTTGCGGAATGTCGGCAAGTCAATGTGCAAGGCACAAAGAACATCGTTGCCGCATGCTTGAGCCACGGCGCGCGACTCGTTTACGTCTCCACCGTAGATACTCTGCCAGCAGCCAGTGATCGACAACATCCAATTAAAGAAGAAGGGGAAGGGGAACGAGGGATTCCAAAGACGGCTTGCACTTACGTTGTCACCAAAACGGAAGCTGAACAAGTCGTACGCCATGCCTGCGATGCACAGAACCTGGACGGTGTCATCGTCCACCCTGGATTCATGTTAGGACCCTACGATTGGAAACCTTCCAGTGGAAGGATGATGCTGGAAGTCAATAAAGCGCCCATCGTCGCTGCCCCGCCCGGTGGTTGCAGCTTGTGTGATGCGCGAGACGTGGCCGCAGCCGTTGTCAACGCTGTCGATCGCGGCAATCGCGGTGAACGCTATATCCTCGCTGGCGAAAATTTGACCTATCAAGAAATGTGGCGAGAGATGTTAGCCGTAACGGGACGCAAACGACGTGTCTATCGCATGGGGCCAGCCATCGGACTTGTCGGTGCCGCAATCGACGCCTGGAATCGACTGGCCATCACAGCAGAAGGTGACGTGAATGGAGCGGCTATCAAAATGGGATCATTGAACCACTACTACAACTCAAGCAAAGCGGAACGTGAGCTCGACTATAGCCGCCGACCCCGTCTTGAGACGCTGCGCGACGCGTGGCGATGGTTGTCGCCGCAAACGGCCCAAGGCTAAACGTGAAAGTCTTCCTTACCTTCAGAATAGGAACTCGTCGAATCATTGGAAGTGGCAATGCGAAACACTTTGGCTGTACGGCGTCAGGCAAGCATGTTCTTGTCGGACGTACCGGACATCGAACAAATGAGAGGTAAGTTCAATCCGGCTCAAGCGAAACTGATTCCCGCCCATGTGACGCTTTGCCGCGAAGATGAAATCGACGACTGGTCTGCTCTTGAGCGTCGGATCAACGAACTTCTACCGATTCAGGTCACCCTCGAGTTTGGGTGCCCAATAAGAGACGGAAACCTCGTTTGGTTGCCTGCCGTCTCAGGCGTCGAAAAATTTGACGAACTGCGCAACAACTTATTCAACTGTCAACATATAAGTCCACGGAAACAATCACCACACATTACAATGGTCCATCCTCGCAATGGAATTTGCACGGACGCCATTTACGACGAGATTGTCAGTCGCATTCGACCGTTCACCTGGACATTCCGTGAAATCTCATTGATCGAGCAAACCGCTGGTGGTCCGTGGGTGCGGTTTGCACATCTCTTTCGTTACTGTTGACGATGTCAGTGCCGGTGGCACTCAATTTTACGGGTTCATCGTAGTGGACGGGTGTCCTAGTTCCTTTCGAAAACCAGGGCGCGCGGAACTCGTGACCTTATCCACTACCTTCGTTTTTAATGTCGACGCAGGGCCGGGGTTTACACGCGTAGTCTCCTGCCCGCGACGTCCGGACCTAGCTCCTCAAAATTTGCCCCTTTCCGATACGAAAAGCGTATACTAGGGCTTTGTCCCGACTTCAAAAGTGGGGTTGGCAGCGTTTAGTGTCGAACGATTGTCTCGTCGTTTCTGAAGCGATTGGGGACAATCGCTTGGCATTTGGCTAAAAGAGAATCCCATGACCCAGCAGACTACCCGATTGAACCCTGGTCGAATCAAAGCAATGAAAATTTGCGTGATCGCTTGCATGTTGATGGCTGGCGTGTTCCAGGCTACGTTGCTGGGGGAGGATGAATTAACTGGGGGAGTCAGTCGTTCCAGTGCCATGTCTAAGCGCATCGATCAACTACTCGACGAACGTCTTAGCGAATTGGGCTGGCAAGCGGCCGGGGCGTGCAGTGATGCAAGTTTCCTGAGACGCGTGATGCTCGATCTGACGGGCACTCCACCCAGTGGCAGCGAAGTTCTTGACTTCATTGAAGAATCTGAACCAAACAAACGTCAAAAGCTGGTCGAGCGACTATTAAATAGTCCGACATGTGCATCGCATTTCGCCGAAACCTGGTCGACTTGGCTACTTCCTGAAACATCGGGACCTGTGTTTGGGCAGGGTCCCAACGGTTTGAGAATCTGGTTGCGCGATCGATTCCAAGAGAACTTGCGATATGACCGATTGGTTGCCGACTTGTTGGTTGCAACTGGCTCATCGCAAACTGGGCCAACATCGTTTTTTGTTGCGTTGGAGGGGAAGCCCGAAAAATTGGCGGCAAAAACATCGCGAGTTTTTATGGGGGTTCAACTGGATTGCGCCGAGTGCCATGACCACCCCTTCGACGACTGGTCACAGCGTGATTTCTGGGGACTGGCTGCATATTTCGCGCAAATGACTCCCTACACCGAGCAAGCGATGATGGGAGGCCTTGAGGTGACCGATGTCGACTCGGGTGACGTTGTTTTGCCTGGAACGGAAGAGATTGTGCTACCGCGTCCGTTGGTCGCCGAGGGGCTCAGCGGACTCAGTTCCGGGACGCGGCGCCAACAACTGTCGTTATGGTTGACCGCGCCCGAAAACCCGTTTCTGGCACGCGCGACTGTGAATCGCATCTGGTCGATTTTGATGGGACGCGGCTTGATCGAGCCCATTGATGACATGCGCAGCCTCGATATCGCCTCGCATCCGGCTTTGTTAAAGGAGCTGTCCGAGTACTTTGCCTCAACAGGCTACGATTTACGCGATCTGGTGGCGACCATCGCCAATACTCGCGCTTACTCGCGAAGTACGCTACATCCCAACGGAGAAACACCCGAGGCAAGTTATGCCGTAATGATGACCAAGCCGCTGACAGCAACGCAGATTTCGAATTCAGTATCGGTTATTGCCAGACAGCTGGCCGACAACAACCCCGCCTTGCAAACCGCGCTGGCAAGTCAACTTGGGAAACTACGCGGCGATGCCAGCGAAGCCAAATTGGGGATTGTTAGTGCACTTGTTACACTGCATGGCGATATGTTTGACGACGTCTCACGCGATGGAAAGAGCCGACTATTGACGGCGCTTACGGCACCACATTTGGATGACCATCAGCGCGTCCGCTGGCTGTTCCTGAGCGTACTCAATCGCCCTCCGTCATTGGACGAGTCTCAAGCGTTTTCGCATTTGATCGGTGCTCAAACAGATGACGCGGAATTGGCTGTTGAAACGAAAAATGAAGCGTCACAAGCGGCCGACGAGGAGCTCGCGGCGTCGCCTGATCAAACCGAACTGGTTCACCCCTGGCTTTCCGATTTAATGTGGGCGTTGCTCAATTCAACTGAATTTGCAATGACACCCTAGTGCCGCGTCAAGAATAAGAATTTGCGTAGTGGACGAGGTTAGAGTCCCGCGATCGCTGGTTTTCGAAAGGGACTTGTAACCTCGGCCACAGTGTCGAACGCTTGTCTCAGTCGTTTCCAAAGCGATTGGGGACAATCGCTCTACACTCAACACGGCTGATTTTGGTGAAGCTGACGAAAACTATTTGCTGAGTCACGTTGCGATGAAGTTACGATCGATCCAATCAACATGCTCCATTCTGCACGAATCGCGGTTGTTCCGGCGGAGTCTGGGGAGATCGAAAACACAAGTTCTTGCCCGAAGATTCTTAGCTGTGCTGGCGATCACGGCCGTGTTGCTCAGTGGTTGCCCAAGCCGCTCCCCAACAAAGTCGGATACGACCAAGGTTGCCCCAGTTGCGGATGCCGATGTTCGCGATGAACAATTAGATGCACCAAATAACGAAACTGCGAACCCTCCGGAGATAGAGCCAGAATCATCTATCGATTCGATAAAAAGTGTCGAGCGGGACGTGGCCGCTGAGGCTGCTGCTGAAAAACAGCGACAGCTATTAAGTGGTGAATGGACGACGCGGCGGTTGATTGGCCTTGCTTCGACCGGCCCTGCATTCATCGACTTCTCAGTCAGCATTGATGGAGTGAGTCTCGAGTCGGCAGCCGAAAACTCGCTGTCAACCATCGCGGAGAAATTACTCGGTGATATTGAGGCAACCAATCCGAAGTGGGAATTGGTGTTGGCGCTGCCACTGGTCCGATCTGGCTGGCTGGGAAATCTTTTGGCCGACGGCGAGGAGCAAGAGCAACTAATTGCCATGTATGACACCAACAAAGATGGAGAGGCTAACATCGACGAGATGTTGCCTTTTCTATCTCGGGGACTTTCGCGAGCAGCGCCCTTGTTGATTTCTGATGGTGGGACTGAGTCGCCAGTCGGTCCTACCAATACGCCCTGGGGTATCGCCGATCTAGACAATGACAATGCTCTCGATGCTGAAGAGCTCGCCCAGCTTGCAGAATCGATCAAGCGATTGGATGTAAACGGCGATGGTACGATCACTCAACAGGAAGTGGCCGAGCGCAGTGCCAGTCAAGCTGAAGGGATGATGCGACGCGCCTCGATGTTGCAATCGAATAGTTTGGTCATCGTTGGCAGTGAGGAACGCGATCCGAAAAACTTGGAAGCAGCCAAAAGTCGGCGAAAAATCGTCTCCAATCTGTTGCGTCACTACACGGTGCTTGAAACGATCACACGTGACCAGTGGTCGGCTTGGAACGATGCGATGTGGAATCAGTTTGATGCCAACCAAGACCAAGTGTTGGACAGTCGCGAAGCAGAATCGATGATCACGCTCGAACCTCTAGCGAGCATTTACATTCGCTTGCCAGAGATAGATTCGGCGACTCCAATCGACAACAAAATGGAAAACGCGGCAACGATGGGAGAGGCCGCAGTCGTTGAAAATGCAGCATTGAGCTCCGAAGCAGTGAAGAACAGTCCTGCAAGAGAAAATAAGCTCGCCGTTTTGTTTAACGGAAAAGAGGGCGTTTTTTCGAATGCCCATCCCACTGGAGGAAGGCTGGCAGTCAACGGATTCTCCGTTCGCTTGCAGGTCAACGATGGTTTTAACGAAGCAACCCGACTCCAATTCCGTCGGCAAATTGAAGTGTCGTTGAGCAACTTGCAGTTGCGTTCCGCGATCACGCAGCAGTTCGGCCTAGGAGAAACCGCTTTTGAGCTTGTCGACAGCAATGGAGATCAAAAACTGAGCGATGCGGAATTTGAGCAGGTGTGGGGCTGGTTCACGCTACGCCAAGGAACCCGTCTCGTGGCGCGTTGGACCGTGGCGAATGACCCTTGGTTCCAACTTGGCGATCGCAACGGCGATGGTCGACTCTCGGAGCTTGAAGTGTCTCAGATGCAAGATGCTTTAAAGGAGCTAGACCGAGATCAGGACGGTCTCTTGACGCCCTACGAACAGCCTCTTCTGGTGAACCTCGAGATCACCCGTTCAGACCCACGAATACCCGCCGCACTGGGCGGTGCAAACGGTGGAGAAACTCCGTCGCAACCTGGGCCTGCCTGGTTCACCGCGATGGATGCGAACGGCGACGGCGTTTTGAATCGGCAAGAATTCTTGGGGGCCCGGTTAGACTTCGAACGTCTGGACCAAGATAAAGATGGATTTGTTGCGCTAGGGGAGGTTTACTTAGCCCCCTAAACCTATTAAAGTTTAGTGTAGGGATACCCCTATTGGTAGTCGCGCCCCACCTAGTCAGCGTTTTGAATGCTTCACTGACCAAGGCCAATAGGAGTAGTAGCCCGACATGTGGTTACGCCAAGAATGCGTAAAAACCACAAGTATCAATTTCTGGATCGACGTCAGTATTACGCATTCACATCCATGCGCAGCTGGCTTCGAAACACATTTCATAACTTGGTCTTACTGGTGGAATCTGAGAATGACAATCTCCTTACTAGTTGCGGACGATCATCAAGTCGTTCGACTTGGTTTGCGTAACGTATTGGAAGGTACCGGAATAGAAGTTGTTGGCGAGGCCACGACGGGTGAAGACGTCCTTAAGGCGGTTGCGGCTAACCGGCCTGACGTAGTTCTATTAGATGTCCGTATGCCCGGTGGTGACGGCCTACATATCTTGGGGCGACTCAAACTGGACTACCCAGAATTAGCGGTCATCATGTTTTCGACTTATGACAACCCAACCTATGTGGCTCGGGCCGTTGCGCTTGGCGCAGCCAGTTACGTGTTGAAGAGCGATCCCAAAGAGCGGCTGGTCGAGGCGATTCAGATTGCCTCACGTGGTGAGTCAGCTTGGACTCGCGAAGAATTGCGAAGGGTGACCGGAGCTTTGGCCACGCCACGGGTGGTTTCGGATGTCGAAGTTCCGTTAACGCAGCGTGAGAGCGAAGTGCTCCGACAGCTAGCCAACGGACTGACCAATAAAGAAATCGCCTTGGCTTTGGGCATCAGTTACGAAACGGTCAAAGAGCATGTACAGCACATCTTGCGAAAGATCGGCGTTTCCGATCGAACACAAGCTGCAGTGTGGGCCGTGCGAAAAGGGCTGGTCTAAGAACTAAGCAATTCGTAAAGATATCGGCTGTTTACTCGCCGCGAGAGTGACTTATTAAGTATCTCTCGGCGAGAGTTAAAAAAACGTACTGGGTCACTCTTGGCGAGAGTGACCTACTTGGTCACTCATGGGAGAGTTACGTACTTGGCAACTCTCGGCGAGTGACGTACCTGGTCACTCTCGGCGAGAGTGACCTACTTCGGCGAGAGTGACCTACTAGGCTTCCGGCGGGATCGGTGAACCGTGAGGGTCGACCTTGGGGGCATTGGTTTCGACGAGTAATCGTTCGCGCAATGTTCGATTGGTAAAGTGCTCGAGCCTCTCCGCGCCACCATGGAGCAACTCTTCCGCCAAGCCGGCTTCGGACGCCAGGTACTGTTCCCACAGGCGATGCGAGCGAACAATGTTCTGCGCTTGACGACTCCCCTCAACGGCCAATGCGAGGTTCCCTGCATCCACATTCACCAAGCCTCGCAAACTGAGCCACCATAATACGAGTCTTGCTCGCATCTTGGATACCAGCAGATTCTGCCGCACGGTCGCAATTGGCATCGACGTTTTTCCTTGCAATTCTGCCCTATAGAGCGCCGCCAGCACATCTTCACCGAGTATTTGCAAAGAAATATGCAACGAACGTACTCCACGCGAAAGAATCCCTTTGCGTGGTGCGAACAGGGCCGCCACTAACAACAGGCCGCCAGCTGCGAGGGCCATCATGCCCGCAGTATTGATGGCACCGTAGCCAAACATCGCTGGGATCGAAATGGCGCTTAAGTGCCCAAGGATGGCCGACATCGCTCCGATGACGGCACTCAACGCAATCATGACAGGCAGCCGATCAGTTAATAGCCAAGCGGTCACGGGTGGAACAACGAACATGGCGACGACAAGAATATTTCCCACCGATTCAAACGAAGCTACTGCGGTTATGGCAACAAAAGCAGCCAGGGAATAGTGCAGCAGCCAAACGGGCACTCCCTGCGCTGCTGCCAACTGTGGGTCGAACGTACTAACCTTCAATTGGCGATAAAGTCCCAACACAAACAGCGCGTTGAGCACCACAACGATCGACAAAGTCGCCACCACGCGCGGCAATTCGAATCCGCCGATTGTTACGTTGTCAATCACGATTGTTTCCAAAGCACCATGCAAAACGCAGTCTGGATCCAGATCAACGTGATCTGCTTGCACGATCATTAACAATCCAAGTGCAAACAGGAATGTAAAGACAACTCCGATGGCTGCACCTTCATCGACGCGTCCAAATTGTCGCGCGAGCTCCGTGAGCAGCACGGTCAGGACCCCGATCGTTGCCGCCCCCAAAAACATGAAAAAGCCCTGGCGCTCACCTGAGATAAAAAACGCAGCGGCCAGCCCCGGAAGCACGGCGTGGCTGATCGCGTCCCCCATCATGCTCATCCGGCGAAGTACTAGAAAATTCCCGAGCAACGCAGCACTCACAGCACACAGAGCTCCGGCAACGATAATCCATCCATCGACATCCCAACTCCATTTCGGCAGCCAACTCCAGGCCACCAACAAAGTTGAGTCGGGCATATTCAGGAAAGTGAGATATTCAGTCGTCATTGTGTTGTTGGGCCTCAAACGTCGAATAGTCAACGAGACTGCTTAGAGGACAGAGCTGTAACCATTTTCTGACTTTTTTTGTGGCGATTTCCTTCGCATTCGCTTCGCGTTCCAATGTAGAATGAAGCTGTCGACAGCAGCGTTTGACAGGGGATAGCTTTCGCCGCAAAACCCCACTCAAGGGGTGGTTTAGGTAATTCCGTATCTGCGTTGCGAGCGTAAGTGAGTTTTTTCCCGCAGGATGCGCATAAACCGTTTTTGGCAGCTACCTGTTCACTCTTGCCCGTTAATGCTTCAACGTTGGGCCTTTAGTTTGGCGCGGCAGTAAGTAAACTAGGGTAACTGGCAAACAGGGCTAAATGTAAGTGCGGTTTGCGGTTCACCTTTGCTTCATTCTATATACTTCCGAGCGCTGCAGTCGTAACAACGGGCTCTGGGCAAGTAAAAGTGTGGGTTCTCGTCTAGGAAATGGCCATGCCGGTACGTGGAAAACTGTTGATTACCAATCCGTCGACTTTGGGTGCGGTATTGCTTGCGTTGCTACTCATCGGGACTGCGTCGAGCCAAAGCATTCCCACGTCTGCTGGGCGTAAGTTGGCACCTGGTGCATTGGTGGTCATACCACCATCGGCTGAGTACGGTGAGACCTTTCAAGGTCCCGTGGATCTTCCCTTTGTCGTACAGCATCCAGAGTTGGAATGGCAGCCGAATTATCTTGCAGAGAACGAAACACTACTGGAAATGGGAAAACAGATCGTCTTTCGTGGTCGCGTGCATGCGCTCGAATTTGCCTTTAAGCCGGTGCGGATGATCGATATCGACATTCAAACCCCGTCTGGCGTGCAGCGCAAACTCGTCTGGTACATGGTCTATCGGGTCCGTTATTTGGGAGGCGAACTGCAACCCAAGGCAGAACCTGACCAATTTAACAACCAAGTGTTCGGGATGCCTGAAGCGGTCTCCGATAAATTTGTGCGATTTTTCCCGATGTTTACGTTGGAAGCCAAAGGGCTCGATCGAAGTTACAAAGATCAGGTCATTCCGTCAGCAATTCCGGTGATTGCTGCCAAGGAGCGAATTGCCAGCCCGAAGAACGCCCGTGAATTGGCCAAACTTCATGATTCGATCACGATCCAGCAGCTCAAGATTGAGAAGACGACGGATACTTCCGATAATTCGGTGTGGGGTGTTGCAACTTGGACCGACATCGACCCGCGGACCGACTTTTTCTCAGTGGAAGTCCGCGGATTGACCAATGCGCAGCAGATCGAACTCGAAGGCGAAGAGCTAGTCACCAAGCAGAAGACATTGGTGCTCCACTTCTCTCGTCCCGGCGACACGGTTGCCGAATTGGAAGACCGCATACGCTACGGCATCCCTGCCTTGGCTGATCCACGGCGGCAAGAACATGTATTGAGTCGATTTGGGGTCCAAGAACGCCTTGATCATATGTGGATCTATCGTTAAGATCGTTGATTCGCCACATCGCTAGCCGGCCCAGCCGCGGGTGACTTGGCAAACTTCAATATCTACAATGCTTAACACAGGCGTCGGAAATCAGCCATGGCACATAAAAAAGGTCAGGGATCAACTCGCAACGGTCGCGATAGCAATGCTCAACGTCGCGGCGTAAAACTTTTCGGCGGGCAAGTTGCAAAGCCCGGCTCGATCATCATTCGTCAAGTTGGAACCAAGTGGCGTCCTGGGCGAAACGTTGGCATGGGCAAGGACTACACGATCTATTCGCTCATCGAAGGCAACATTTTCTTTGATCAAGAAGGCCGTCGAGTGAACGTGCGAGCAGTTGCGGAAGCAAATTAGTTTCATTCCGCTCGCGTCCATCGATTCAGCTTAGCCGTGGAAAAGTTTGCCCAACACCCGAGTGGTAAAGGGCGATTCTCCGCGGCTTGTTTCGTTTATTCAGAGGTAGTTTCCATGTTTGTCGATCGCGCCGAAGTAGAAATTGAAGCGGGCAGTGGCGGGGATGGCTGCGTCGCCTTTCGCCGCGAAAAACACATCCCCTTGGGCGGACCTTGCGGAGGCGACGGAGGCGATGGCGGAAGCGTAATTGTCCGAGCGCGCGAAGGCGTTAACAGCCTCGTTGCCTTTGCACATCGCAAACATTGGCGAGCCGACCGAGGAGGCCCCGGCACAGGCTCGGATCGCCACGGTCGCAACGGTGCCGATCTAATTATCGACGTCCCCCCGGGCACTGTCATTATCGACTCATCCAGTGGCATGATCATCAAAGATCTGGTCGGCGAGGATGAGCAAGTTATCGTTGCACGGGGTGGTCGTGGCGGAAAAGGAAATCCGCACTTCAAGAGCTCGACCAATCAAGCTCCCCGCGAGTCAACTCCAGGAGCACACGGGGAATCGCGCCGCGTAATATTTGAATTAAAGGTCATCGCCGACGTCGGATTGGTTGGCAAGCCCAACGCGGGCAAGAGCACTTTGTTGAGCCGCCTGTCGCGGGCTCGACCTGAAATCGCCGACTATCCATTCACAACGAAGTTCCCCAACTTGGGGCGCGTCATCGTCGATATCGATCATTCATTTGTACTCGCCGATATCCCTGGACTCATCGAAGGAGCCTCCCAAGGCATCGGCCTGGGTCACGACTTCTTGCGCCATATCACGCGGGCGGGCATCCTGGTCCATTTGATTGAGCCATTGCCAAGCGATGGCAGTGATCCGCTGGAAAACTATCGCGTGATTCGTCGCGAGTTGGAACAATATAGCGATGAGCTGGCAGCGCGACCCGAAATCACGGTGATCAGCAAAGCTGAAATTCCGGAGTCGCAAGAGGTACACGAGCAACTCTCCCATGAACTTGGCCGCGAGGTCCTGCGCATCAGTGCCGTTACCGGTGAAGGACTCAATCAACTCATCTACCGCATCAGCGCGCAGTTGAATGCGAATCGTGAAAAACTCACCAAACCGACCGCTCGTTCCCTACCACGCAGCCTCTGATTTCCCAACCAAATAGCATGCAGCCTAAGCAGCAACCATTGGCGATCGATATTGGGAACAGTGGTTTGCGTATTTCGCTACTTGATGTACCACAAGGCGGGATTGGCCCACCGCTGAGGATTAGTTGGTCGCATTCAGGGGAAGCTGCGAATCATGACGAAGGAGCGAAATACCCGACGCGCAAACCACTTGAGACCAACGCCGCTCGACGCTACTCTCCAGATACCAACGAGTGGCTTCCGGAGGTAGAGCGTTGGCTTGATGAACACACGTCGGGGCCGTTGCTGTGGATGGTCAGCAGTGTTCGCAGCGATGCACTGGCGCGACTCGTCGACTTTGCCGCCACGCGTCCGCAGGATCATTGCCAAGTCATCGGCTTCCGCGATGTCCCGATGAAGGTCGCAGTCGACTACCCTGAGCGCTTGGGCATCGACCGCTTGCTGGCCGCTTTGGCCGCCGCAGCCACCAGCGACGTGCGACCGATGGTCGTCATTCAGGCGGGATCAGCGGTAACGGTTGATTTAGTCACACGCGCCATGCCGGAAGTTACCGACTGCTTTGCCGGAGGTGCCATCCTCCCAGGCGTTCCAATGATGCTCCGCCTGTTGGGACGAGGCGCGGATATGCTGCCGGAAATCGATGCCGACGAACTGGTCGACTTGCCCGACTTGCCGGGACGAAACACCGAGGCGGCCATGAGGTGCGGAACCGCCAGCGCACTCGTTGGCGGCGTTCAACACCTGGTCGGACGCTATCGAGCGCTCTACGGGGAGTCGCTGATGGTCGTTATCAGCGGCGGAGATGGAACGCGACTATCGCCATTCATCCCAGCACCGGTCCGGGTTGAAGATCATCTCGTCTTGCGTGGGTTATTGCGGCTGTTAAGTGTACCGCGACAGTAGCAGGTTATTGGACCGTCAACGCAATTCAACGGTCCAGCAATACAACGATGCAGGCGTTGTTTGGTTGAGCAAGTGTCTGTCGGAGCTCTGATACGACAATGTTCTACAGCCGTGCACCCACTATCAAAAATGCCCAAACGACGATGACGCATCCGACAGAAAGCAGCCACAGTCGCTTCAATGTTCGGTAGCATGGATTGGAACTGATGTCGAGGAAACCACCTCGTTGATCAGCGAATGCGATCGTCGTAAAAAGGATGGCGAAGGGGCCGACGAAGAGGAACAGTTGCGCGAACACAAATCCAAACAGGAACAGTCCGAAATCGAGCTTGGCAATAGCCAGCATTGAAGCGATAGCCGTGGTCGCCATCGCGATGTCGCGTATTGAGAACTTCATCATCGCCTTGGCATTCAACAAAATGATCTAGGAACGATTCCCTAAAAGCAGTATTGTCGCCCAGTAGTTAAGAAATTTCGTAAGCGTCAAGTGTAGAACAATTGTTGAGTGTAGAACAATTGTTCTCAATTGTTGAATGTAGAACAATTGTCCCCAATTGTTTTATTGATTGCGATGGTTGCCTGGAGACAAAAACAATTGGGGACAATTGTTCTACATTAGATTAGGAGGATTCATATGTGGTGGAAATCGTTCGCCGGTTGCGCAGCATTAACCGCAATTAGTTTCGCCGGTTGCCAAACATGGTCCCCTGGTGCGTTTCCGCTGCAAAACATGTCACGTGTCCCTCCCCCAGCAACTGGAGCGTACACGTTACCCAACGGGTATTATAACCACTCCACTTCGTCACTGAACACCGGCACGTCAGGGATGACGGCGAGCACGGTGGCAAACCAATTGGCTCCATCCAATGGCAATCCAACTGCCAATTTTTCGTCGCAGGGAACTGCTTCCAGCAGCGTTCTTCCCGCACAGTTCGCCAGCCTGCCGCTGAACTCTAATGCCGGAAGTTTTCAGCCACCGACAACTTCGGTTCAACAAAACTCAGCAGTCACCACGGCGCAATTCACCGGCGAATCTGGTCAAAACTCGGAAACAGACAGTTATCAAGCAGGTAACTACGACACGCGCGAATTCCAAGGAACGTCGAACGGAACGATTGCCGACGTTCCCGGTGTTTCGACCGATCCTGCGCTGCAGTGGCGTCCATAGCCAACCAATCTAGGACAGACAGTTTCTCCAATGAACGGACCACGACAAGTCGGCAGCGCGTTGCAAGAGCGAGGCAGCGCGAGCGCTAGTTCGAACATCGTTGGTCTTGCATCGCTTGACTCTCCCCTGTTGCAACAGACCAAAGCGGAAATCCGCACTCTGGCAGCGGAGATCGCGAAACTCGCCCACTCGAACATTACGCAGGCCGAATTTTACACCGGTTTTCTGAGTCGCCTTTGCACAGCCATGGGTGCCACAGGTGGCGCAATTTGGCAATCCGCACAAGGTGCCTCGGCGCTGTCTCCTTCGACCACCCTAGTGGCGCAGTATCGATTTCCGCCCATGCTGGCTGAAGCTGAACAACCCACTGAACCGCACCGTGCGATTCTGGGATGTGTTTTAGCCGAAGGACAGCCGATTCTTGTTCCACCTGCGGAAGTGAAACTGGATGCCAGCCGTCCCACAAACCCAATTAACGAAGCGCTGATCGTGGTCCCGGTGCGCGTGCAAGAGTCGATTGAATTTGTCGTCGAAATCGTGCAGCGACCAACGGGAGGTCCCGCCGCGCAAAGAGGCTACTTGCGGTTTGTGGCGCAGATGTCTGACTTGCTTTCCGATTTCCTACGCCAGGACCGGCTTCGCTCGCTTTCGCGCAGCTATCAGATCACAGCACAGATCGAACGCTCACTATGCCGCGTTGCCAGTTGCGACTCCGTCCAGAAACAACGGCAGATGACGATTGACGATCTGCAGCATTTGCTTGGAAGTGAACATGCGATATTGGTATCGCATCAACCAAACGCGTTCCAACGTTCGCGAGTCGTGGCGATTGCGGGAACTGGGGCATTTGACCCACGCAGCGAATTGGTTGCAAAGCTTGCCCAGTTCACGGCTAGCCGTCTACGTGACTCGACGGAAAACAGGTTGCACGCATTTGATTCGCCTCAGTTCGCACAGCCCTCTAGCGACCGCGTTGACGCCGCCGAACAGTCAACGGTGGATCAATTGGCAGTCGACGAGATATGTGCGTTGCTTGGTTGCCGTCGCATCGTCGTATTGCCACTTGGTGCCAGTCGACTATTCACCGCCTTGATCAGCTATGCACACTGCGAGGTGGACCTCGATGAACAATTGCCTATTGAACGAACTAACCTGGAACGCCTTGGATTGTCACTAGGAACTTTGATCGAACGCACACAGCTGGCTTCGACATGGTCAAAGTGGCTCGCCCCCTCTCAGCAGTCGACTACTGCGCGAAAGGCATCGACATTCCGCCGCATCTGGTTGCCGCGTATTGCCGCCGCTACGATCGTCGGGCTGTTTGCACTCGTTCCTGTGCCCCAGAACATTGGAGCCATGGCCACACTCAAGCCAAGCCTCAGAAACTTCTACTATTCGCCGATGCCCGCCACGGTGGAAAGTATCTGGATTCGAGACGGCGAACGGGTTGAGGCAGGACAACCGCTCATCACTTTGGAAAGTTCCGAGCTGAATTTCCAACTGCTTCGGCTCAAGTCGGAACAAACGCAGCACAACGAAACGATTTCGCAGCTACGAGCGACAATTGGAAAAAACAACCGTCTCTCGCAGTCAGAACTGTACGAACTGGAATACAAGCTCCATAGCTACGAACAAGAACTGTCCGCCGTCGAAGCCGAACTGAGGCTGCGAGAATTGGATTTAGAAAAACTGACCATTCGAGCCAGAGCCGCCGGGATCGTCAGCACCTGGGGCCTAGAGAATCGACTGCTGGGCCGTCCTGTTGTCGCCGACGATATGTTGGTCGCCACCTATAGCCCCGATAGTGAATGGCATTTTGAAGTTTCGGTACCTGAACAACGCATTGGAATTGTAAATCAAGCGGTCGCCCGAACCGGTAACGCAGTCCCGGTTAGTTTGGTGCTCAGCAGCTTTCCGGACCGCGTGTTACGTTGCACGCTCAAGAGCCTAAATGCGCAGACGTTGTCTTCGGAACCAACTGCGAATCCAGAATTATCGGAACGATCGATAAAAGCCCGCGTTGTCGTCGACTCGAGCTTGCTACCTCTGCGTAAAGACGGTGCGGTCGCGCGCGCATCCATTGATTGCGGGCGAGTTCCGCTCATTTGGTTAGTCCTGCGCGACGCATATTGTTACGCAAGTACACGAATTCAGATGCTATGGTAGAGCTGAAACATTTTGCTCACCGCTGTGCGAGTTGACGACCATGTACCATATCTTTAAGAAAATCCGAACGCGACGGCCTGTTTCGGTTAGTAGTTCAGGAGCTTTGGCAATTTCCACTACGGCGGAGAGGTTGGATAGGGATGGAGCTTTGGCAAGTTCCACTACGGAGAAGATTTCTTGGCACTGCGTTTTGATGCTTGCGATGATCTTCTTTGCAGATGCGAACTTGGCGTTCTGCGGCGAACCAGATTTCGAAAGCCGGAACTCAGATTTGACCTTCGAACAAGCGGTGGTACGAGCCGCAGTTAGCGTTGAGCTTTCTGCTCAAGAGCCGGGCACGATCCAAAGTTCCCATGTGCGCGTTAACCAGTCCGTCAGCGGTGGTGACGTTGTACTGGAACTTGATAACCAGGCCGCGGAGTTGGCAGTCGAACAAGCAAAAGATGAACTGCAGCGCGCTCGAGCTGCCATAGAAAAAGCCAAGGCTATCGTCACCCGCTCCAAAAATGGAACGCAGCACCGCCGCGACGACCTCGAGCGACACTTAAAACTCGGAGATAGCATCAGCGATGCCGAACGTCGGGGACTGCTGGAAGCGGTTGAAAATGCAGAGATTGAACATGTAGTGACCTATAACGACTATCTGCAAGCCAAACATTTAGCCGATGTGGGAGAGGTCAAACTACGTGAAGCAGAAATGCGGCTGGCACGCATGAAAATCGTCGCTCCCTTCAATGGCGAAATCACGCGAGTCCTGGTGCATCCAGGCGAACGGGTTGAACTGGGGGAACCTGTCGTTGAGCTTCGCTCCATGGAACGCATGTTGGCCGAATTTCAGATCCCTGAGGATTCAGCCAATCTGCCAGCGTTGATTGGAAGACCCGTTGAGATCGAAACGATTGTAACCGGCACCAAACACCAATTGAGTGGCATCGTTGTTTCCGCCGATTCGGAAGTCAGCGCGCGTGGTACCATACGGCTCCACGTCGAAATAGGCAATCAACTGCATGAAAATCGCTGGATTTTATTGCATGGTAAGAGCGTGACGTTACGCGTGCTACTCTCAGAGTAGAGCGATTGCCCCCAATCGGTAGAAGTGTAGAGCGATTGTCCCCAATCGCTAACAAAAGAAAACGATTGAGACAATCGTTCCACTACCTCTACTTAAAATTGCAAAAGCAGGCTGAGGCCACCGCGAAAACCAATATTTAGTTTGTGCGAAAACCATTCATGGATGACGGTTATCAAAATGAACTTTGGCGCAGCCGCCGTGATTTGCAGATGGTTGCTGACGGTGGCGCTCATCGCGAGCGCTGGTGCGTGTTTGATCCGCTCAACCGGCAGAGTTATCGCATTGGAGCCGTCGAACACTGGTTTCTGGTTCGCGCACGAGTCCCAGTCCAGACGGGACGATTGGTTGACGAGTTCTTAAGTCTGCACTCGGCCTATAGCGGCGACAGGCAATCGCTACTGTCCCTGTTACAACGGCTACAGCAAACGGGTCTAATCTCCCGACAAGCGACAAACGAATCGAGCCTGACCACTCATGTTTCTCCTACAACGATGTGGGGGTGGTTATCTAAACTCGTCGCTTGGCAAGTACGAGGCGTCAATCCGGAAAAGTGGCTGAGCTTTTTAGGAAAACGATCGGGGTTCCTATTTGCTCGGCGCAACGTATTGTTCTGGCTATCCCTAGCATGTATGACGCTCAGTGCGGTGCTGCTCGATTTGGACCGGTTGTTGCAAGAGATGGGCTCGTTTGAATGGATACTCAGTCCCAACGCAAGCGGAGGACTATTTGTCGTGTTCGTCCTGACTCGGGCAATCCACGAACTTGGGCACGGATTGGTATGCACACGTTTTGGGATTCGCGCCCCCGACCTAGGTGTGTTCTTTGTTTTGGGCGCACCTTGCGTCTACTGCGATGTGTCGGAAAGTTGGAAACTGGTTGATCGTCGGCAGCGTGCCGCAGTGGCTGCGGCGGGAATGTATGCAGAGTTGCTTGTGGCCATGTTGGCTGCGTGGCTTTGGCTGGCTACTTGGAACGGGCCCATTCACATTCTGTCCATGCAGACCATGCTCGTATGTTCCTTAGGAACCATGTTGATCAACATCAACCCGTTGATGAAGTTTGACGGCTACTACATCTTGGCCGATTACCTCGACGAAACCAACTTGCGAGGTCGAGCGGACGCAGTGACCGTGGACGCTTTTCGCAACTGGTTTCGGAGCGGTGTTCGAACTCCAAGCAGTCTGTCTTGGCAACGCCGATATTTTCTAATTGCATTTAGTTGGGCCAGTGCGGTCTATCGCATCGTGTTGTCGATCACGGTAGCTGGCGTGCTGTTGACACTCTTTGGCAACTGGAAATTGGCATGGATCGGTCGTTTTCTAGCGATCGCAATTTTGTGTTCTTGGTGGGGGAGCCCAGTTGTGAAATTACTGTCGTTTGCGAAGTTGCAGTTTCGTCGACCTCTCCGGGCATTGACACTGAGTGCTGCTATCGGCGCGGCAATCGCAGTTTTCTGCCTAATCCCAATTCCCAACCATCAATTTGCCAGTGGCTGGGTGGAGCCGTTGCATGCGCAGGGAATCTATGCCCCGGCCACAGGTCAACTGGCCGAGTCGTGGATTGCGAGTGGTGATGGGGTAGTGGCTGGACAGCCCTTGCTGAGACTTGCAAGCAACGACACTGAGTTAAGACTGGTTGGCATCCAGCGGGAGGTAGCCCGACGCGAAGTTCAACTCATCCACTCGACATTTGCTCGAGAGAGCCATTCGGAAACGGAGCGCGATATTTCCGATCCCGAGGTCGCGCGGCAAAACCAACTACTGCTGGCTGACGCCAAAGCCCAACGCGACCGGTTGAATGTGCTTGCCCCAATGGCCGGTCAACTGATTGCATTTCCAGCCTCAGAGCCAACTGGGCCATTGGCAAAAGAAGTCAGCAGCTCTGTCACCTCAACCATGCAATACAATTGGTGTGATCCCAGTCAAATTGGACGGACCGTTCGTCAAGGAACATTGTTGGCTGCAATTTGCGGCAGTGGGAATCAAGCTGTAGTGATCTTGGATAAGTCCCAACTCGCAGAGATCATCGTCGGCTCACACACTCGCCTTCAGTTGACTCAGCAACCCGACACTATTGTCCAGGGGACCGTTTCATCAATTGTCGAATTATCCCAACGCGATTCGATGTGGCGCCCGAAGACCAATCATTACGAGGTGGCGGGGCAGTCGTCCGACTATGCAGCGATCATTGAGCTTCCCCCAACCGCGACCAGCATACCCGGTGGAAAAGTAGAAGCTGTTTTCATTGGACCGGCCACCAGTCTTGCAGTCCACATGCGTCGGTGGTTGCAGTCGAACCTCAAGCAGTTGGCAGATTAGTTCATCGCGCCCCCCTAAATGTTGGCCGTAGCGGGAGAAAACGCGCAGACGGATGGTATGTGGCCTCTCGTTGCGTGGCCCCCCCGCTTGTTTGACTCGGCAATTACTATGACAATGCCAGGTAATCAATGAGCCCTCGATTGGGAGACTATCACATGCACAGTAGCACAAACAAATTGGCAATCTCGTGGTGCGCTATTGGCTTCGCCGCTTGCGTTTGGCAAATTGGAACTGTTTCAGCGAGCGACACGGTTCCGCTGGGTCTGCGCGAGCTCCCGAAGGTCGCAGACAATCCGCTCACTCCAGAGAAGATTGAACTTGGAAAACAGCTCTATTTTGATGCGCGTTTGTCAGCGGACAACACCGTGGCCTGTGCAAGTTGTCACGATCCCAAAAAGGGCTGGTCCAACGGTGAGGCGACGGCAGCAGGTATTGGCGGTCAGCGGGGTGGTCGAAGCGCTCCAACTATTTTAAACGCTGCTTACCAGCACTTTCATTTTTGGGATGGTCGTGCCGCTTCGCTCGAAGAACAAGCGCTGGGGCCCATCGCCAACCCCATCGAAATGAACCTACCCATTGAAGAAGCGGTAAACAAGATCGGTCAAATTGAAGGCTATCAGACACAGTTTCAAAAAGTGTTTGGTGAGCCTATCAACGCAGAGAATTTGGGAAAAGCGATCGCTGCGTTTGAACGAACAATCTTAGCGGGAAATTCACCATTCGACCGCTTCAAGGCTGGAGACGATAGCGCACTTTCACCACTGGCTGAAATGGGGCGCAAATTGTTTTTCGGTAAAGCCAATTGTTCAGGTTGCCATACCGGCCCGAACTTCACCGACAACGGCTTTCACAACCTTGGAGTAAGCATTGACAATCCCGAACCCGACACTGGACGCGAAGTGCACAGCAAATTAGTTGGCGATCGCGGTGCATTTAAGACACCAACATTGCGCGACATTGCCAAAACTGCACCCTACATGCACGACGGGAGCCTGGCCACTCTGGAAGATGTCGTTGAATATTACAGCAAAGGGGGTACTCCCAACGACCAACTTGATGAAGAGATTTTTGTCTTGAATTTGAACGACGAACAAAAGTCAGCGTTGGTTGCCTTCTTGAAGGAGGCGTTGTCAAGCGATGACTACCCAGATGTAGAACCACCACAATTACCGGAATAAAAATTTCGGTACATTTGTCAAAGCGACACGATGTTCTGGAACTGAAGTTCTTGGACGCGCTCTGTTGAGCTATATAAAGTGCAACGTCAACACATTATATTGGTGACGTTTTTTTAATTAGAATGCGACCTTTGATTGGAGTTAGACCTGTGAAGCGTTTTCGGTTCTTAATGTTCTCCCTTGGCATGTCAGGCGTGTTCTCACTTGCTATTCCCGCCTATGCGCAAGACGAAGAAAACAAGCCAGTGGCGGATGCACCCGCAGAGCAACCACCTGCAGAGCAACCACCCGCAGAACAACCACCTGCAGAACAACCACCTGCTGGCAAAACCGATGAGAAGACTTCGACAGATTTAAAGGCGGAAGTCGTTTTGACCGGCTTGAACAATCCATGTGGTGTTGCCTTGCAACCCGAGACTGGAGTGGTCTTTGTAGCTGACTCGGGAAATCTGCAAGTCATCAAACTTGTCGATGGCAAGAGCACGCCTGTCATTACCGAATTTCCCAAAGACATCTATGGGAAAGGCCCGCAAGTGAACATTGGCCCTTTGGGGCTTTTGTTCCTCAACAAGAACACGTTGGTGGTTGGCGGCGGGGGATTGCCAGATGGTCAAGAACTGTTGCGGGTGTATGAGTTGCCCGAAGATGGCTCGGCCATCAAAGCGGACGCAATGAAGGCCTCGTTCAAACTGGAAGAAAGCGAAGAGATCAAGGGAGAAGGGAATTTTTATGCGATGGCCGCAACGCCTGATGCGATCTACGTAACTTGCAACGGCGACGATACAAAGGGCTGGGTCTCTCGAGCCGCGTTGATGGACAGTACGTTGACCGGATACGAACGTTATCTTGCGACCAAGGAAGCGACGGAAGTCGACGCACCCGTTGGCATTACGGTTAGCCCAGAAGGTTATTTGGTCGTTGGGCAAATGGGCGAGATCAATGTGCCCGGCGATAGCCTACTTACGTTCTACGATGCCAATACCAAAGAGATGCGACTTAACCTTAAGACCGGTCTCCATGATATTGCCGCGGTGGCCTACAGTCCGCGCAAACGCATGTATGTCCTCGACTACGCCTGGGCCGATCCATCGCTGGGCGGCTTATTTCAGATCGTAAAGGACACCGAGACCGAGTCAGGTATGCGAACCAAGCCGATCATGTCGCTCGATAAACCAACGGCAATGGTATTTGATGCTGATGGTTCGCTATACATCACTGTGCTCGGCAAAGCCAACGAAGCCAATAGCGAAGGTCAACTGATCAAAGTTGAACCTGGTCTCTAATTGTTACCGAGTTGCGTCGACAATGATCACGCGCTCAGATTTCCGTCGGGCATGCCCAGTGCATGTCCCGACTTGTCCTTAGAATTCACATCGAACCAAGATCGTTTCTACCTTGATAGTGCGTTTTACCGTTTCGGACAATCTGCCTCAGCCAGCACGTACCGCCTCCAATTTGGTACAAATGGCCTTAAAGGTGAAACGCAATATCGCGGACAAACTCATTCACGACGGAGCCGTACAATGCCGCGGTCGCACGCTCTCGCAAACTCATCTCCAACTTAAAGTGGGTGACGAGATCGAGATCGAATATGCTCCGCAGCCGATCGTTAGCCCCAAGAAAAAGAGCCGTCGACCACAAGAGCGCTTTGAAGTCGTACACGACGACGAATATCTCATCATCGTCAATAAACCGGCTGGCCTGCTAACGGTCCCGACACCCAAACGAGAAGCCAACACGCTTCAGTCGCAAATCCGCAAATGGCTTGAGCACAAGCAACCCAAAGCGCAAGCGATTTGTGTGCACCGGCTCGACCGTGGTGTTTCCGGTTTGCTCGTCTTTGCGAAGACTTTTGAAATCGCCGACCTAATTCGTGCTCAATTCGCTGCACGCAAACCCCAGCGGCGGTACTGCGCTATTCTGCAAGGTGAAATGAAGGATCGCGAAGGAACCATCCGCTCTTATCTTGCGACGGACGACTCGCTCAATCGCTATTCAGTAGTCGATCCCGCAGGTGGAGAGCTGGCGATTACGCATTTTCGTGTCAAAGAAGTATGGAAAGGAACCACACAGGTAGAAGTCCAGTTGGAAACCGGACGCAGAAACCAGATTCGTGTTCATATGGCTGAAGCAGGTCACCCGATATTGGGCGATCCGCGTTACCGTCCGCATGACGCTGAGCATCCGCTCTGGCCCCACCGAAGGCTTGCGTTGCATGCCGAAACACTGGGGATCGAACATCCCATTACGCAAGAGTTGTTACTATTCAAGGCCCCTTGGCCGCAAGAATTTCGCGATCTGCGGCGGAAGCTCTCCAAGACAAAATAGAGCCTTCACTTCTCGATGATTCGTTGCATGTACAATCCAAGCGTTGATGGCGAAATCTTGAACGAAGACTGAAAGTCGTCGCGCCTGCTGCCAGCATCGTATTCTCCAAATCGACGACTGGCTTGTCGTTGGATAAACTCTCCATATTCTCGCGGCATCCGTTCAGCTAAGGTAAAAGTCATCGCCCACCCAAGCGCATAGGCGTCATACGGGTCGGTCCGGAACATCGCGTCACTCACCAACAACGCCTGAATTTTTTGTTCAAGTTGGGCAGGGTCAGCCAGCATCGGCTGCAGTTGTTTGACCATCATTGGATGGATGCGATCGGCGATGGCCCCTTGTGAGGCGTTGAGATCGTAGACTGCAGCTTGTTCAAACATCGTGGCTAATCCTTCGACGAACCACAATGGGTTTTCAAACAGGCGCTCGTGAATTCCCGTGTTGTATGCAATCTGATGGATCGCTTCGTGGATGATGGTTGCTTCAGTTTGCGACCAATCGGTTCCGTCGGCCCCTGACACTTGATACAAGACACAACGATTGGAATGAGGGAAATAGCTGCCAACGGCTTCTTTGGGAAGTGACTTGGTTTCACTTGCAGCGTAGCGTTCGAACGACTTACGATCGGGAAAGACGATGACACACAGGGGAAAATCGGGTTTGCGCAGCTTCCAGCCGCGCACCTCAAAGTACCGCACGTATCCGGCCAGCAGGGCTGTGAACCTCGCTTGCCAACGATCGGCCTGGCCCCGCGGAGCCGCCAGAACATAAGGCCCGGCTATGATCGCTTCAAAATTTTCACCCAGTTCTGCCGACAACTGGCGGCGCGCATCCAACAACGATTGAGGTTGAAAACTCGTTTCTAACACGCGATGGCTTTGAACGCGATTCATCTCAAATGCATGAAACCGACCGCTCGACTCCAGCAACACCCCTTGAACGCTCGTCCAGTGCACCGGCATGCCGACGAACTTGCCGACTGGCAATTGGACCTCCATTGCCCGTGGAGATTGGGCCGCACATGACATTGCACTGCAGACTGAAACGACCAGGCACAGGAGCTTTGCGTACTGGCCATGCTTGAACCTACGTACCCCGCAGACCAAAGCGGCGAACAACCGATGAGGAAAATCCATGATAACGCTACCAACTGCCCAAATTGCCTCGAATTAAATCCCGACGAGTTTCTGGAATTCTATGTCGCGTGACGGTGGCAAGCGGCATGGTCTGCGGGTTACCATAGACGAGTACGCGGCAGCGTCCCGATTAATCGCATTTTAACGGTCTTACCATGTTTACAAACGACTTCCATCGCCAGCTTCGCACCGCGTGCTTTCACCGCCGTTCCTTCCACCACAACCTGATGGAAATCGTTTTCGCTTTTGTCGGAATTGCCGCCTGTGTCAACACTTGTACGTTACACAGTCAAGAGAATGCGGCCGAGATACAGGATTCGGGCGAAACTAAACAAGAGTCATTTACGGATGGCGTTCAGCTGGCAGATGTGCGCAGCGCATTGCGGCAATTGGAGTCAGATCAGGCGCAGGAACGCGATCAGGCAGAAAAACAACTGGTTGAAATGGGACCTGGCGTCCTGCCCTTGTTGCCGCAGATCACACCCCGCACCAGCGGAGAGTTGAAAGGCAGATTGCAACGGATTCGGCAATCACTTCAAAAGGTGAACATTGAGGCGTATTTTGAGGCTTCGACGGTAACCCTTTCCGGCACTATCGCCTTGTCGGAAGCACTGGCAAAGATCGAGCAACAGACGCAGAACAAGATTGAACTGCAGAATGCCGAAGGTCTAAGTTCCACGACCGTTCAAGTTGAAGCTACTGACGAACCATTCTGGTCTGTGATGAACCAGATCATGCAGCAAGCCAAACTGCGAATCAATGCATTCGGAACGACCGAAGATAAACTGGTGTTGAGTCCTGGAGCGAGTGGCGCGACGGAAGCCTTCCAGACCGGCCCTTTCCAAGTTCAAGCGATTTCTGTCCAAACACGTCGCATGTTTAACTCGCCGCTTGACGGCCAACTCGACCTTTCATTTCAGCTCGCTTGGGAGCCGCGATTAAAACCAGTTTTCCTCGAGATTCCCATGGCGACCGTAAAAGCTACCACCAGCGACGGCAATGCGCTGGCTGCTTCCAATGAACAGGCCGTGCTTGAGGTGCCGTTGAATCTTGGTGGTTGCACCACACAAATCGATCTACAACTTGCACGCCCAGATCGGAGTGTTGCCAAGCTCGCGTCGCTCACTGGTGAACTGGTTGTCGCGGTTCCCGGCGAACGACATGAATATATTTTCGCCAAGTTTGGTAACGGCGCGCGGCAAACTGAAAAATTTGGTGAAGTTACCGTGACGCTCGAAGGCGCTCGCCGCAATGGCGCCGTTTATGAAATGCGCATCCTAGCCTCGTTTGGCGACGCGCAAGGAGCGCTAGAGTCTTTTCGCGGTTGGATACTCTCCAACCAAGCCTATTTGCTGGACGCCAATGGCAAGAAAATGGAAAACGTGGGATTGCAAACTTATGCGATAACACCCAACGCAGTCGGAATTGCTTACCTGTTTCAGATTAACGCTGATCCCGATTCATTCAAATTGGTCTACGAGTCTCCGTCGACAATTACCAAACAAAGAATTAGCTATGAACTGAAAGATATCGAATTGCCATGAGCATCGATGAGTACCATGCATATGACGACTCTCAATTCAATCATGACTTTCAGGGCGCAAAATCTCCCTAGTGAGGTGACTAACGGATTGCGTTCAGCGTGTTGTGCGCTGTGCGGGCTGTTGACTGTCGCTGTTTTGGTCGCACCAACGGCAGCTCAGCCGGCGTTGAACCCAACGGAGCCGTTGGCCTTCGTTGGAGATCAACCGATCACGCGCGCTGAAGTTGACTTGCAGCTCGGACGCGTCTCCACCGCCGACAACCCAGTTGCCGCATTGCCGCCTGCGTTGGAAGGCACGACCATTCACTTAATTGCCTTGCAAAGACAGGCTCTTCAGACGCTACGTGAGATGAAGCAATCCGTTGCACCGACGGAGCTCGACAAGTGGTTCGAAGAACATCCCATTACGGACGAACAGCGGAGTGGTCCTGGGGAAGAGTCAATTCGTCAACTCATGGAGTTTCGTCTCTCCTGGCAGCCTTATTTGGCTAAACACTTGACCGACCAGAATGTGCAACGCCATTTTGACAATCAACGGCAGCGTTTTGACGGCACACTCTTCAACTTAGAGATGATATCTACGGCGGTTCCCCCGGGCACATCGCCAGCGCGTCAAGTTGCCGTGGATAAACTGCTCAAATTGCGGCAACAAGCGATAGAAAATGGGGATGAGCTGTCGGTCGTCGTGCGCGATGACAAGGCGTTCGAACTGCTCAAAGCAGCCAAATTGCGAGGTTCCGGCGACTTGCATCCGACGCTGATTGATACGGTTTTGAAACTAAAGAAGAATGAATGGTCGCAGCCCGTACACTCGCCAGTGGGTGTGCACGTAATTCACTTAATCGATGTGACGGCCGGCACTCGTGAGTTGTCGGAAGTGGAGGGGGAGGTTCGCGCTCACATGTTGTATTTCTTGCTCGAACATTTGGCGGCAAAAAGCTCCAAACAGCATCCCCTCCGCCCCGCCGAACAACCTTAATCTCCTCAATCTTAATCCTGATCTTAATCCTGATCTTAATCCTGATCTTAATCCTGATCTTAATCCTGATCTTAATCCTGATCTTAATCCTGATCTTAATCCTGATCTTAATCCTGATCTTAATCCTGATCTTATACTCAGACTCAGACTTAATTAAACCAAAACTTCCCTACCCGCACTTACACCACCCCAAACCGCGCGTCCTATCATCCTCCCGCCACGGCGCCCCAAATGATGAATGGTTCTTCTCCAGCGAGTATGGCGGCGGGAAGTACCGTATCCGGTGGTTGATGCGAGACATCGATTGAGCAGGCGAAATACCTCAGCAACGGACGGCGCGATTTAGTAGCATGATCCCGAATGGTGCCTGAGAGCATGGGATAGGCCAACTCAATTGCGTCAATGATCGCATCGTGCGTTACAGGCGATTCGACTTCCAGCAATAGTTCCCCCGCATGTTTGGCAAGCGTCTGAAGATGAAAGGGGATAACAACCCGGATCAGGTACTTGTTCATCGCAAGGTTTGTACCTCGACCGAGAGCACGCGAGGCAAGTCGCGGACCAGTGTTGTCCAATGGTCACCACCGTCGGGCGACATGTAGACTTGACCACCCGTAGTGCCAAAATAAATGCCCGACTCATCGAGTGTATCGGTTGCCATTGCATCGCGAAGGACATTTACGTAGCAATTTTCTTGCGGCAAGCCTGACGAAAGTGGTTCCCAATGCGTACCTCCCGTGCGACTTCGAAACACTCGCAGTTTTCCATCGGGGACATAGTGTTCTGAGTCGCTTTTAATCGGCACGACGTATATCGTTTCGGGCTCATGCGGATGAACCTCAATGGGAAAGCCAAAGTCGGTGGGCAGGTTTCCACTTATGTTGGTCCACAAGTCGCCTGCATTGTCGGTCCGCATCACGTTCCAGTGCAACTGCATAAAAACAACGTCGGGACGCGAAGGATGCAAGGCCAATCGATGCACGCAGTGACCGATTTCCGCCTCAGGATCAGGAATGTACTTAGAGCGGAGGCCTCGGTTGATCGGTTTCCACGTCGTTCCACCGTCGTCAGTTCGAAATGCACCGGCGGCCGAGATAGCCACATAGATCCGGTCGGGGTTGTTGGGGTCGAGCAGAATTGTATGCAGCCCCAGACCACCCGCTCCCGGCTGCCATTCCGATCCACGCTGCGAGCGGAGCCCTGGGAGTTCCCTCCAAGTCAAACCACCGTCGCTTGAACGAAACAAAGCCGCATCTTCCACTCCCGCATAAACGACGTCGACATCTGTCATGGACGGTTCGAGATGCCAAACGCGTTTAAATTCCCACGGATGTGGTGTACCGTCGTACCACATGTGTGTTCCGACGTCACCTTCGTAGAGGAACTTATTGCTCGCGACTGAGGGCATATTGGTATTCGTAGAGTCGGCTTCGACGCCAGGTTGTTCCCACGTCGCGCCGCCGTCGTTTGACCGTTGAATGATTTGACCGAACCAGTCACTCGATTGGGATGCATAAATCCGATTAGGGTCGACGGGGGAACCTTTCATATGGTAGACCGTCCAACCGGCAAACAGCGGTCCTTCGACCTTCCACTTATCGCGTTTTCCGTCTGCGGTGAGGACAAACGCGCCCTTTGCCGTTCCGACCAAAACTCGTACCCCACTCATCTTTTAACTCCCGGTTCAGTTGAAGAAGCTTCTATTTTGTAACCGTTCACGGGTTGTACGGATGGGCCTGAATGGAGAACAATTGTTCTGGACCCAGCTTTAGGCAAACATTGCTAGGAATAAAACAATTGGCGACAATTGTTCTACATTGCTCTTGGAACAAAACAATTGGGACAATTGTTCTACATTGCTTGGAACAAAACAATTGGGACAATTGTTCTACATTGCATTGCCGGGAACGGTTACTCTATGTTTAACCTGTGTCTGCCAACTTTTGTCGATTGACAGGCGAGACAATCGACAAAAATTTCTAAAATTTGTCCGGAACTTGAGTTTTGGATTTGTCGCGCGAAAAATTGAGCTCGTCGAATGTCGCTTATTGAACAACTGAATGAACTTTGGGTGACTGGGCGGTTAGTTCTGGACCACCCGTTGGTTGCTGAAACTCCGAGCGACAGTGAGTTGGTGAGTTGGATTGATGATCAGGAGCAGATCTATCGACGGCAATTGCCGGAGGAGCCGCCGGTGTTGGAAGTTGAATGGGCACTGTGGGCCTGCAAGCAACTGGTGCGCGCGGCTCAGTTGCTGGTTTATCGAGAGCTTGGTGAAGAGTTTATCCACTCGGGCCTTGAGACTCTACCCAAGCATTTATTGCCAGTCGACGCGGAGGCAAATCGAGAGCAGGCGATTTTGTATGTTATCGATCCAAAACTCCACTATTCCGTGGATCTGTTTTTTCGCTTTCTCCCGGATTTGAATCGTCTGGCTCGCGCCGCATCTGGGTCCGACCCTCTTCTGCAAGTTTTTCAGAGATGGGCGGAAGCCTGGCCGCTTTCTGGCGTTGGCATCAACCGCATGCAAGAGGAAACAGAGGCTATGATGATTGTCAAAGATGATATCTTTTTAGCCACTCTGTATCATGATCGAAAGCTGCTTCGCCATATCACTTGAACCTGAGAGCTACATGCAAGAGATAGACAGTTTGACTTTAGTGACAATTGACCGGCTTCACGAAAGTGTCCTTAGACCGTTAAAACGGGCCTTCGTTGAAAAGGACGAGATCGTTGATCTGTTGGGCATCTGCCTCTTGGCACGCGAAAATCTTTTCCTTTTAGGTCCGCCAGGCACTGCGAAAAGTGCTTTAGTTCGCGGCTTGTCTCAATGCCTCGAGGGCAGGATCTTCGACTATTTGTTGACGCGTTTTACCGAGCCCAATGAGCTGTTTGGACCATTCGACATACGGCGGCTTCGAGAAGGTGAGTTGATCACAAATACGGAGGGCATGTTGCCCGAAGCCGACTTCGTGTTCCTGGATGAATTGCTGAATGCCAATAGTGCGATTCTCAACAGTCTTTTGATGGCCCTCAACGAACGTGTTTTTAGACGTGGACGTGAAACTAGACACCTGCCTGCTCTCATCTTCGTCGGGGCCAGTAACCGGTTGCCAGAGGAAGAGTCGTTGAAGGCGCTCTTTGATCGGTTCTTGTTGCGTGTGTCATGTAACAATGTGAGCGATGCAAACCTCGACAATTTATTGCGAGCCGGGTGGTCCATGGAAAAAACCGCTACGCTGGGCACCAAATTGCTTTCCGTTGATTCGCTCGCTGCCGCGCAACAGCAAGTGACAACCATTGACATCGCACCCATTGGCGAAATTTATGCGGAAGTCGTACGAAAAATTCGTCGTGCAGGAATCGAACTTTCCGACCGACGAGCGGTCCGACTGCAGCGTCCCATCGCCGCCAGCGCCTTGTTATGTCGTAGAAGTGCCGCAAATATTACCGACCTTTGGGTGCTGCGGTATATTTGGGATACTCAAGAGCAACAGGAGATTCTCAGCTCCATCATTGACACTACCATTTCGAAAGCAGACGAGCTCGAAATTGGCTTGGCACACCCTCGAGCACTCGTGCCAGCTCGGCCCAACGTCGAATTGATCCAACAAGAACTTAACAACATCCGCGAAGACTCAACGCATGCTACAGGCTTGTCGAGTGCAGAAGGTCGGCAAGCCATCGAACAAATGCGAGAACAACTCTCGACGCTAGCCAATCAGTGCCAGTGGATTACAAATGATGTTCAACGAGAACATCTTTCCCAACAGATCGACCTGCTCTGGAAGGAGTTAGAAACGTGATTGCTTGGCTGCGTGACACATCTGATGAAGCGCTCGTTCAACACTGGCTTAGTCAACTGTGGAGTGTAACCGGAATTGAAATTGCCCTGAACGAAACTGGGCTTTGGGTTCGAGTCGAAGAAGGAGAGCATTTGTCTGAGTTCGATATTCTGAAGATGCTACCGGGTGCAGAGCGCTTCGAAGTTTTCCAAGGTAATTTGCTGCGCGCGATTGGAGACACAGTGCCGTCCCGCCGGCTTAACGTTCCGCAGTGGTATTCCGTGCGTGAAATGGCGAGCCTGGTACTCCCACCTGCCTTGCCCATTCGCTCCAAGCCAGAAGAGCAGCTGAACCTCGCCGATCTACAGCTGAGATGGGCAGTCACGGAAGCGGTCGAAGAGGCCGCTGCAATCATTTGCGACTGGAGTTCATGGCATCACTATGCGGTCCGCGCCCCGCTTGCCCGGCTGCAGCACTTGCGTTTCGCGGCAAATCCGCATGGAACAGCACTTGTAATCGGTCGACCGGTTCCGCCGATCCCAGGCACTCGGTTGCTTGAGAACTCACGCATCCTGCTACCTTCCCCCTATACCTGGGCGCCCAAAGTTCCTGCGTCATCCATTCGCGAAAAGCTGGGTGTGGATCAAGATGCGTGGGTTCTTTGGATTGAACGAGATACATTACAGACGATTCCGGATTGCCAGTTGCTTGGAGCGAGTCGGACCTCAATTCGCGCAACTCAAGAAGCATTGCGTACAAAGTTGGACTAACACAAGCTAATTCGAATGATGCAGCCCGTTCCCCAAGCGATTGAATACCTCACGCCACACCCAGGCAGTTTCTGGAAATGGGACCGCGCGGAGTCTGCTATCACTTGGAAGTCTGGCCAGACCATTGCATTCTCGTTAGAGTTGGCTCAAATTCTCGAACCACTTTGCAGCCTGGGCCTACCCTCATTTGACTTGGTCATTCTCATTATTGCCAGCACGCGCGACAGTTGGGCACTGTTGGGGGATGACCCTGAGGTTGACCAGTTGCTAACAAGTTATCTGTCGACAGTTCTTTCTGAGACGGACGAATGCGCTCGGTTTGCTGCAAGCCTCGATCGAATCTCGCTTTTGAGCAGTGATCTTCGCCATGGAGTAAGCACCAAGTCGCTCTTGTTGCAGAGTCTTCTTGCAAAACATCCTCGGCGTTGCCGACCCGAGCACAGCCGCAGCGTCGTCACATTCTTAGAGCAATGTAGAATGCTGGACATAGAATTCGTCCCCGGGCAAGTTGCGTCACATGACTTGGAATTTAGTGCATCCGATTTTAAGTTATTGGCCAATCGCATCCATCAACTCGGTGACGACAACCTTCGCATGTTGATGACGTCGAGTGTCGAAGCGACAGTTGAGGCTGCGCTGCTCGAACCTTTGCCATCGGCGAACTGCGAAGCCCGCGCACTGATCCAGTCGTTGCTAGACGACGACGAGTACCGGGGAATTGGTAGACTTTCGCGAAACTTGCTGGGGGTCCTACACCGCACGCCCAAGTTGACCCATGATCGCTCGGCGGCGATTGGTGGTGTCTCAGATATCTCCAATCGCGGTACGGTAGATCGCTTGTTGCTGTCAGAGTTGGCCTACGACAACGATACGCTTGCCGTGCGCATTGCCAATAACGAAGCGATGTACCTTCTGCGAGAGCCACCCCCGCGAAATCCTTCACTGGACCGCTGTGTTCTTTTGGACTCGGGGATTCGAGCCTGGGGGACACCACGAGTCTATGCGGCCGCAATTGGATTGGCGTTGATTGCTCTGGCGGAAAAGCACGTGTCGGTACAGGCATGGCGCGCAAGTGGCGAACAAGTCATTGCCGTAACGCTGCAAGATCGCGACGGCTTGGTTCAACACCTGCAAGCGCTAACTCCGGATCTACATCCAGGTGAAGCAATCGAAGCGTTTCTCGCGCGGGCAGCTGAGTTTGGTGACGGTGCCGATAAGTACTTGATTACGACTCGCGATGCGTGGCACGACCCGGAATTCCAACGATTTCTTGCTGTTGCGAACAGTGAGCCGTTGTGTGCGATTGTCGTCGATCGCGAGGGCGGCCTCGAAGTGATCGAAGTCACTCCGATGGGGCACAAAACGATTCGAACGGCACAGATGGACCTTTCCGAGTTGTTCCCAACGTCAACCGAACTTAGAACCCAGTCGACCGCGTTACCGCAAATACTGGATATTTCTCCATTCCCCTTGCGCCTGCCAATTCAAGCCAAGTGCCCCTATCTGATTGATGAGAGCACTGTTGTCGCCAGCAGCTATGACGGCCGACTCCTCATCAAGAATTCGGATCAATTTGGGGCAATACAAGTTCGTGACTCGGCGGCCAGCCCTATTGCGTGGGCGGCCAAGTGGCGCGAGTGCGTCTATATCCTGTTAGGTCCAGCCCTAAATCGTAATCATTGTCTGATTTCCGTCGACGTTAGTGATATGTCTGTGGGTTCAAACGGCGTTCCTATTCAACCCGACTTGATTACGTCCGCGCTCAGTGACTGCAGCAATTTTCGAATCGAGTCGAATTGCCTTGTCGGATATTCGAAAACGGGGGCCACGGCGATTAGTCTGACCGGTAGGAATATTGTCGGCACCCACCGCTGGAGATCACAAGTTGGGCACCCAAATTTTGTATATCAGCACGAATCCAGTGGCTGGAACCAATTGCAGTTTGATGGCTGCAGTTTTGCTGAGACGACTGTCCTCGCATTAGACGAGGCCAAGGCCAATCGAGTCCAATATGTCATTGAGAGAATCGATCGAAAAGGCTTCTTGTTTTTGACGAAAGTTGGGACCATCTTAAGTTCTGCGGATGGTAATTCGTATTCGCTGCCCGCATTCGATTGCAACGTGGAACGGATCGAAAACGTTCACTGTTCTGCGAATGGTCAATGGGTCGCATTAGAGTGTTTGTCACCGAGTAGGAGTCGCTGCATTTTGCTACGTCTTGACGAACACGGAAGAGTATGCGAAGCGAGCGAGTCCGCAATACCAAGGGCCCGCGCAAAAATAACTTTTACAACTTGATATTGGAGTTTTAGGTGATTCGTGCGAGAACAGTTGCATCATGGATGCAAAAGTTGTCGCAAGGATTCGTCGCAAGTATAAACTATTATCGCCGGAAATGAACGAGCGAAGCCGAAGACAATGGGCGGCGTCCGAGGCTTGCGAGCTTGGTTACGGCGGCATCAGCCTTGTTTCGAAAGCGACAGGTTTATCGCGACCAACGATTGCGGCTGGTCGTAGTGAACTTGAACTTCCCAAGCGTCAACGTTCTCTTGAATCGTTGCGTGTTCGGAGACCCGGCGGCGGTCGTCGCAGCGCTATCGAGAACGATCCTGAGTTAATGAAAGCCCTCGAGGCTCTCATCGAACCGTTGACTCGTGGCGATCCGGAGTCACCGTTGCGGTGGACTTGCAAGAGCACGCGGAAACTTGCAGATGAACTAACTCGGCAGAGCCATCCAATTGGCGAACGAACTGTTGCAGACTTGCTGCAGCAGGCAGGCTACAGTCTTCAAGCGAACTGCAAGACACGCGAAGGTCGATCGCATCCCGACCGCAATGCGCAATTTGAGTATATCAATTCGAGTGTCCAGCGCTTTCTTCGCTCTGGGCAACCGGCAATTTCGGTTGACACGAAAAAGAAGGAATTAGTAGGGGATTTCAAGAATGGAGGGCGTGAATGGCACCCAAAGGGAAAGCCAGAAGAAGTTCGGACGCATGATTTCTTGGACAAGAAGCTTGGCAAGGCAATTCCGTACGGAGTGTACGACATCGTTAACAATCAAGGCTGGGTCAATGTTGGAATTGATCACGATACAGCGAGGTTCGCGACAAATAGCATCCGACAATGGTGGATTCAGATGGGGCAGCAACGATTCACTAACGCGAAGCAGCTGCTCGTAACCGCAGATGGAGGTGGCAGCAATAGTAGTCGCTCTCGCTTCTGGAAAGTTTGCTTGCAAGATCTCGCTGACGAGTTAGATAAGAAACTGGTAGTACGTCACTTTCCTCCAGGCACCAGTAAATGGAATAAGATCGAACACCGCCTCTTTAGTTTCATAACGCAAAATTGGCGTGGAAAGCCGCTGGTCAGTCACCAAGCGATCATCCATCTCATCGCCAGCACAACGACGAAGGCTGGGCTTACAGTCAAGGCTGCCATTGACACGAATGAATATCCAACAAAGACTAAAGTCAGCGATACCGAGCTTGCAGCGTTGCGATTAAAACGTGATACATTCCACGGTGAGTGGAACTATACGATCAATCCACGTTAATAAAACTTGTAAAAGTTATTTTTGCGCGGGCCCCAACCGCAACGAACGCCCTTGATCACATCGCCCAAGGAAAGCTACGACTGCCGAATATGAGCTTTCGAAATCGCTTTTCGAAAGTTGGCATCGTCAATGGCAAGTTGACGTTATCGCGAAACAGCCTGCTGCTGTCACTTCATATGGAACACAATTCGCTCGCTTGGCGTCAATCGCCTGGTGTCCAATCACAGCAACTTGCAAACTTGGTTTCATTCGAGTTGCTTTCGTCCAGCGAGACGCAACGCGGCTACCGCCTTGAAAAGGCGACTCTGCATGGATGTCACATCTTTCTAGATGGACGTGGACTGCTTCATTTGAAGAGCGTGCGGACTGGAACTCCCGAAGTGACAATGGTACTGAAGGATGGCGTTACCAGTGGATATTGCAGCAACCACAAGTGGTTTGGCGAACTTGCCTATATTGAACATCAACCCGCCTGCGAAATTGAACGAATCTACGACAACCTGCGTGCGCTTGATATTGGGATTGAGTAGCTGAACCATGAGCAATACAAACTCATTAAAAATGATTCACCTTCAACTGCGGCAGACCAGTAACCTATCTGACGTTTTCGATCCGAAAAAAGCAGCACACGCAGGCGTCTGGATTGTCTCGAACGACCGTGCCGCCTGGTTATGTTGGATTACAGAACACTGCCAAGCACCAGAGCAGGTTACTATCTACCCATTGCCTGATAACCATGGCGCATTGCTGCTGGGGGAAAAGCCGGCAAGCGACGGACCATTGTGGTCTGCAGCTCAGTCGACTTCGTATTCCCAACCGCCCATTGCACATCCATTGCGTAGACTCGCCGATGGTCTCTGGACATTGTTGGATGCGGTCGTGGAGCCCAAGCTTACCGATAGCGATTGGCGACAGCTCTTGCGGGAGGATGAAATCTGTTTCTTGCATCCCACGCTGGGCACTCTGTGCGTCGACCCTCTAGGCGAAATCAAGCTGCGCGAGCTGTTCTTGGTGCCGCGGGTTGTTTGTGGCAACTGGGACATGGCTGTTGACGCGCCCGGACTTCCCGAGCGATTACTATCCGTTTCGGCAACCGCGAGTCTGACGCTGGAGCAGTGGGTGGAGAATGCTGGGAAAGAGCTGGGAAGTGACCATGACAAACTGCCCCCGCTTCCGCCTTCCCACAGTGAACGCCGAGGGAAACATGTTAGCAATTCGTTGTTGTATGCACGTGCCATGGTGGCGATTCCTGTCGAGGTTGCAGCGCACTTTACCGGTCACGTCCTGAGCGGCCTCGCTTCCGTCGCAGGCAAGTTGGTACCGGGTCGACGTATACAGATCCCCCAAGCCAACACGACGCGCACGAACACGACGCGCACATCAGCGGCCAACGATCAGCAGTGGTTGCAACGGATTCGAGAGTGGGCCAAACGTCAAACCAGTGCACTCAATGAAATGCTCGAAGCCCATCGCAACGCGTCCATCCATCGATTGTTGTCAATGCTCGAGAAAGACCCCAGTGAAGGCCTCAAGTATGCCGTTCCCCTGTCCAGCGAAGATATGCATCGCGGTTGGGCCCGGCCTGGACATGAACTTACCCGTAATCGACTGGGTTGGAACAGCACGGTAGGCAGTGGAGCGGCCGACTTCTGGGATATCGAAGCACGAGTACGAGCAAAATTGTTGGCAAAGTACCGAGAACTGGCGGAACGAGAGCGGGCGTTGGGACGATTTGAGCGGGCGGCATACATTTACGCGCACTTGCTGGGCGATTTTTCAACGGCAGCGAATATGTTGGAACAGGGTAGAATGTTCCGCGAAGCAGCTGTGGTCTATCGAGACCGATTGAAGAACCCATCGAAAGCGGCTGATTGCTTTCGTTGCGCAGGAGATTTCCGCGAGGCTGTCCATCTGTACCACGAAGTGGAAGACTACATCAAGTCGGGCGACTTGTTGTTGGAAATCGGCGATACCGAAACTGCAATAGCCGACTATCGGCGATATGTTCAATTCTGCGAACGAAACCGTCGCTGGGCCGACGCAGCGGATTGCATGGTTCAAAAATTGAAAGTCCCCGACGAAGCCCTGTCGATGCTGCGCGCCAAGTGGCCCAAAGGCATTGACAACGAGAAGTGTTTTCTGAAAACGGTTTCGCTCGTGGAGGAATTGGAGCGCGCGGGCGAACTAGCGCGAGACATCGACAGGCTGCTTGCCGATCGGGAAGTCGTTGCCACACAAAACTGGCCAATCGAAGCTTTGGCATCGATCTATCGGACCAACAAAACGCCCGATATTTCTGCCCAAGCTCGTTCGGCCGTGTTCGTTGCCGCAAGCTATGGCCTCAAAAGTTTAATCAATTCGCGAGTGTCTCACGCGACTCAATGGCTGAGCACTGTTGTTCCTGAAGATCCAATCTTTTCGAGAGACACACTTCGCTATGCCAATGAGAAGAAAGACGATCGCTCGAAGCCACCCAGCTCAATCCCGTCCCGAGGAAAGCAACTCGAAAGCGTCGCTGAGATTAAACTCGACGAAGACACCAAGTGGTTCCACATGGCTAAGATCCAATCGGGTTTAGTCATTGTGGGAAGTCAATACGACAATTTTTGCATACAGGTGATTGAAGAGCAGCCTGCGGGGCGAATGCTGAAAACTAAGTTCTACTTTCTACCTGTTCCCCGACGAGCCACGGACAGTGTTCGCTGGATCCGTCACTGCAGTGGCGTGAATAGTAGCCAAGAGCAACTGACGCTGGTTGTGAGCAACGCAAAAGCAAAAGCGGAGTTTGCATGGTTCGACGACGTCGATATCAGTCACCCTCTCAAGCTCAATATCGTCATTACTGGCGAACGAGTTTTAGACTTTCTCATTCAACCACTTTTTGAGTCGGCGATGGCGAACCGCCACACGAACCGTCTGCGCGCAGGCGGTGAAGCCACGATTGGCAACTTCTTAGTGCGAACTCCGGACGACGTCGAACTGCATTCGATGTCGGAAGTCTTTTCAAGCAAATTGGAGTTTGACACACGACCCTACTTTGATTCCGAAACGCAAACAAGACTTCACTCACAGACGCTTAATGTTTTTGCCGAATATGGCTCCTTTCAACCAGCACCTCCAGAAGCTGTAGAAACTGTGTGGCGGGTTGCTCAAGTGCTTGATTACATTTCGATTGCAAATGGAAGGGCATTGCGAATTTTGAGAAACCGGGAGCTGCTTTTTTCGCACACTGCCGACAGCGGAATTGTCCAGTTGATTCCGTCACCGGTTCATTCTCGACCACGCATTCTGGTCATAACTCATCGCGGGGTCGGAGTTCAGTGGATGTCCTATGATGATTGGCTGTTTCAATCGATTGGTCCAGACGTTTATCACGCACAAGCGACTTTCACGCGCGATGGTCGCGTCGTCGTCGCTCATGACGATGGCATACAAGTGTTCTCCAACCGCAACCGGGAGATGAAGTTGATTTCTGAGACCAGCAATTTCAGCGGTTGCCAAGCCTTGTGCCTGCACGATAGTTTGAACATGTTTTATACGCTTGGTCAGGATGGCCTACTGAAACTATGGAACGTAGCGTCGTAAGCAAGTCGTCGCGTTTTATCGGCTTCATAAACATACCAGGCATGTCGGACACTTAGTTTTTGTGTTCAGAATGGATTAAGCTCCACAGAAATTTATTCGCGGCAGACTTGCGACAGACAATGAATCAAGAGTTCTCAGGTCGCATCGCATCAATTGCCTTCGTTGTAGCGACCCCTCTGCGGGATTAATCCCTCACAGAGGCGCAACGTCGAAGTACATGGTTAATGGAAAACTTGTGTGTGAAACGCGGTGAAGGGAATTCTTATGGCGAGTGCATCTGAAGTGAATGTGAAGTGAATGAAAAGATGAAGCGGTGACACGTTGTTCGTCCAGCCAAAGCGTGGCATCGCCACAGCCTATCGGCTACCACTCGACCACTCTCCAGAATTACCATCGCGGAGTCGCAATGACAATCGCATCAGGCATCGTCCGTTCCGCACGTCAGTGTGGAATTGTCTTATTGCTGCCGACATTCCTACACTTGTTGTGAATGCGCTCCCGAGTTTCCTTTCTTTCGAACATGAAGCTTCGCTAAGTGCGACTTCTGTTTCGTAGGGCCAATCCCGTTGGGTTGCAAAACCGTAACGCAAACGAATCGCCCCCCCACGCGTTGCGACTTAACGATTTTGACGTTGATGACTTCACTCACTCCCGCGAAAGGCGGTTGTGGCTGTAGGCTGTTATTCACCTTTCTCAGTCAATTCGAGATTCACTCAACACAACAAGGAGATTGTCATGAACCGAGATTACTTCGTGCGCGGACAGCGAAAGTCTGTGGAGGAGATCGACAACATTAGTGCGATCAAAGTAACTCCAAACGAGCGCGGCGAGCCACGCGCTGCGGTGGGCGATTTCGGGACCACGGTCAATGCCGTCAGCGTCGGAATGGCAACGGACACAGCGGAGGCCTTTGAGAGGGCGATGTGGGTGTTTGTTAGTCCTTCGCCGGAGACAACGCGAGCCCTGGCTGCCCGCGTGACTCCGCAGAATACCGATGACAGTGGCAAATTGGTAAGACGCCCAAATGGTCGCCATGCCATCGTCACTCGGCGACTCAATGTTCAGCTCGATGCCAAGTACACTACGGAAGAGTCTGAGGAGATCTTGGCTGAACGCGGATTAACACTTCTCACACGACTTCGCTTCGCGCCCAATTTGTTCGAAGTCGATACAGAAGTGCACGAAGACTCTTTGGCGGCCAGCGTCGATCTGAGTAATGATCCGCGGTTCACGCTGGCTGAGCCGAGCTTCATCGAGCATGTACCGGTACGTCTCACTCCAAGCGATCCGCGATTCGACGAGCAGTGGCAATGGGCCAATACAGGACAGAACGGCGGGACACCGGGGGCTGATGTCAGCGCTGAGGAAGCCTGGGACCATACGCTTGGGGTTGGAGTCCGAGTCGCAGTCATTGATAACGGCTTTAACACGGCACATGAGGACCTTCAGGCTGGCGTCGTTGGCGTCTCGGGTTTCTTCCAAACGGTCGGAGGCAACCCAGCAAATTTCGTCCAAGGCACAGCCGGAATGCCTGGTAGCAATCACGGCACATTCTGCGCCGGCTTGGTTGGTGCGCGGCACAATAATGGCTTGGGTGGCTGCGGTGCGGCACCCCAGAGTGAACTGATGCTTATCGCCTGCCTCGGAGATCAAGTTGGCACGCAAACGACTTTGGCGCGAGCGGTGTCCTATGCGGCGGACCCGTCGACCGAAGTTATGGGGGCAGACCCAGCCACAGGTGCTGACATTTTGGTTTCGAGTCTAGGTCCCAATGGAGCGGACTGGGACCTCACAGCGACTTTAGAAATGGCCATCGAGTTTGCTGCCGCCAATGGTCGCAACGGCCGCGGTCTGGCAATCTTCTGGGCGGCGAGCAATGGCAATAACGTCGACATCTTGCAAGACGAAGTTGTCTCCCACCCAGATGTGATTGCCGTCGTGCGTTCCAACCGCATGGACTTGGAGGACAATGCGGCGCGGGGCGCAACGGTCGAACTCATCGCACCCGGCGTCGATGTAGTAAGTACAACCGGTGGCGGCGGATATGGCACGGGCACCGGCACAAGCTATGCCGCCCCATGCGCCGCCGGCTGTGCAGCACTTGCTCTGTCGACAAACCCAGAACTCACACGTGATCAACTACGAACGATCATGCGAGAAACGGCAGACAAGATCGGCGGGGTCGTCTACGACGCTAACGGGCATAACGACGACTACGGGTTTGGTCGAGTCAATGCGAATGCCGCGGTGCGACGTGCCGCACGGCGCGTCATGTTAGAGACTTCGACTGTTGTCTTTAATGACATTCCAGAAGGTGAGACAACTGCACGCGCTGTCGTGTGGCAGTGTTTTTCGGTCGAGCCGCTCACGTTTCAGATTGTCTCAGGACCGACGACGACATCAGGACCTGCCAACAGCTTCCAAACATTGTTGGGCGCATCGGTAACAATTCCTGCACCAGGCTTCACCGTCGGAGCCAAAGCTCGGATTTGGTTGACTTACACCGGCGGTAGCGCAGGTACGACTGCTTTGGGTACAGTGCGAGTGCGTTGCGTGGAGACGGGAGAGGAATGGGATGTCGCGTTGACGGCGAACGCCATCGCGCGCCCCAAGACGGCAGTCGTCATGGTGCTCGACCAGTCCGGCAGCATGGATTTTGATGCAGGAGATGGTCGTAAACGCGTGGAGGTGTTGCGCGAAGCAGCCCGCAACTTTGTCGACGTGATCCAACCTGAAAACGGTGTCGGCATCGTGCGCTTC